>CAZLXP010000012.1:0-42157 GCA_964563535.1 uncultured bacterium | reverse complement strand
TTTCGATTATTTCGGGGACGTTCTTCGGCTTGACGCGCTGGTAGAAGACGTTGTCGGGCCTTATGAGGACGAGGGGCCCTTTCTCACACAGGCCGTGACAGCCGGTGGTCACGAGTTCCACCTTAGCCGTCAGGCCGGTTTTCTCGAGCTCGCTCGCGATGGCGTCTGCTACCGCCGAACAGCCGTACGCCCGGCAGCCCGTGCCGGCGCACACGCTCACTATTTTTCGCGCCGGGTCCCGGCCGGCGATTATCGCCCGGCGGAAATTTTCCAAGTCTTTCGGCGTGCTTATTTTGTTGGTCATTTACGCCGCCGTTTCCGCTCCCCGGGTCCTCACTTCCGCCACGGCCTCTTTGACCTTGGCCGTGTTCATGCCGCCGAAGTATTCGCCGTCCGCGACGACGACCGGCCCCAGCGCGCAGGCGCCGACGCAGTTTACGACTTCGAGCGTAAACAATTTGTCGTCGGTGGTGCCCGGTCTTTTTAAGCCGAGCTCCCGCAAAAATCCCTCCAGGATGTCCGCGGCGCCGCGCACGACGCACGCCGTTCCCTGGCATACTTTGATATTGTGTTTGCCCCGCGGCTGGAGGGAGAAGGCTTTATAGAACGTCGCGAGGCCGTAAAGTTGCTCCAGCGGGATGCCGAGCTCGCGCGTCACCAGCGCCATCGCTTCAGCGGGAACGTAATTGTAAACCGCCTGCAGGTCTTGGAGGAGCATGACGGGCGACGTCGGCTTAGCTTTGTAATCCTCGATGATGGCCGCCGCTCGTTCCGATTCGTTAACCTGCGTGGCCGTAGGCACGGCCGTCCTCCTTCTTACGCGCCAGTTTTTACCAGTCGTCGCCGCCCAGGGGCTTGACCCGAACGGTGACGTCGCCGACCTCGATGACCGTCTTGTCGGGGTATATCAGCCGCGGGCAGGCGGCCATGCAATCGCCGCACGAGTTGCAGGCCGCGAGGTCCACGTGCCGCGCCTTTTTGCGCAGCGTTACCTTGAAGTTACCGGCCTCGCCCTCGACCTTCTCCACCTCGGCCAGCGTGACGATTTCGATGTTCTCGTGGCGGCCGGCCTCGACCAACTTCGGCGCCAGGATGCACATCGAGCAGTCGTTGGTGGGGAAGGTCTTGTCGAGCTGGGCCATCATACCGCCGATGGCCGGGCTTTTCTCGACGAGGTAAACCTTGAAGCCGGCGTTGGCGAGGTCGAGCGCGGCCTGGACGCCGGCCACGCCGCCGCCCACCACCATCACCGCGCCCACGACTTCCCGAGAGGATTTGGATGATTCGTTACTCATTATTCCTCGCCGCGGATGCGGATTAGCGATTCCTCGACTACCCGGATTTCGCCCGCGGGGGGTTCTTTATCTAATCGCGGTATCAGCCGTCGAACGTTTTTCATAACGTAGTTTCTTTGTAAGCGACGGCCGCCTGAATATCCTCTTTCGTGAGGGACGGATAGCTTTTTATTATCTCTTCGGCCGTCGAACCCGCGGCGAGGTTATCGAGAATAACCGAAACCATAATCCGCGTCCCTTTGATGCACGCCTTCCCGTGGCATACGTTGGGGTCCACCGATATGCGCTCGAGGGCGTCCATATTTTTACCTCCTCGCGTTTACAGCGTTCCTAAGCCACCGGATCGGCCACGCCGCCGCCCACTACCATCACCGCGCCGTCGGGGCCGTAGGGTTTATTACCGGAGGAAGTATTTGGCATAGTTAATACGGGTGCGTTTTTGACGGCCTTACCGCTAGTACGTCGTCGCGTTCGCCCGCGCGGACCTCGACTACGGAAAGCGTTACGACGGCGAGCGTTTCGCCCGAAGCTTTTACGAATTCGACTTCTACGGCGCGGTCGTCGTAAATTTCGACGACGGTCCCCAGGTCTCCGGTTTTAAGGCCGAACTCGGGTTTATCCTTAATTAAAACCACCGGCTCGAGTAATTTAAAAGTCATGCAACCCCCTTTGCGGGTATATCGTAACGAACGTCGGTACCTTTTCGCCGCGTTTTACGAACCATATTGAGACGACGTTCATCGCGGCGCCGGAAGGGCCTTTCAACGTTCCCTTCACTTCGTATTTTTTACCGAACGTTGTTGACTCCTCTCCTTCGGCGTCGAGTAGGAGTAGTTGTTCGCGTATATCTTTATCTAACGCTTTCCAATTTTCGCGGTTATAACCCAATTTCTTGAATACTGCTGCTTTATACCTCCCTATCGGGTGTTCTTCAGATAATACGTAGTCGCGCAACTTAGCGGGTTCGATAAAGGCGTTTTCGAAACCGGGTATCGGCATTTAGCCCTCCGCGAAGGCCGCGAGCAACTTCTCACATTTATTCTTCGCGAGTTTGAGCTCCATATCTTTGGCGGAAAAGCCGAGCGCCAACCCCAGCACCTGGGGGAGGAACAGGACCGGGATGTTCAGCTCGGCCTCGAGCTGAGCCGCGACTTTGCCCTGGTTGTCGTCGTACATGACGGCGCAGAACGGGCACACCAGGACGACGGCGTCCGGCGCCGCGGCCTTGACCCGCGTGAGCTTTTCGCCGGCGATCTTGAGCGACAGCCCCTCGTCGATGCCGAGGAGCGCGCCGCCGCAGCACTTCTTGTATTCGGCGTATTCGACGACGTCGGCGCCGGTCGCCCGGAGGAGCTCGCCGAGCGAGTGGGGCGCCTCCGCGTCCTCGGCGTCGTGGAAGGCCCGGGTGGGTTTGAGGTAGTGGCAGCCGTAGTGGACGGCGAAGCGGAAGTCGCCGAGCGGCACGACTACTTTATCTTTAATCGCCTCCGGCCCGACCTCTTCGTAGAGCCAGCGGGCGAAGTGGCGGACGCGCGGCGGCCTCTCGACCTTGCGGCCCACTTTCGCGAGCTTCTCGTTGACGCGGGCGCGAAGTTCGTCATCCTCGGCCAGTTCCTGCGCGGCCTCGGCCAGGACCGAGGCGCAGCTCGAGCACAGCGCCAGGACCTCCAGGCCGGCCTCCTCCGCGACGGCCAGGTTGCGGGCGGCCAAGAGGAGCGTCCCCTCGCGGGTGGCGGATTTGATGGGGAAGCCGCAGCAGGCGAAATCCTGGAGCGGCTCGAGCTCGGCGCCGAAGAGGCGCGCGACCTCCACGGCCGACTTCTCGTATTGGCGGCCGCGCAGCGGAATGGTGCAGCCCAGGAAGAGGGCGTATTTATTTTCCATAAATTAGGGCGTTACGATTCTTCCAGCAGCTTGCCTACTTCGTCGCAAGTGGTCTTGAGCTCGGCCAGGCCCATTTTGGTACGCTTCTTGTTGTCGAACTCCTCCAGCTCGTAGAGGCGGCCGAATTTTTTTAGGAGCTCGAGCTGGGTCGCGTACGACGGGTGCAGCTTGCCCTCCCGGGCGGCGATGTTCTTAACCGCGGTGATTATCTCGGCGAAGGAGACCCCCTGGGGGCAGCGCTCCTCGCACGAGTAGCAGGTGGAGCAGAGCCAAATGAAATCCGAAGCCAGGACGCGTTCCCGCAGGCCCAGGAGTATCATCCGGATTATCTTACGCGGGTTGTAACGCTCGTCAATAGCGCGGACGGGGCAGGCCGCGGTGCAGGTGCCGCACGCGAAGCAGTACTTGACGGCCTCGCCCCCGGGCTCTGCGGCGACCTCGTATTTGAAGTTGGGGTCCGTTTTGGTGATGGTCATCGTAAGCGACTTTCGCCCGGCGGGACAAAAAAGCCCACGCCCCGGCAAGGGGTATGGGCCTAAGCGAGCGGCGGTACGCTCGGGCAAGGAGCAAGTGGAAAGGGCGGGCGCGAACTTTAGGCCGTCGCGTCGGCCGGCGCTCCGCCTCGCGGGCGGCAACGCCCATAAAATATATTATATCGGGGTCGAGGTGTCAAGTGAAATCCTACACAAAGTACGCGGTTTTATTAGACGCCGTTTACTTTTTCGGCCGGCCCGAGACATGTCCAGATTTCGGTTGACCGCCGCCGGGGATAGTATTATAAAGGGTGGCGAGGACCGGCGCGGAGGCAGCCGTAAAAGCGCTCCGGAGGGACATTATTATGGATATAGGCGTTCCCAAAGAACAGATAACGGCCGAGACGCGCGTGGTCGTCACGCCGATGGGGGCCTACTCGTTGGCGCGGGAAGGCCACCGCGTTTTCGTGGAGCACGGCGCCGGCGGCAACGCCGGCTTCACGGACGGCGATTACGAGAAGGTCGGCGCGACGGTGGTCTTCTCGCGGTCGGAGGTATACGGCCGGGCCGCCATCGTCGCGAAGGTCCAGCCGCCGACGCTGGAGGAGATCGGCCTCCTGAACGAGGGCGCCATCGTCTTCAGCGCGCTGCAGCTCGGCGCCCAGGTGGACGAGGCGGTGCGGGCGATGCGGGATAAAAAGCTGGCCGCCATCGGCTACGAGATCGTCGAGGACGCGGGCGGCGAGTTCCCGGTGATGAAGGCGATCTCGGAGCTCGTGGGCCACATGCTGCCGAGTATCGCGGGCCGGTATCTGTCCTACTTCGAGGGGGGACGCGGCGTCGCCCTAGCCAATCTCCCGGGAATCCCGCCGGCGTCGGCGGCAATCGTGGGCGCCGGCAACGTCGGGACGACGGCGGCGAGGGCCTTCACCGCCCTCGGCGTCCAGACCCACCTCTTCGACATTTCGGTCGCGAATTTAAGGCGGGCGGAGGCCGTCGCGCCCGCGGTCATCACCTATATGGCGGAGCGGCTCAACCTTGAGCGCGCGTGCACTTATGCCGACGTCCTCATAACCGCGGCCTACGTCCACGGCGACAGGCCGCCGATGCTCATAACCGAAGACATGGTGCGCACGATGAAGCCGCGCACCGTCGTCATGGACATCGCCATCGACCAGGGCGGCTGCGTCGAGACCAGCCGGCCCACCACCAACGTCGACCCGGTGTTCGAGAAATACGGCGTCATCCACTACTGCGTCCCCAACATCGCCTCCGCCGTCCCGCGCACGTGCTCGTACGCGTTCAACAGCAACCTGAAGCCCTATTTGGCGGAGGTGGCGGCTGTGGGGGTGGCCAAGGCCGCGGCGCGCAACGCCGGCCTCCGTAAGGGTATTTACTTCCTCGGCGGCGCCTGCACCCACGTCCGGATTTGCGACCTCTTCAACCTCGAGTATACGCCGGTGGAGGACCTTATCGAAGCTTAGCCCGACGCCCCGGCGCGGGATAAGGAAAGGCCATGGACTGGGTCCACGATTATAAATCGAAGCGGACGACCGCGGCGGAGGCGGTCAAAGTCATAAAGTCGGCCGACAACGTTCACATCCACCCCGGCTGCGCCGAACCTATTTCGTTGGTGGAGGCGATGACGGCCCGGGCGCCCGAGCTGGAAGACGTCAAGGTCTGGCACCTCTTGACTTTCGGGCCCGCGCCCTATATGGCCCCGGAGATGGCGCCCCACTTCCGCCACATCGCCTACTTCACCGGGCCCAACGCCCGGGAGGCGGTGAACGAGGGCCGCGCCGAGTACATACCCATCTACCTCTACGAAATAGGCAACCTCATACTGGAAGGTTTCTACGACGTGGACGTCGTCCTGTGCAACCTCTCGCCGCCCGACGAACACGGCTTCTGCTCCTTCGGCGTGGGCGTCGACGTGACCAAGCCCGCCGCAGAGAAGGCTAAATACGTAATCGCGCAGATCAACCCCCAGGTGCCGCGGGCGCTGGGGGACTCCTTCATCCACGTCCGCAAGCTAAGCCATATCGTCGAGGTCGACGAGCCCCTCAAGGAGCTGCCCGGCGCCGGAGAGGTCTCCGAGACGGGGATGAAAATAGGGGGCTACGTCGCCGGCCTTATCGAGGACGGCTCCACCATACAGATGGGCATCGGCGAAATTCCGGACGCGGTCCTGGCGTCGCTCGGCGGCCACAAAGACCTCGGCATCCACACCGAGATGTTCTCCGACGGCGTCATCGACCTCATCGAGAACGGCATCGTCACCAACGCGCAGAAGACGCTGCACCGCGGCAAGGTCATCGCCGGCTTTGCCCTCGGCACCCACCGCCTCAACGACTACATCGACAACAACCCGGTCTTCGAGTTCCACCCCCAGAACTACGTCAACGACCCGTTCGTCATCGCGCAGAACGAGAAACAGGTCGCGCTCAACTCCGCCATCGAGGTGGACATCACGGGCCAGGTGTGCGCGGACTCTATCGGGACCCGCATCTACTCCGGCTTCGGCGGCCAGGTGGACTTTATTAGAGGGGCGGCGTATTCCAAAGGGGGCAAGCCCATTATTGCGCTGCCCTCCACCGCCAAGGGCGGCGAGGTATCCCGCATCGTCGACAAGCTGAAACCCGGCGCCGGCGTCGTGACCAACCGCGCCGACGTGCACTACGTCGTGACGGAGTTCGGCGTGGCGTCGCTGCACGGCAAGTCGCTGCAAGGCCGCGCCCGGGAGCTGGTCAACGTCGCCCACCCGGCCTTCCGCGAGGACCTCGAGCGCGCGGCCCGGGAGCGGAAGTTGCTATAAAACGGTTCGAACGTTTAAAAACAAAACGGACCGAAAGGCGTTTTTAAAGGTGATGTTTTTAATTAACTATAAAAAAAATACTTGACAAAAAAGGGGGGGTTATGTTAAATAAAAAACGTAAGGTAAACGGTGAAATGCAGAGGATAGTTTTTATATTATGTATAATATTATTTTGGGGTTGCGGCCCTGAAGAACCAGTGGCCGACGGCGTTATTCCCGTTCTAATGGAAGTAGGGGGCGAGCCGTCGTGGAGTTCCAAGGACGTTATAGCGGTCGGTTTCGGCAATAGTATATATTATTGCGACCCGGACGGGAGGAACTTAAAAAAGATTACGCCGACACCGGAGCTGGAGGTTTACGACCTCGATTGGTCGCCGGACGGCGAAACGATAGTACTCGAGGGCATAGATATGGGGGTTTCGGGTTCTAAGTTATACAAGATCGATTTCCCGGAGCCGGAGGCTACGCTATTCGTCGGCGAAGAAGCGGGCGACCCGTCCTGGTCCCCCGACGGGAAATATATCGCGTACTCGAGGGTTACAGGTTATAAATCAAGTATTGTTATCGTGCCCGCCGAAGGAGGGGAGCCGAGGGAATTGACGGCCCCCGGCTGCGCGGTTTCGCCGGAGTGGGCGCCTAATAGCGAGGACGTGGTTTACGCCGAATATCCGCCCGGAGACGAGTTTTTGGTCTCGACCGTCAACATTAAAACCCGTCGTACGAAGTTCATTACTGAAGGTCTCGACCCCGCGTGGCATCCTTTCGGGAGGTGGCTGGCCGTCGTCAGGAAACAGGGCGAAGATTTTAATATATACCTAATCGACCCCTTCAATGGCGGAGCGATAAGGGTTGTCCAAACGCCGCCGGGCTTACCGGATTCCATGGCGCGGACGCCTACGTGGAGTCCGAAAGGGGATTGGCTCGCGTTTCACGGGATAAGATGGAATTACGGGATATATAAAATACAAGTACCGAATTAAAAACCGGGAAAGGAGTGTCGAAATGCGCATATTAACAGTTTTAATAGTCTATGCGGTAATAAGTTTAACTCCCGTTCAAGCGGCTACGTGGGTTGCGTTTCCCCCGGGCGGGGAAGAGGGCGCTCCCCCAACCGTCAACGTTTTAAGTTCTGACGCGGACCATACGGTTGTTGAGGTAACTATCCCCGGTATGTGGGTGGAGGATATCGAAATCGAAGCGGATGTTTATCAATATATAGAAATTCCCGGTTACGTAAATACGGAGAACGTAGGTTTACCCGCATTACCTTTTATATCGGAGATGATCGCCATACCGGGTACGAAGGACGTAGGTTTAAATATACTAGATACTGATTCGTATACGTTAGAAGGCTACCATATTTTCCCGACGCAAAAACCCTTAGCGGGGGACGAGGAATGGGAATTCGTTATAGATGACGGGTTTTATTCGTCGGCGGGGTTCTTTCCGGAAGAAACTTTAGCGTACGCCGGAGCGGCGCTGTGGCGGGATTTAAGAGTAACGGCGCCTGGCTTTTTACTGGTAAGATATTATCCGGCTTTAGATGAAATAGAAGTAACGTATTATTTTAAATACGAGCTAGTTTACGAAGATGTCTCTTACGACAATACGCAAGAAGACCCTACTTACGCGATAGAACAGGATTACGCCGAAATGTACGGGCAAAATATAATTAACTACGATTTTTTAAACCTCCCCGAAACCGGTTGGGACCTGGGCGATAGAGATTATCTTATAATTACTGCGCCGGAATTCGTAACTACCTTGAACCCTTTTAAAGGTTGGCTCAATAAACATGGGTTTTCTTGTTTCGTTCAAAGGGTAGATGAGATTCCGAAAATCCCGGGCCGACCTACGTCATATAATATTTGGAAATATATATATAAAACGTGCGAGGGTTACGGTATTCTAAAATACGTATTACTCGTAGGGGATTTCGAAGATATACCCCCTTTTATATATCCTCGTGAATACCCGGAAGAGTATTGGTGGATGCCTCCTTACAAAGTTGTACCTTCCGACCATTATTACGCATGTGTTAAGGGTAGCGATAGTATACCCGATATTTCTGTAGGCCGCATACCCGGTCATTCGCCTTCGTTATTAAGCGATATCATTAACCAAATAATAGATTACAAAAACGGCGTTGAGCCAGGAGTTTGGGCCCCAAACGTTCTTTTAGTTGCGCATAGGGGCAGTGTGCCCATTCCGGGGTTTAGCTTTGAACAATGTAAAGACGATATAGCCGGTTGGCCGTATAAAGGTTCTCCGCTGCCAAGTTTCGAAAAAAAATACGGCAAGACCAACCGCAATTCCGATTTAACAGCTTCTATTGACCAAGGCCGGTACGTAGTGAATTATAAAGGCCATGGTAATTATAGCGCTTGGGCAAATTGGAGTTATTCTGGGGATAGTTGGACTTCAAGTGATATTGCTAATTTGAATAATGGAGATAAAACCCCCGTAGTTTATAGCTCTAGCTGTTCCAACGCCGATTTATACCATTCGTGCATAGCGGACGATTGGCTGAACTACGGCGCTGCCGTAGCTTCTATAGGGGCTACGACCACCTCTATATTAAGGCCCGCGGGATATTTAGACCGGTTTTTCTTCCGCAACGCTTACCCCGAGAAAGGCGGGCCCTTGGGGCGTCCTGTAGGCATCGCTTTAGACCTCGCGAAATGCGATGAAATAAAAACTTGCGCTTGGGTTCGGGACGATTATTCTTACGTGCTCCCTGGGGGTTCCCGGGATACTATACGTATGTATATCTTATTAGGCGATCCCTCTTTAAATATACGTAGAGGTTCTTTGACCAGTTGTTCCGTGAACCATGAGTCTTCGGTCGCGCTGGGGGCTTCCACAATACATGTAGAAGTCCTTAATGCGGCGTTAGCCCCGGTTGAAAACGCCGTCGTTTGCCTTTATAAAGAAGGCGAAGTACACGAAGCGCATACTACCGCCGCCGACGGTTTAATATCTTTTGATATAGAAACCGACACCGTTGGCGAAATAACCGTTACGGCTAATAAAGAAGGTTTTGTGCCTTATGAAGGTATTATTACGGTAGAAGAATAATTTCGGTCACCCTTTTCCTTGCCAGCCCTCGCGGCCGGTTTTTTTATTTCCCCGTACCCCGAACGAAAAATAACCTTGACGGCGCCTCGCGCGGCCGTTTATTATAGTATTATTAATGAGGAGGTTCCGGCGATGGGCCGCACATATATAGCTGTGGCGACGGCCGCGGCGGCGGTTTTGAGCGCGGCTACGGCGGCGGCGGACTCCTGGGCCGAGCCGCAGGAGGAAAATTATTATTCGGCCAACGACGCGTATTACCTGCACGTCGTCCCCGGCGACGGCTTGACGCCGGCGCGCGGCGCCCTGTATCGCGCTCTTCCCGGCCGCGACGCCGAGGAGTTATGGGCCCGCGACCTCGCCAATCCAAACGCGCCGTATAAGGTCCTCGTCGCGGCCTCGGGCGAGTACGTCGTCACCTTCGACGAGTGGGGCCAGGTCGGCTACGGCCCGAACGTCGTCGTCATCTACGGCCCGGGCGGCGAGCTGGTCCGGAAGTTCGCGCTGGAGGACTTCTTAGCCGAAGAGGAGGTCGCCGCCGTCCCCGCTACCGTCAGTTCGCGGTGGTGGGGCGGCGAGCACTACCTCGACGAGGCCGCGGGCGTCGTCGTCTTGATGGTGGCGACGGGCCGCGTGGGGGCGGACGGCACGGCTGAGTTCGGCGAGGTCCGCATCCGGCTGGCGGACGGGGAGGTGCTTCCGTAGGCGCCGCGCTCGAGGCGAAGATAAAAGAACGGGACGCGGGCGGCGAGATCCTGGACGCCTTCGCGTTGGGCGGCGACGGCAAGCTTCAACCGTGTCACCACAAAATGTTCCGCCGCTACGACATAATCATCTCCAGCGTCGGCGCCGGCAAGTGGCGCGGGGCTATGCCGCGGCGCGGCACCGACGGCTTCGAGCGGGCGGCGCTCTTGGAAGAATATCTCGGGCCGATAGAACGCTGGGTCGACGGCGGCGCCGCGGAGGAGGCCGCCGGCGACGTCGCCCAAAGAATTCGGGACTTGCTGGCCGAAAGGGACGACGTTAAAATCTTTCTGGCGTCGTTGCTCGCGTCGCTGTTGCGCGCGCAGCAGCTCTTCGCGACGAAATTGGCGGAAAGCAGGGTCAAGGAGGCATGACGATGGGAAAGATGCTCGAGGGTTTAAAGTGGAAGCCGCGGTGGGTCTCGCACCTCGGCTGCGTCAAAGGGTGCCTGGATTATTTGAACGTCGACGTCTCCGACGGGTGGCTCTTCGGCGCGACGGGGCACGCGTTCATAATTAATATGCACGACGTCGTCTGCCCCAGCGGCCCCACGGCCTGGAATACCGAAATGCTGCGGAAGCTGGGCCGCAACGTCGGCTACGCGAGTCCCGGCCTGAGCGCGACGCGGAACGATGCCGATTTCGACGAGAAGCGCAAATTGATCTGGGAGAGCACGACGCTGGCGCTTGACAACGGCCTGCCGACGTACGGCTGGGAGCTCGACGTCCCGGAGTATTACGTCGTCTACGGCTACGACGACGTGGGTTATTATTACTCCGGCCCGACGTGCTGCGACGGCGCCGGCCCCAAGCCGTGGCGGGAATTGGGCGAGACCGACATCGGCATCCTCGAGATGTATTCGGTGACCAGGGGCGAGGCGGCCGACGACCGGAAGGCGGTCCGGGAGGCGCTGGCGTTCGCGCTCGCGTTCGCCCAAAGCCCTGCCAAGTGGGTTTACCCCAAATATAAAGCGGGCTTGGCTGGATTCGATAGATGGGTAAAAGCCCTCGAGGGCAACGTGGCTCATGGTTTCGGGACGGCCTATAACGCCGCCGTCTGGCACGAGTGCCGCGGTTTCGCCGTCGATTTCCTGAAAGAGGCCAAAGAGCGCCTCGGCGGCCCGGCCGGCTCGTTCGACGAGGCGATAGCCGGTTACGAAGTCGTGACCGCGAACTTGCAGAAGGTCGCCGAGCTCTTCCCGTTCCGCGAACGCCGGCCGGAGCATATCGAGGACGAGGGCCGCCGGGCCGAAGCGGCCGAGGCGCTCCGCGCGGCGCGGGAGGCCGAGGCGGCGGGGCTGGAGGCTTTGGAGAAATTATTAAAGGAACTCAGATAAGGTTCCCTTAATACTAAAAACATGAACAGTAATTTCCTACCAAAGGAAAACCTAAATGGTTGAAAAGACATACCCAGAGTTATCGTGGGACCAGGCCGTAGACGAAGTATCAAAAGCTACTTTTAATTTATTAGCCGGTGATAGGGTTGGTACTTGTTTTTTAGTTTCGTTGGGGGCAAGGGAGGCCGATAAAACTTACGCTTTCGCTTTAGTAACAGCTTGGCACGTTGTTTCCGAATTAATAGAAGATGCCGAAAATATATCTCTTGTCCCTGCGAATAAGAAAGACCCGTTACTTTTAAATAGGGAAGATTGCGCTATTTATCGTTGCGGCCCCGATTATTTTGATACGGCACTTATAATAGGAAAAGAAAGCAAGCCGATTTTTAGTATAAAGGATTTGTTACCGCTATTCCCTTTAGAATCTATGCTGGCAAGGGGTGCGGAGGTCGGCTGGCTCGGGTTCCCAGGTTTCGTCGGACCTGAACTGTGTTTTTTCCGCGGTGTAATTTCGGGATATGTTATCGACCCGCCGGCGTATTTGGTTGATGGGGTCGCAATAAAAGGGGTAAGCGGTGGGCCCGTTTTCAATAATAGGGCGCACATAATCGGTTTTGTTTCATCTTATATTCCTAGCCGCGTTGATTCGGCGACAACTTTGCCCGGACTTATGACGGTAATACCTATTAATTTAATTCGTTATATAATGGAGAATATTATGGGCGCCTTAGTTATCTAAACGGGTTTCAAATAATTTAATACGTATAGAATAAAACGAGAGTATAGTCTAAATCATCCGGTTAAGAGATACACCGGGATAACTATTTGCCGACAGCGTTTTAGGCCTTTTATGGAGCCTTTCGAAAAAGAGGTTCGTTTAATTAAAGGAGGCTTTGTACTAGAATTAGGGGCGGGCTGGGGGGAATTTTTCCAATTCGTAAATGCTTTTAGTAGTTTCGATAAATTAATTGCAGTCGATATTTTGGAAGAGCGGGCGGCGCGAATAAAGGAGGGATTCTGTAGTCCACTTATTATCCCTTGCGTTATGGACGGGAAAAACCTTGGTTTTAAAAACGAGGTTTTCGATACGGTCTGCATTTCTAATACCCTTCACCATTTACGCGATGTATTGCCAACACTCCGCGAGATGATACGCGTACTTAATTATAAGGGGACTTTTCTAATAAACGAGCCTTACTCGGATTGCAACGAAATACCACAACGTTATTCGGTAGAATTACACCAATGGTGGATTAAGGTCGATACGGCTTTGGGCCTATTGCATAGGCCACTATTGTCGAGAGAAGAAATTATAAAATACGTTGACACGTTGGAACTATCGCGATTACGATCGTACGATTATATACTGCCAATGCGCGATGCTGATATAACCGAACACCTACGGCTTTTGAGGAAGCATAACGAATATGTAGATAAAATACGGGGGCACGAAAAGTACAACGAATTGAAACGAGAGGGAGAAAGGTTGATGTCGCTTATCGAAAAAAACGGTTTCGTGCCAGAACCCCATTTACTTTTCGTCGGTAAGAAGCGTAATAATGTATAGGGCATATTCCTTCGAGATTCTATTCAACGGTAGTAAAGAGTTTCGCGTTTGATAAAAAGATTAGGTAGTGTTCGAGTAACAACTTAATTAGAGGAGTCCGTTGATGTTAGTACTTGATTATAGAGGGGTCCGCCAGGACGACGTCGATGTCGACGGGGCCGCCGGCGTCAAGATCCGCTGGATCGTAACGAAGGACGACGGCGCGCCCAACTTCGCGCTGCGCGAGTTCGAGTTGGCGCCCGGAGGCCACACGCCGTACCACGGTCACGATTGGGAGCACGAGGTCTTCATACTCGAGGGCGAGGGCGCCGTCGCCGGCGAGAAGGGGGAGTTTTCCCTCCAGCCGGGCGCGGTCGTCTTCGTGCCGCCGAACGAAAAACACAGCTTCACAAATACCGGCAAGTCATCTCTCCGGTTCCTCTGCATCGTACCGCACGGCGCGAAGTAACCTCGGAACCGCCGAGAAGCTCCACCGGATGGGCCTCGCCCGCTTCGTCGAATATCTTCCCCGCAACCTCGGTGTGCTCGCCGCGCGCAAAGCGGCTGAGGGCGACTGATGAAGCGCGCCGGACCGAGGAGCCGATTTATGGGTATGAACGCGGACGACATCCAAGGGCTCGCCCGCGCCTTCTTGCGCAGCCGCATCCTGTTGACGGCGTATGAGCTGGGGGTCTTCACGGCGCTCGGGGACGGGCGGAAGACCTCGGCCGAGGTCGCCCCGGCGCTGGGGACGGACCCCCGGGCCACGGACCGCCTGATGAACGCGTTGGCGGTCATCGGCCTTTTGGAAAAAGACGGCGACAAGTTCGCGAACGCGCCGGCCGCGGGCCGCTACCTCGTCGCGGGGGAACCGGAGTTTTTGGCCGGCCTGATGCACACCGTAAATTTGTGGGATACGTGGAGCACGCTCACCGAGGCCGTGCGTGCCGGGACCTCGGTTTACGAGCGGCCCGGGGGCGAGGCGGGCGAGCGGCGGACCGAGGCCTTCATCGCCGCCATGCACTACGGCGCTTCGCAGCGGGCGGAGCGCCTGGTGGCCATGCTCGACCTGGCCGGCGTCTCCTGGGTGTTGGACGTAGGCGGCGGCTCCGGCGCCTACGCTATGGCCTTCGTCCGCGCGCGCGAGGGCATCACGGCCACGGTCTTCGACCTCCCGCACGTCGCGCCGCTCACGCGGCGGTACGTCGAGGCCGCGGGGCTGGCCGGCGAAATAGACGTCGTCGCCGGGGACGCCGTCTCCGACGAGCTGCCGCGCGGCTACGACCTCGTCTTCATGTCGCAACTATTGCACAGCAACTCGCCCGCCCAGAACGAGGCGCTCATCGCGAACGGCGCGGCGTCGCTCAACGCCGGCGGCCGCCTCGTCATCCAGGACTTCGTCGTCGACGAGGGGCGCGCGGGGCCGCCGCAGCCGGTGATATTCGCGCTCAACATGCTCGTCGCGACCGAGGCCGGCGACACGTATACCGAAGCGGAGATTCGCGGCTGGATGGAGGCCGCCGGCCTGGCCGACGTCGCGCGCGTCGACACCGACGTCGAGACGACGTTGATGATAGGCCGAAAGCCGTGACGGCCCCGGCGATACTGGTCCGCGAGATACGCGCCAAGTCGATACTGACGAAGAGCAACATACCCGGCGCGGACTTCTGCGTCAATCCGTACGTCGGCTGCGCGCACGGTTGCCGCTACTGCTACGCGCGCTTCATGAAGCGGTTCACGGGCCACGACGAGCCGTGGGGCGAGTTCGTCGACGTCCGGGTCAACGCCGTGGAGCTGCTCCATAAGCGGCTGGCGTCGATGCGGAATCAGGAAGGTAGCGTCCTCGTGGGCACCGTTACGGACGCCTACCAACCGCTCGAGCGCAAGTACGAGCTCACGCGGGGGATCCTGCGCGAACTCGCGGCCTCGTCCTTCGACGTCACGGTCCTCACGAAGTCGGACGTGGTAGTGCGCGACGTCGACGTCCTCGCCGACTTCGAGCGGTGCGAGGTGGAGTTCTCCATAACCGGCGTCGACGAACGGGTGGCGGCGGCGCTGGAGCCGGGAGCGGCCTCGCCGGCCCGGCGCCTCGCGGCGCTGCGGAAGCTGCACGAGGCCGGCGTCGCGACGCGCGTCTTCGTCTCGCCGATACTGCCGGGCCTGACGGACTTGCGGGCCGTGTTCGAGGCCGTCCGCGGCTTAGCCGAGGGCATAAGCGCCGAGACGTTGAACGTCGTCGCCTCGGATTGGCCGCGGCTGGCGGCGGCGTTAGAAAAACTGTCCGGGGGCGCGGACTTGTTCCGGGAGTTTTGGAAGAGCGCCCGCTCGCCGGCGTATTGGGACGACGTCGACCGCGAGTTCGCGGCGCTGGCGCGCGAGTTCGGCATCCCGCTCGGCGGCTTCCACCGGCATTGAGGAAGGCCCGGCGGCAACGCATGGCGGAGGACTCGCCCCGCAGACGGTTCAGATGGTTGCTCGTCGCCGCGGGGTTCCTCTTCGCACGCCCCGGCGCCGCGGGATATTCCCGCCGCTCTTCCTGACGACGCCGTTCCTCTCGTTGGCCGCGGCGGTTTTCCGTCCGGCCGTTTTAAACTGCGGGAGCGATGTTATAGCGCGAGAAAAAAGCGATAGCCTTACGACCAAGTTAATCCTCCTCGGGACCGGGACGCCGAACGCGGAGCCTGACCGCTCGGGGCCCGCGGTCGCGGTCGTCGTGGGCGAGCAGCCGTATATCGTCGACTTCGGCCCGGGCGTCGTCCGCCGCGCCATCGCCGCCGGCCTCGACCCCAAAAAGCTCACGCACGCTTTCCTGACGCACCTCCACTCGGACCACGCGGCCGGCTACCCGGACTTGATATTGACGCCCTGGACGCTCGAGCGCGAGGAGCCGCTGGAAGTATACGGCCCTCCTGGCTTGGCGGCTATGACGGCGCACGTTCTCGCGGCCTACGGGGCGGATATACGAGAACGGCTCGAGGGCCTCGAGCCGGTTAACGAGGCCGGCTGCCGGGTGGAGGCGCACGATGTCGGCGCCGGCGTTATATATGAAGATGAGAACGTCACGGTGCAGGCCTTCGCCGTCGAACACGGCTCCTGGGACGCGTACGGCTACAAGTTCCGGACGGCCGGCCGCGCCGTCGTCATCTCCGGCGACACGGCGCCGACCGAGATTATTGCCGAGAAGAGCCGCGGGTGTGATATCCTCGTCCACGAAGTTTACGCCTTAGCCGGTTTCGAGACGCTGCCGGCGGAATGGCAGGCGTATCACGCCGCTTTTCACACGTCCTCCCGCGAGCTGGCCGCGCTCGCGGCTCGAGCCGAGCCGAAATTATTGGTGCTATACCACCAACTCCGCTGGGACGTTTCGGAAGAAGAACTGGTGGCTGAGGTCAAGGAATCCTACCGCGGCGAGGTCGTCTCGGGCCGCGACCTCGACGTCTTCTGAACGGGGGCGACGGCTTAATTATAGTTAAAATTTTGGGGTGGGTTATAATTGTAATTAATTGATATTTATTTTAGTATTTCACGCGCGTTAGGTATTAGGCCATGACGGAAAAGAGAAATAACAAACGAGAAAATGGCATCATGCCGCCAGTAGTCCTTAGACTGCGGAAACTACCTTTTCCCGATTTAGGTTATGACCGCTTTGAAGACCTTGTTAAGAGGTTGGTAGAAAGAGAATCGGAAATCGAGGACGACTGCAGGCATTATGGCGGTCCGGGTCACGATCAACAAGGTATAGACTTATACGCGCGGAAAAAGCATACGCGAGAATACGTCGTATACCAATGCAAAAACGAAAGGGATTTCAGGCCGGCGAAAATTATTGCCGCAGTTTCGGAATTCTTAGATGGCAATTGGGCCGATAGAGCTAAGGCATTCGTGTTATGTACCCGCGAAGAACTTACAGCGCCTACCAGGGTAGAAGAAATCGAAAAACAGCGGGAACGCTTAAAGAGCCTAGATATAGAGTTCATAATTTGGGATGGGGAAAGACTTAACGTGAAATTAAGGGACGTACGCGATATAGTAGAAGAATTCTTTCCGGGTTGGGGGAAGTACTTCTGCCCACCGCTTTCTCCGGTCGACCCAAGACACCTCGAAGAATACGCTGAATTGATCGAAAAAGAGGGCGGGTCTTTGTATTACGCGTCACGTTTTTCTGAAACAGAAGTAAACGCGGATATCGTTTCTTTGCAAACCGTCGTGAAGCGAGAAGTCGCGGATTCGACTAAGGATAAGGCGGTAGGTTTATTACTCGTAAAAAGTATCGACGAAACTCTAGACGGGGCCAAAATTTATTTTGATAACGACGAATACGATAAAGCCGAGGGGGCTTTATTGATTTTAGATAAACACTTAGGCGTTTTAGGCCGCGCTCAAAAAGCGAAATATTTCAATATTTTAAGCTGTATTAACTTACGCCAACACGATTACGTAAAAGCTTTAAGCTACGTAGAAAAAGCCGTCGAAGAGGAGCCATTGCTTAAATACCGGCTAAACCAAATAAATTGTTTACTATTAACCGACCGAGAGCGGGATGTTCAAAAAGCTAAGTCCGAATTGGAAGGTATACCGGACGAAGAACGTGAAATTTCCCAATATTACTATATAAAAGGTAATTACCATTTTCATACCGGAGATTACGAAGCTGCCGAAAAAGCGTTCGAGAAAGCTATAGGACTACAGCCAGGATATTTAGAAGCTATGGTTAACTACGCGGGTACGTTTTTAAAACGACGGGATTTCATTAGATTCGATAAAGAAATCGAGAATTTGAAACCTTATCTAGATGTCCCCGGAACGTCGCGCGCCGCTAAATTCCACTATTACTATCCTAAAGGATTCCGGCATTTACTAGAAGTAACAGGCGACCTGGATATTTTCCCCCCGGGCCCCGAAAACGGGGTTTTTATTTCGCGGACGTTGGAATTCCCCGCCGATAAAATATCCCATATAGATGCGGCTTTAGCTGAATTCAATAAAGCATCGGAATATGCCGAAGGGTTAGACCTTTACCAGCTATTAGTAAACAAATCCTTTTGTTTGCTAGTTAAGAAAGATTATTACGAAGCGAAGGATTTACTAGTCGAGTTACTAAAAAAGGATTTACCTCCTTCGGGTCGAAAGGTTATTCTAGCTAACTTGGGCGACGTTTACCGCATCCTTGGGGAGTTTGATTATGCAGTAGAGACGTATAAGAAGGCTATACAGGAATTCGGCCCTTCATATACGGCATTATTATTTCTTGGAATGTCCTACGTCGGTATGGGCGCGCCCGGCGGTGATATTCTGAAAAGGTCTAAGGGAGATATTACCGAAGGTATTAAAATTTTCGAGAAATTGCTCTCCGAACACCCCGAAGATGTATTCTTGAAAACGAATTTGGGCGTTGTTTATTCCGGAAGCGGTGAACTTGATAAAGGAGAAAAGCTTTTCAAGGAGATCGAGGAAGATAACCCCGAAGAAAAAAAAGCTAAAAAAAATTTGGGTACGATTTACTTTAAAAAAGGGCATTATAGAAAAGCCTTCTTATACTACCGTAGATATCAAAGGGTAGCCCCGGACGACCCATATATAGAAATAATGGTTGCCGAAGCACTAGGGCGTTTTTTGTTATATCCCCGGGCGAACCCGAGTGAAGGGCCTGCGTTTATAATTCCCCCGCGGGAAGCGAAAGAACGCGCTCGGACCACTTATAACCGTCGTAGGTTGTACGCGATAAAAATGCTCGAGAAAGTGAACGCAGAAATAGCGGACGTACTGATAAAGATAACGGCGGTTAAAACGCTAATCAACTTGTATTATCTCGAAGCCGAATTAGAAACTGAAATAAAACCTACCCACGAGTATCTCGATAAAGGCATCGCTTTAACCGAATCGCTTCTATCAGATACTAACCTCCCTGAAGACACAAGGCCGAATCTAGAGGAACAATTAAGGTTTCTTAGAAAAAAACGTTACCGGATTGAAATGTAGTCCTATTATTAGTAGAACGCCGCGCCTACGCGGGAGGAGTTACGCCCGCGGGTCCTCTTTTTATCTTACCCCGTAGTTGGCCTAGCGCCGCGTAACACTCCGGTATCGATAAAGAATATGGGCTTACCCCCGTTACTAGTGATAACCCGTTCGCCAGGCCCGTTTGTGCTTCACGGTTGTATCGCGTTTGAGTATAGGAGTTGCTCCCCGCGAATTATAAAAACGGGAAAGGACCTATGAAATACGACGCCGTGATCTTCGACCTCTTCGGAACGCTGGTCGATATATTCTCCCTCGACGAATACCGCGAATTTCTAGGCGAGATGTGCGCGGTGTTGGGCGTGGCGCCGGCCGATTTTACGAATCTATGGGATGAGAGGGCCGATGACCGCGCGCTGGGCCAAATCCCGGTGGCGGAGCAATTAAGAAACGTTTGCCGCACCCTCGGTGCCGCGGTCACGTCGGCGCAAATCGAAAAGGCGGTCACGATGCGCGCGGCCTTCGTGCGGGGGGCCCTCGTGCCCCGTGACGACGCCGCGTCCACGCTCGCGGCGCTGCGGGAGCGGGGCGTGAAGGTCGGCGTCATCAGCGATTGCTCGGAGGAAGTGGTCGCGGCGTGGCCGGGGACGCCGCTCGCGCCGTTGGTGGACGAGGCGGTGTTGTCGGCCGCGGTGGGGATGAAGAAGCCGGACCCCCGCGTCTACCGCCTCGCGTGCGAGCGGTTGGGCGTCGCGCCCGAGAAGTGCATGTTCGTGGGGGACGGCGGCAGCCGCGAGCTTTCCGGCGCGTCGGCGGTCGGTATGGAGGCCGTGCTCATCCGCGCCCCGGGCGACGCCGGCGACGACGCCTTCCGCCGCGACGCCGAGGAGTGGGAGGGCGGGCGTATTTTATCGTTGGCCGAGGTATTGACGTTGGTGGCGTGAGGAAGGCGTCCCCGCGGCGAGGGCGTTTACGGCGCCGTAACCGGGCGTTGCGCGCGGGATGCGAAGGCGGGAACGAACAAACTTATCGAGTGAGGATGCCCCGATGCTCAAGGGCTTACATTTCTTACTAACGTACGCGTGCAACTCCGAGTGCGACCACTGCTTCCTCTACTGCGGCCCGCACGCCGAGGGGACGTTTACGCTCGCGCAGCTCCGCGCCGCCCTCGACGAGGCCGCGAAGCTCGGCTCGGTCGAGTGGATATACTACGAGGGCGGCGAACCGTTCCTCTACTACCTGCTGATGGTGGAGGGACTCAAGATGGCGCGGGCGCGCGGCTTCAAGGCCGGCGTCGTGACGAACTGCTATTGGGCCACGGCTCGAGAGGACGCCGCATTGTGGTTGGACCCGGTGCGAAACGCCGGCGTCGACGACCTCTCGCTGAGCGACGACGCCTACCACCACGGCGACGTGGAGGAGACTCCCGCCAAGGTGGCCGCGGCCGCGGCGACGGGCATGGGCGTGACGTCCGGCTCCATCTGCATCGACGCGCCGACGGTCGAGTTCGGCGTCGAGAAGGGCGAGCCGGTGATAAGGGGCGGCGCCGTGCTCCGCGGCCGCGCGGCCGAGAAGCTGGTGGAGGGGTTACCGACGAGGCCGTGGGAGGCGTTCGTCGAGTGCCCCCACGAGGATTTGCGAAACCCCGGCCGCGTCCACCTCGACGCCTTTGGCCACGTCCACCTGTGCCAGGGCCTGAGCATGGGCAACATGTGGGAGACGCCGCTCGCGCAATTGGTCAGAGAATATAACCCCGACGCGCACCCCATATGCGGGCCGCTGCTGCGGGGCGGCCCGGCCGAGCTCGTCCGCTCCTACGACCTCGACCTCCGCGGCGAGTACGTCGACGAGTGCCACCTCTGCTTCCTGGCGCGCAAGGCCCTCATCGATAGGTTCCCGGAATACCTCGCGCCGCGGCAGGTTTACGGGTTAAACGACTAAGGCGCCGCGGCCTACGCGGCCGCGCGCGAGAAGGGAGGCCGAAATGGCCCCGACGGCCCGCGATAAGGTAGTCGCGATTATGAAGGAAAACTGCCGCCACGCGTACCTCGCGACGTGCGAGGGCGACGAGCCGCGCCTTAGGCCCGTCTCCCCCATCGTCGAGGACGACATGACGATATGGGTGACGACGTTCGCGACGTCGCGGAAGGTGAGACAGGTCAAGGCTAACGCGAACGTGTGCCTGGCGTTCGTCGAACAGCCGGCGGGCAACAAGGCCGCGACGGCGTTCGGCCGGGCGGAGGTCGTGGAAGACGCGGCGGCAAAGAAGAGGGTGTGGGGGCTGGCCTATTTCGACTTGGCCGAATATTTCGCCGCGGGGCCGGCCGACGACGACTTCTGCCTATTGAAAGTCGCGCCGCGGAGGGTCGAGTGGCGCGACAGCTGGGAAGGCGGGACGAACGTATACGAGCCGTGACGGCGTTGCGCACGCGGTAGGGGCGCCCAACCGTGCGCCCCTACGTTAAAACCCCGGCCTGGAGGCCGGGGTTTTGGTTTGCGGCGTTTGTAGGGGCGCACAGCTGTGCGCCCCTATGTATAAAACTTGACAATCGGGCGGCGTTGTGTTAGATAGTTCCGCAGAACGAGAAGCAATAGGCGAAGTTATCACTTCGGTTCTGGATCCGGTTTTACGGGAGGTTTAAGAATGCCATACTACTACGCGCTTAGGACGGTTAATGACCGAGAACGGCCGCGCGTTGCGCGGAACCTTATCCGGTTGCGGGCCGAGTTGAAGAAACAGGGAATTCCCCCTTGCACCGTTACCGATACGTTCTTGTTGGCGACGTGGAACATTCGGGAATTCGGCGCCCCCAAGCCCAAATACGGCGGCCGTATTCCGGAATCTTTTTACTATATCGCAGAGATCGTTTCCGCATTCGATCTCGTGGCGATGCAAGAAGTAAACGGGGACCTGAAGGACTTGAGGACGTTAATGGGTATCCTGGGCGGGAATTGGGATTACATCGCGACGGACGTGACGGAGGGCAGGTCCGGCAACAGCGAGCGAATGGCCTTCCTGTACGACTCCCATAAAGTGAGCTTTCAAAGCATAGCGGGCGAGATCGTGCTCCCGGAGACGAAGCTAATCGCCGGTACAAAGCAATTCTCGCGGACGCCGTTCGCGGTGGCGTTTCAATCCGGTTGGTTTAAATTCATGTTGTGTACGGTGCATATCTATTACGGTGCGGCGTCGGGCACCAAGTTCGAGCGCCGCGTTAAGGAAATAAAGAGCATCGGCACATTTCTCGCCAAGAGGGCCAAGGAGGAGGATTACAACTACATTTTATTGGGCGATTTCAACGTCGTCACGCCGACGTGCGAGACGATGTACGCGTTGGAGGGGAGCGGCTTCGAGATTCCCGCGGAACTGAAAAGGCCCACGAACGTAGAAGAGGATAAGTTCTACGACCAAATTTCGTTCAAGACCAGGGCCGGCGAATTGCGGCTGGGCGATAGTCCCGTCAACGCCGGAATCTTCAATTATTATAAAGCGGTATTCAAGGACGACGAGTTCGACGCGTACAAGGAGTACGTAAAGGCGACCGAGGCCGGATACTCGCGGTACGGCATCGAAAAGAGGAAGGAGTACTACGAGACGTGGCGCACGTTCCAGATGTCGGACCATTATCCGTTGTGGGTGGAGCTGAAGATCGACTTCAGCAAAGATTATTTGGCGGGATTGGCGCGGTAAGGTTACGCCGAAGGTAGGGTATAATTCGAAGCGCAGCCTAGTTTGGTGATATGTGGTAGTAGTAGGGGCGACCGGTCGGTCGCCCCTACTACGTCGGTCGCCCCTACATCGTTCTATTCGTACTCGTAAAAACCCTTCTTCGTCTTGCGGCCCAGGTAACCGGCCAGGACCATCTTGCGCAAGAGCGGGCAAGGCCGATACTTCGAGTCGGCGAAGCCGTCGTAGAGGACCTCCATGATGTCGAGGCAGACGTCGAGGCCGATGAGGTCCGCCAGCTCTAAAGGCCCCATGGGGTGGTTCATGCCGAGTTTCATGACGGTGTCGATGGCCTCTTTGGTCGCGACGCCCTCGTACAAAGCGAAGCACGCCTCGTTGATCATCGGCAAGAGGACGCGGTTGGAGATGAAGCCGGGGTAGTCGTTGACTTCGACCGGCGTCTTGCCCACGGCCTTAGCCGCCTCCTCCGCGGCTTTATACGTCTCGTTCGAGGTCGCGATGCCGCGGATGAGCTCGACGAGCTTCATCATCGGTACCGGGTTCATGAAGTGCATGCCGATGACCTTGGCGGGGCGCTTCGTGACGCCCGCTATTTCGGTGATGGGGATGGAGCTCGTGTTGGACGCCAGGACGGCCTCCGCCTTGCACTTCTCGTCCAGCTTTTTAAAAATTTTCTTCTTGAGGTCGCGGTCTTCGAAGACCGCTTCGACGACGAGGTCGGCGTCCTTGGCGTCATCCAGGTCCGTTGACTTCTTGATGCGGGCGAGCGCGGCGTCGGCGTCCTCCTGGGTGATCTTCTCCTTCTTGACCATGCGCTCGAGGTTCTTCTTTATGGTCCCGAACGCTTTCTCGAGGAAATCGGCCGACTGCTCGATGAGCATCACGTCGAAGCCGGCCTGCGCGAAGACGTGCGCGATGCCGTTGCCCATCGTCCCGCCGCCCACGACGGCGACTTTCTTTATCGCCACGGTGAAACCTCCCTTGCGTTGGAGTAGTTATTATTAAACCGTTATGCTCATCGCGACCGCGCCGCCGCCGCCGAGGCAAGCGGTGGCCAGGCCGCGCTTCAACCCGCGGTCTTTGAGCGCGTAGACTAGCGTCGCCAGGATGCGCGCGCCCGAGGCGCCGATGGGGTGGCCCAGCGCCACCGCGCCGCCGTTCACGTTGACGCGGTCCCAGTCCCAGCCGAGCTTTTTGCCGTCCGCCAGGACCTGCGCGCTGAAGGCCTCGTTGATCTCGATGAGGTCGTAGTCGCCGATGGACTCGCCCGTCTTGGCCATCAACCTCTTGACGGCGTCCACCGGCGCGTAGAACAGCATCTTGGGCTCGACGTGGGCCGAGGCGTAGCCGACGATGGTCGCGTCCGGCGTGACGCCCAGCTCTTTGGCCTTGGCCGCGGTCATGACGACCATCGCGGCGCCGCCGTCGTTGAGGCCCGGCGCGTTGCCCGCGGTGACGGTGCCCTCTTTAGTGAAGGCCGCCTTGAGCTTACCTAGCTTCTCGACCGTGGTTTCTCGCGGCCCCTCGTCGGTGTCGAAGACGATGGCGTCGCCCTTCCCTTGCGGAATCTGGACCGGGACGATCTCCGCTTTGAACTTGCCCGCGGCGATCGCGGCCAGCGCCTTGGCCTGACTCTTCGCGGCCCACGCGTCCTGCTCCTCGCGGCTGATGCCCGAGTTCTGCGCGGTGAAGTCGCCCAACTCGCCCATGTGAACGTTCTCGAAGGCGCACCACAGGCCGTCGTGGATCATGCCGTCGACGAGCTCCATGTTGCCGAACTTCTGGCCGAAGCGCCCCTTAAAGAAGTAGAACGGGACGTTGGACATCGACTCGAAGCCGCCGGCGACGACGACCTCCTCGTCGCCCGCCTTGATGGCCTGCGCCGCCATCGAGACCGCCTTCGCGCCCGAGCCGCATACCTTGTTAATCGTTACGCAATTTACGGATGGGGGCAAACCCGCGGCGATGGCCGCCTGCCGCGCCGGCGCCTGGCCCATGCCGGCGGAGACGACGTTGCCCATTATCACCTCGTCCACTCGTTCCGGCTTTACGCCCGAGCGCGCGAGGGCGCCTTTGATCGCGACGCCCCCCAGCTGCCACGCCTTGACCGGCGCGAGGGTTCCGAGGAATCTGCCTATCGCCGTGCGGCAGACGCCCGCGATTACGATATCTTGCGCCATTACGACCTCCTTTATAATTTAAAACCGTTTCGCCCGGTTACCATTTCGGCGGGCGTTTTTCCAGAAACGCCTTCATGCCTTCGTTGCCCTCGCCGCCCTCGAAGCACCTGCCGAAGAGCGCCGCCTCCAGCTTGCACCCTTCCGCGACGCTGAGGGTCAATCCTTCGTGGACGGCTTTCTTGACCATCGCGAGCGACATGGGGCCCTTCTTGGCAAGGGCCGCGGCGAGCTCCTTCACCTTCGGCAAAAGGTCCTCCGGCTCGAAGACGCCGTTGACTAAGCCGAGCTCGAGCGCCCGGGCGCCGTCGATCTGCTCGCCCGTCGTCAATAAGTACATCGCCTTGCCCGGGCCGACGAGCTTCGGCAGCCGCTGCGTCCCGCCGAAACCGGGAGTGACGCCCAGGCCGACCTCCGGTTGGCCCATCTTGGCCTTGGCGGAGGCGAAGCGCAGGTCGCACGCCAACGCGAGCTCCATGCCGCCGCCCAGCGCGAAGCCGTTGACCGCAGCTAAGGTTACGAAATGCGCGCCCTCGAGCTTGAGGAATACGCGTTGGCCGTTCTCGGCGAATGCCTTGGCCTGCGCGGCGTTCATATCCGCCATCGCGGCGATGTCGGCGCCGGCGACGAACGCTTTCCCCTCGCCGGTTACGACGACGACGAGGACTCCCTTGTCGGCGTCGAGCTCGGCGATGGTTTTCTCCAGCTCGGCCAAAACTTCCGCGTTGAGGGCGTTCAACGCCTCCGGGCGGTTTATCGTCAGCGTCGCGACCGCGCCCTCTTTCGTTACGTTGACTAGTGCCATAACTTCTCCCTTTGCGCTTGCGGTTAATGGGCCGGGATATTTAACCTTCTTGTAACAACTCTATTAACACGCCGAACGCGGTCGACGGCTTCATAAAGATAATATGCGTGCCGTGCGCGCCGGCGTACGGTTCCTCCGTCGCGAATTCGTAGCCGCCCGCGCGGAGCGAGGCCGCGGCCTTTTTTATGTCGTCCACGCGGAAGCAAATATGGTGCACGCCTTCGCCCCGTTTCGCGACGTATTTCGATATGACGTCGTCGCCCAGGCCCTCGAGGAGTTCGATTTTAACGCCGCCGACGTCGAAGAGGGCGACCTTAAGGCCGGCTTCGGCCAGGACCTCCTCGCCGCCGAAGGGCAGGCCGAGCGCCTCCTCGTAGAGCCGCCTGGCCGCGGCCATACTTCGGACCGCTAAGCCCACGTGCTCGAACCGCGCGCCCTCGACCCTCATGCCGCTCCCTTCGTTTTGTCGTACTCGCCCCATACGTCGCGCAGCGCGTCCGCGATTTCGCCCACCGTCGCCGCCGCCTCGACGCACGCGAGCGTGGGTTCCATCAGCGGCGCTCTCTCTTTCGCCGCGGCTTCGCGAAGCGCGGCGAGCGCCTCTCGGAGGTTGACGTCGTCCCGCCGTTTGCGGTAAGCGGCTAACTCTTCGGCCCGCGCGCGCTCCAGCGCCGCGTCGACGCGGAGGGTCTCGAGGGGCGGCGTGCCCTCGGTAACGTACTCGTTTACGCCGACGACGACGCGTCTTTTTTCTTCGATATCTTTTTGATATTGGTACGCGCTCGCGGTGATCTCTTCGGCGAAGTAGCCGCTCTCCACCGCCCTGAGCGCGCCGCCCCGGGCGTCGATTTCGCGGAGATATTCGTCGACCCGGGCCTCGAGCTCGTTCGTCATCGCCTCGACGTAGTATGAGCCGCCGAGGGGGTCGGCCGTATCCGCGACGCCGCTCTCGTGGGCTATTATCTGCTGGGTGCGCAGCGCGATGAGCGCGGATTCCTCGGCGGGGAGGGCGAGGGCCTCGTCGCGGGAGTTGGTGTGGAGCGACTGCGTTCCGCCGAGGACCGCCGCCAGCGCCTGGAGCGCGACGCGCACGACGTTGTTCGCCGGCTCCTGGGCGGTGAGGGTGCAACCGGCGGTCTGGGTGTGGAAGCGGAGCTTCATCGACGCCGCGTCCCGGGCGCCGAAGCGTTCGGCCATAAGGCGGCACCATACCCGCCGCGCCGCGCGGAACTTCGCCACTTCCTCGAGTAAATTATTGTGCGCGCCGAAGAAGAAACTGAGCCGCGGCGCGAAGTCGTCCACCGCCAGGCCCGACCCGAGCGCTGCTTCCACGTACGCGATAGCGTCGGCGAAGGTGAAGGCGAGCTCCTGCGCCGCGGTGGCGCCGGCCTCGCGGATGTGATACCCCGATATGGAGATGCCGTTCCAGGAAGGCATTTCGGCGGCGCAATAGCGGATGAGGTCGGTCGCGAGCCTGAGCGACGGCGCCGGCGGGTAGATGTAGTTGCCGCGGGCGAAGAACTCCTTGAGGATGTCGTTCTGGACGGTGCCGCGCAGCGTCGCCGGGGCCGCGCCCTGCCGCGTCGCGAGGACGACGTACATCGCTAAAAGCGTCGGCGCCGTGGCGTTTATCGTCATCGACGTCGAGACGTCGGCCAGCGGGATGCCGTCGAAGAGGGCCGCCAGGTCGTCCGCCGTCGATATCGCGACGCCGGTCCGGCCCACCTCGCCGCGGGCGAGCGCCGCGTCCGAGTCGTAGCCGCACTGCGTCGGGAGGTCGAAGGCGACCGAGAGGCCGGTCTGGCCCTGCGACAGGAGGTAGCGGTAGCGTTTGTTGGTCTCGGCGGCGGTGGCGTAGCCGGCGTATTGGCGCATGGTCCACAACCGGCCCCGGTACAAGTCGGCGTATATGCCGCGCGTGAACGGCGGCGCCCCCGGCTCGCCGAGGTCGCGGCCGTAGTCGCTCGGCGCGTCTTCCGGCCGGTAGACCGCTTTCACCTTGATGCCGGAGGTCGTCGCGACGTCGCGCTCGCCGCTCTCTTTCTTCTTTCGCGTCATTCGATGACGACCAGGACGTCGCCCAAGGCCACGCCCCGTCCCTTCGCGATTTTAACTTCCTTCACGACGCCGCCGCGGGGCGCGCGCATCAGGTTCTCCATCTTCATGGCCTCGATGACGCATAGCCCTTGCCCCGCGGCGACCTCGTCTCCGGGCGAGACCATCACGTCCAGCACCACCGCGGGCATAGGCGCTTTTATCTCGGCCGCGGCCTGCTCGCCCACCTTGGCGGCGCCCTTCAGCTCGCGGATGCGCCGCTGGCGCTCGTCCTCCACCGAGACCGCGAGGGTGTGGCCGGCGACGAAGACGACGTAGCCGCCGTCGCCGGGGCGCACCCACAGCTCGTATGAGCGGCCGTCGAGGATGAGGGAATATATCGCGCCCCGGGCGACCTCGTAGTAGTCGAGCTCGAGTGGCGTCCCGTCCACCGCGACGGCGAGCGAGGGTCCCCCGCCCTCCACCGTCAGCTCGTAGGAGCGGTCGCCGATAGTCGTCCAATATTTCATTCGCTCCCCACGCCTTCCCGGCGGGCGGCGAGGCGCCAGGGGTCGACGGCCGCGGCGCCGTCTCGGCTCGGCGCGCCGGCGGCGGGGGCCGCCCCTTGGCGGAAATGGTTAAGCAGTGTGCATAGGACCGCCGCGGCTTTCTCGAGCCGCTCGACGTGCGTCGCCTCGGGCCGGAAATATTTTTCCACGAACGAGGTGTCGAACTCGCCGCGCCGGAACGCGGCCGAGGCCATCACCCATCGGTGGAAGGGGATGGTCGTCGCGACGCCGTCGAGCACGAACTCGTTGAGGGCGCGGGTCATCCGCTCGAGCGCCAGCGGCCGGTCCTCCGCCCATACCACGAGCTTCGCGATGAGCGGGTCGTAGTATATCGGCACCTCGTAGCCCTGGGCGATGCCGCCGTCGAAGCGGACGCCCGGGCCCTCGGGAATGCGGAGCCGCGATATCGTCCCGGTCGCGGGGTAGAAGTTGTTGTCCGGGTCCTCCGCGGAGATGCGGCACTCGAGCGCCGCGCCGCGGGGCCTGATATCCTCCTGGGTGAAGCGCAGCGGCTCGCCGGCCGCGATGCGGAGTTGCTCCTTGACGAGGTCGACGCCGGTTACGAGCTCCGTCACCGGGTGCTCCACTTGCAGCCGGGCGTTCACCTCCAGGAAGTAGAAGTCGCGGCGGGCGTCGAGCAGGAACTCGATGGTGCCGGCGTTGGTGTAGCTCGCGGCGCGGGCCGCCTTAAGGGCGGCTTCGGCCATCCGCGCGCGCAGGCCGGCGTCGAGGGCGGGGGACGGCGATTCCTCGACCAGCTTCTGGTGGCGGCGCTGGATGGAGCACTCGCGCTCGTGGAGGTGGACGACGTGGCCGTGGGCGTCGGCCAGGATTTGGAACTCGACGTGGCGCGGCTCGACGATACATTTTTCGACGTAAACCGTGTCGTCGCCGAAGGCGCTTCTCGCCTCGCCGCGCGCGTGTTTTAAAAGCTCGCGGAAGTCTTGGGCCCGGGCGCAGATGCGCATGCCCTTGCCGCCGCCTCCCGCCGCGGCCTTTATCATCACCGGCCAGCCGATTTCCGCCGCCGCCCGGGCGATGTCCTCGTCGCGGCGGAGGGCGCGGTCGGAACCCGGTATCACCGGGATGCCCGCCGCGGCCATCGTCGCCCTGGCCCCCTGCTTGTCGCCCGCGGCGCGCAGCGTCGCCGGCGTCGGGCCGATGAAGGCCAGGCCGGCGTCCTCGCACGCCGCGGCGAAGGCCGCGTTCTCGGCCAGGAAGCCGTAGCCGGGGTGAACGGCCTCCGCGCCGGCCCGGTGCGCGACGTCGATAATTTTGTCGATGCGCAAGTAAGATTCGCTCGCGGGGGGCGGGCCGACGTTGTAGACCTCGTCGGCGTAGCGGACGTGGGGCGCGGCGCGGTCGGCGTCGGAATATATGCCCACGTTCGCGACGCCGAGCTCGCGGCACGCGCGCATCACGCGTATCGCGATCTCGCCCCGGTTGGCGATGAGGACCTTTTTAAACATTACCGGCTCACGGCCTTTTCTAAGCGGAGGTGGAACCAGGCGCCCCGGTCGTCTTCGGCCTCGACGGCCAGGCCGGCGGCCGCGGCATACTCCTTTACCGTGGCCAGCGACTGCTCTTGGCGCGGGCCGCGCACGACGTAACCGGTGCGGACCAGCTCGCCGCCGGGGAGGGTGACGGCGACCTGGACGCCGAACAAGTCGTCGCCGGCGGGGACGCGGGCCTCCCAGAGGTGGAGGCGGCCGCCGGGTTTTAATACGCGCGCGGCTTCGGCCACGAGCGCCCGTTTGGCCCTCTCGCCCTTCACGTACATCAGGCCGAAGAAGACGGTGACGTGCTCGAAGGTGTTGTCGACGAACTGTGTGTGAGTCGCGTCGCCGACGAGGAAGATGGTGCGCGGCGGACACTTGGGCCGGGCGGCGTTGATCTCCGAGATCTGTTGGTCGACGCCGATGACGCGGCCGGGGTAGGCCCGGGCGATTATGCCCTCGCCTCCGGCGCACAGGTCGAGGATGACGGGCATAGGCTCGAGGGGGCCGAGGTTTATTTCGACCGCGTCGCTCATTGCTCGGCCCGGCGGGCCCGGGCGGCGCCGAAGGTCAGATATCCGTCCGTCGATTCCATAAAATCACAAAGGTATATTCCCGTGCTTCTTGGGCGGGTTCTTGTCGCGCTTGTTGCGGAGCATCTCGAGCGCCTGGATGACGCGAGGCCGCGTCTCCCGCGGCATTATCACCTCGTCCACGTAGCCCAGCTCCGCGGCGATGTAGGGGTTCGCGAATTTCTCGCAGAACTCGGCCACGAGTTTATCGCGCAGCACGGCCGGGTCCTTAGCCGCCGCCAGCTCGCGCCGATATAATATGTTCACCGCGCCCTCGGGGCCCATCACCGCTATTTCCGCGGTGGGCCAGGCGTAGACCGTGTCGCCGCGCATGTGCTTGGTGGAGGTCACGGCGTAGGCGCCGCCGTAGGACTTGCGGACGATGACGTGGACCTTGGGGACGGTGGCCTCGCCGTAAGCGTATAACAACATCGCGCCGTGCTTGATGACGCCGCCGTACTCCTGCGCCGTCCCGGGCAGGAAGCCCGGCACGTCCGAGAAGGTGAGGATGGGGACGTTGAACGCGTCGCAGAAGCGGATGAAGCGCGCGGACTTGCAGGCCGAGTCGATGTCGAGGCAGCCGGCCAGGACGAGCGGCTGGTGGGCGTTGATGCCCACGGTCCGCCCCGCCATGCGCGCGAAGCCGCAAATCATGTTGGGCGCGAAATCTTTGTGAACCTCGAAGAAGTCGCCGTTGTCGACGACGCGCCGGATGACGTCCTTCATGTCGTAGGGCTTGGTGGCGGCGTCGGGGAGCAGCGTGTCTAATTCCGGGTCGGCTCGAGCGGGGTCGTCGCCGGTCTCGACGTACGGCACGTCTTCCAGATTATTCTGCGGCAGGAAGGAGAGGAGGCGGCGAATCTCTTGCAGGCACTCCACCTCGTTTTTCGCGACGACGTGGCAGCACCCGGACTTGGTGGCGTGGACGCGGGCGCCGCCCAGCTCCTCGAAGGTGACCTCCTCGTTCATAACGGTCTTGATGACGTCCGGGCCGGTGAGGAACATGTAGGAAGAGCCTTCCACCATGAAGGTGAAGTCCATAACCGCGGGCGAGTAGACGGCGCCGCCGGCGCACGGGCCCATAACGGCGGCTATTTGCGGCACGACGCCCGAGGCCAGCGTGTTGCGCAAAAAGAAGTCGGAGTAGCCGGCCAGCGAGTCCACGCCGTCCTGGATGCGCGCGCCGCCGGAGTCGTTAAGGCCCACGATGGGCGCGCCGACGCGCATGGCGTGGTCGCACACCTTGCAAATTTTCTCGCCGTGCGCCTTGGAGAGGGTACCGCCGAAAGAGGTGAAGTCCTGGGCGAAGACGAAGGTGAGGCGGCCGTTGACGCGGCCGTAGCCGGTGACGACGGCGTCGCCCGGGACGCGCCGCTCCGCCATGCCGAAGTCGTGACAGCGGTGGACGACGGTGGCGTCGAGCTCGCGGAAGGTCCCCTCGTCCAGGAGGACGTCGAGGCGCTCCCGGGCGGTGAGCTTGCCGGCCTCGTGCTGCTTCTGGATGCGCTCCGGGCCGCCGCCCCCCAGCGCCCGGGCGCGCACCTTCGCCAGCCGTTCGTAGAGTTCTTCGTTGGCCATAAGCCCTTTCGCGACCCGCGCTGACTTAGTTATCGGAGGCGACCGCTTCCCGGATGTACTTCACGATCTCGTCGGTCGACGTGCCGGGGGTGAAAAGGCGCCCTATCCCCGTTTTCCTGAGCGCGGCGATGTCGTCCTCGGGGAGGATGCCGCCGCCCGTGATGAGGACGTGCTCGGCCCCTTTCTCTCTCAAGAGCTCCTGGACGCGGGGGAACATCGTCATGTGGGCGCCGGACAGTATCGAGAGGCCGACGACGTCGACGTCCTCCTGCAGCGCCGCCTCGACGATGGCCTCGGGCGTTTGGTGCAAGCCGGTATAGATGACCTCCATGCCGGCGTCGCGTAGCGCCCGCGCCACTACTTTGGCGCCGCGGTCGTGGCCGTCCAGCCCCGGCTTCGCGACCAATACCCGGATTCGTTTCTCGGCCATAAGTTACCTCGTTCGCTTCGCGCCGGCTCGAGCCGGCTTAATAAATCGGCGTCTCTTTATATTCGCCGAACTCCTCGCGCAACACGTCCAGCGTCTCGCCCAGCGTGGCGTAGGCCCGGGCGCACGCCAGGAAGTGGGGCATGAGGTTGCTGCCGTCGCGCGCGGCCTGGCGCAGGCCGGCGAGCGCTTTTTTACAATCCTCTTGCGGCCGCTCGGCGCGGACCTTCGCGAGTCGCTTCTTTTGGTGCTCCTCCACCGCGGGGTTGACCTTGAGGAGGTCGATCTCGACCTTTTCGTCGTCGAGCTTGAACTCGTTCACGCCCACCTGGACGCGCTTGCCCCGCTCGATCTTCTTTTGGTAATCGTAGGCCGCGTCGGCGATCTCCTTCTGGAAGAACCCCTTGTCGATGGCCTTGAGGACGCCGCCCAACGCGTCGATCTTGTCGAAGTATTCCTCGGCCTCTTCCTCCATTTTGTTCGTCAGGTATTCGACGTAGTATGAGCCGGCTAGGGGGTCGATGGTGTTCGCGACGCCGGACTCGTAGGCGATTATCTGCTGGGTGCGGAGCGCGATGAGGACCGCCTTCTCGGACGGCAGCGCCATCGTCTCGTCCATGGAATTGGTGTGGAGCGACTGCGTGCCGCCCAGGACGCCGGCCAGCGCTTCAATCGCGGTGCGGACGATGTTGTTCTCGGGTTGCTGGGCCGTGAGGCTGCATCCCGCCGTCTGCGTGTGGAAGCGCATGAGCCACGAACGCGGGTCCTTGGCCTTGTATTTGTTCTTCATCCGCTTGGCCCAGATGCGGCGGGCGGCGCGGTACTTCGCGATCTCCTCGAAGAAGTCGAGGTGGGCGTTGAAGAAGTGGGAGAGCCGCGGCGCGAAGGTGTCGACGTCCATGCCGGCGGCGATGCCGGCCTCGACGTACGCGAAGCCGTCCGCCAGCGTGAAGGCGAGCTCCTGAGCCGCGGTCGAGCCGGCCTCGCGGATGTGGTACCCCGAAATGGATATGGTGTTCCACTTCGGGACCTCCTCGGCGCAGTAGGCCATGATGTCGGTGATGATGCGCATCGACGGCTCGGGCGGGTAGATCCAGGACTTCTGGGCGATGTATTCCTTTAGGATGTCGTTCTGAATGGTACCGCGCAGGAGCTCGGAGTCGACGCCCTGCTTCTCGCCCACGGCGACGTAGTAGGCCAAGAGGAGCGCCGCGGGGGCGTTGATGGTCATCGACGTGGAGACCTCGGCCAGCGGGATGCCGTCGAAGAGGACCTCCATGTCCGCCAGCGACGATATCGCGACGCCGCACTTGCCGACCTCGCCCTGGGCGTACGGGTGGTCGGAGTCGCGGCCCATGATGGTGGGTAGGTCGAAGGCGACGGAGAGCCCCGTCTGGCCGTGGCTGAGGAGATATTTGTAGCGCGCGTTGGTATCCTCCGCCGAGCCGAAACCCGAGAACTGGCGCATGGTCCACAGGCGGCCGCGGTACATGTTGGCCTGGACGCCGCGCGTGAACGGATACTCGCCCGGGACGCCGAGGTCGCCTTCGTAGTCGAAGTCTTTAACGTCAGCGGGCGTGTAGAGCGGCGCCACCGGCTCGCCGCTGACGGTCTCGAACAGCGCGTCCCGTTCCTCGCACGCCGCGGCCTTCTTGTCCCATTCAGCCTTGGCCTTCGCGATTTTATCGAGTTCCTTTTTATTATACATGGCTCCCGACCCCTCTTTCGGGCGGAACGTCGTTACCGCAGCAGGTGCCCCGCTATCACCAACCGCTGGACCTCGGAGGTGCCCTCGTAAATTTCGGTAATGCGCTGGTCGCGGTAGAGCTGCTCGACGCGCGAGAAGTCGCCGACGAAGCCGTAGCCGGCGTGGATTTGCATACACTTATTTACGCAGAAGTTCGCGGCCTCGGAGGCGAAGAGCTTGGCCTGCGCGGCCTCCAGGCCCATCGGCTCGCCCGCGGCCTCCTTGCGCGCCGCCTTGTACGTGAGGAGCCGCGCGGCCTCGAGCCGGACGGACATGTCGGCGAGCATCCACTGGATGGCCTGCAGTTTCGCGATGGGCGCGCCGAACTGCTCGCGCGTCTTGGCGTAGGCCGTCGCGAGGTCGAAGGCCCGTTGGCAGATTCCGACCGACTGGGCGGCGACGCCGACGCGCGCCCCGTCCAGCGTGTTCATAGTAATGCGGAAGCCCTTGCCGATTTCCCCCAGCAAGTTTTCCTTGGGTATCTTCACGTCCTTGAAGTATAGGCGGGCCGTCGTCGACGCCCGTATGCCCATCTTGTATTTCAAAATTTCGGTGGAATAACCCGGGTCTTTGGGGTTGTCGAAGATGAGGGCGCTCACCTTGGCCTTCTCCGGGTCGTCGCCCGCGCGGCAGATGACGACGACGACGTCGGCGACGTTGCCGGAGGTGATGAAAATTTTCTCGCCGTTGAGGACGTAGTGGTCGCCGTCGAGGAGCGCGGTGGCCTGCTGAGCCGCGGCGTCGGAACCCGCGCCCGGCTCCGTGAGCGCGAACGCGCCGTGGACCTCGCCGGCGTTCATCTTCGGCAGGTATTTCTTCTTCTGTTCCTCGGTGCCGAACTTCTCGATGGGGTACGAGGCCAGCACCTGCACCGCCATGACGATGCCGAGGGCGGCGTCGGCGTACGAAATTTCCTCGATGAGCGTCGCGTAGAGAAGCTTGTTTTTACCCCCGCCGCCGTACGCCGGGTCCGAGGGGTAGCCGAGGAAGCCGGCTTTCGCCATGGCCTTGAAGATATCCTCCGGGAACTCCGGCGGCCGGCGGTCAAGCTTTTGACTTACGGGGTCGATGTACTTTTCGGCGAAATCCCGGGCCGTGGCGCGGGTTTCCTCTTGCGCGGGGTCCCAGTTCCAGGCCATCTTCGCTCCTCCTCGACGTTACATTTCGCGGGAGACTTCTTTAAAGAGCCGGGCCGAAGCTTCGTAGGGCGTAAGGCGCCCCTCTTGCACCTCGGCGGTTAAGAATTCCAACAAATTTTCGTAGCCCGGCGTGGCGGCGCAAACGCATTTGAATTCGTAGGCGAGCAGTTCGGCGAGCTGACGCCGCACGCGCGCCCGCCGACGCGCGACGAGTTCGCCCGATTCCCGCAAGTACGAGCGATGAGCCGCCACCGCGGCCGTTATGTCGTCGACGCCCCGGCCCTCCGTCGCCACCGCCATGACCACCAGCGGCCGCCACCCGTTCCCCGCCTTGAGGTCGAGGGTGACGCGGAGCTCGCGGGCTATAAGGTCGGCGCCCTCGCGGTCGGCCTTGTTGACCACCAACACGTCGGCTATCTCCATCAGGCCCGCCTTCATCGCCTGGACCGCGTCGCCCGACTCGGGAACGACGACCACCACCGTCGTGTCGGCGGAGTTAGCGACGTCGAGCTCGCTCTGGCCCACGCCCACGGTCTCGATGAACACGGCGTCGAAGCCGAAGGCGTCCATCGTCAGCGCGACTTCGCCGGTGGCCTTGGCCAGGCCGCCCAGGCTCCCCCGCGTCGCCATGCTGCGGATGAAGATGCGCTCGTTGCCGGCCAGCTCCTTCATCCGGATGCGGTCTCCCAAGAGCGCGCCGCCGGTGAATGGGCTCGTCGGGTCGACGGCGACGATGCCGACGTCTTGGCCCGCGGCGGCGTAGCGCTCCGCGACGTGCGACACCAGCGTCGACTTGCCGGCCCCCGGCGGCCCGGTGACGCCGACGAGGTACGCGTTGCCGGCGCGGCCATAAATTTCCCGCAAGAAGTCGCGGTAGCCGTCGGCCTCGTCCTCGATGGCCGAGATGGCGCGCGCCAGCGCCAGCCGGTCGCCGGCCAGGAAGCGCGTCAGGAAGTCGGTGGTCGTTACGGCCGCGGCGCCCCTCAAAACTCGATCCCTTTCCGCGCCGGGACGCCCGTGCGGTAATGGTGTTTTATCTCCCGCACCTCGCTCACCAGGTCCGCCGCCTCGACGAATGCGGCGGGCGCGCCGCGACCCGTCAGGACCAACTCCATCTCGGGAGGCTTGTTGGCGATAAGGGCCAAGACTTCTTGGGCGGCGACGAGGCCGTAGTCGGCGGCGACGTTCACCTCGTCCAGGATGACGAGGTCGTACTCGTTGTCGGCGACGACCTGCCGCGCCCGGGCCAGCGCCTCGCGCGCCAGCGCCACGTCCTCCGCCGCCGGCGCGTCGCGGTCCACGAAGGTCTCGCGGCCGTACTGCTCGACGTCGAACCCCTCGAGCCGTCGCGTCGCCTCGAGCTCGCCGTAGTTTATTCGCCCTTTCATGAACTGGATGACGAGGACGCGGGCGCCGTGGCCCCAGGCGCGGAGGCCGAGGCCGAGGGCGGCGCTGGTCTTGCCTTTGCCGTCGCCGGTATAGACTTGAACTGTTCCTTGTGCGCCTAGCATAGGGGCGGGCCTCGCGGCGCATAAATCCCCTCGTTACGGCACCGTCCTCCGGCCCGGCGCCCTCCCGGACGCGGGACAGGCGAATAGCGAAGGACTTTTTTATAACATCCGCCTTTTAGCGTGTCAATAAATCTTTTAAAATAAAGTCCTTCGGCGTCAAAGGCCGGGGTTCGTTAATAATGGGGCCGCGGCGCCGCGGCGAAATGCCTTGTTTTAAACGCGGCGTTATGATAATCTTATACGGGGTAAAATACGAAAATGTCGCGCCGATGATATTTCTCCGCGCGGTCGGAGGTTTCGATGAAACGCACCTTACGGGGACTGCTCCCGTGGTTAATAATAATCCTGGCCGTCGCTTCGGTCTATCAGTTCTTCGTGATGAAGGCCGAGTACGTCGCCAAAATACCTTATTGGAAATTCACCGACCTGGTGGGTAAGGGCGTCGTGACGACCGTAACCCTCCAGGAGAACAAGGTGACCGGCGAGTTGAGCAAAGAGGCCCGCACCGAGGGGGAAGCCCGCCCGTTCACTAAATTCAAAACGCAGGCGCCGGTGGTGGACTCCGAATTCGTCAAAAAGCTCGAGGCCGCCGGCGTCAAGGTCGATACCCAGGATGCGAGGTCGGCCTGGTTTACGATCCTCGTCTCCGTAGGCCCATATATCCTGTTGTTCGTATTTTTCATCTGGCTCTTTCGCCGGATGCAGAGCCCCAACAATAAGGCCCTTACCTTCGGCAAGAGCCGCGCGCGCCTCTTCGACGAGGGAAAACAGAAGGCCACGTTCGAGGACGTCGCCGGCGCGGAGGAGGCCAAAGAGGAGCTCCAGGAGATAATAGAGTTCTTGAAGGACCCGCGCAAGTTCCAGCGGCTCGGCGGCAAGATCCCCAAGGGCGTATTGTTGATCGGGCCGCCGGGCTCGGGGAAGACGCTGATGGGGCGGGCGGTGGCGGGCGAGGCCGGCGTGCCGTTCTTGTCCATCTCCGGGTCCGACTTCGTCGAGATGTTCGTGGGCGTCGGCGCGGCCCGCGTCCGCGACCTCTTCGACGAGGCCAAGAAGCGCGCGCCGTGCATCGTCTTCATAGACGAGCTGGACGCGGTGGGGCGGCTCCGCGGCGCCGGCCTCGGCGGCGGCCACGACGAGCGCGAGCAAACCCTCAACCAACTCCTCGTCGAGATGGACGGCTTCGAGAGCAACGAGGGCGTCATATTGCTGGCCGCGACCAATCGGCCCGACGTCCTCGACCCGGCGCTCCTCCGCCCGGGCCGCTTCGACCGCACCGTCGTCGTCGACCGGCCGGACCTCAAAGGCCGCCTCGGCATATTGCAGGTGCATACCCGCGAGATCCCGCTGGCCGAGGGCGTCGACCTGGAGGCCGTCGCGCGCGGGACGCCGTACTTCTCCGGGGCCGAACTGGCCAACCTGGTTAACGAAGCGGCGCTTTTAGCGGCGCGCAAGGACCGCCAGGCGGTGACGCAGGCCGACCTGGAAGAGGCCCGCGACAAGGTGATGATGGGGCCGGAGCGCAAGAGCCGCGTCATCGGCGAAAAGGACAAGAAGATCGCCGCCTTCCACGAGGTGGGCCACGCGCTGGTAGCCAAGCTCACGCCCGGCTCGGACCCGGTGCACAAGGTCACCATCATTCCCCGCGGGATGGCGCTGGGCCTTACCCAGTCGCTGCCCGAAGAAGAGAAGTATACGTATTCCAAGGAGTATTGCAGCATATTGTTGGACCACATGTTGGGGGGCCGGGCTGCGGAGATGCTGGTCTTCAACGAGGAAACGTCCGGCGCCGGCAACGACATCGAGCACGCCACCGAGCTCGCGCGCCGGATGGTGTGCGATTGGGGGATGAGCGAGACGCTGGGGCCGGTGGCGTTCGGCAAGCGCGAGGAGGCTATCTTCCTCGGCCGGGAGATAGCCCAACATCGGGACTACTCCGAGCAGACCGCCCAGGCCATCGACTGCGAAATCCGGCGCCTGGTGGACGGCGCGTACGACCGCGCCCATAGATTGTTGAAAAAGCATAAGAAGATGCTGGAACTCATCGCGGCCGAGCTTTTGGAGCGCGAGACGCTCACCGGCGAGGAGATAGATATTTTGCTGGCCGGTAAAAAATTGCCGCCGTTTTCGAAGCAACCGGTTGCGAAGGAGAAGCAGCCCCAGGAGGGCCGGACCCGGAAAACGGCGCCTAAAACGCGGAAAGTCGCCGACGCCAAGCCGGCCCTTGAGACGGAATGACGGGCGACAACGACGTTCCCCTTTCGGTTCGGAGCGTATATTTCGACTCGCCGGCGCAGGCGCGCGAGTTGATGGTCGCTGTCGGCGTCGCGCCCCGCGGCGCGGATATCATGGCGGCCAAGTTCACCTCCCGCGCCTTTTACGTCACAAACCTCCGCCCGGCCGCGGCCAATATCGTCAAACAGGTGGCGTTGTCGTCGGGCGCCGAAGCTGCCGTCCACCGGGAGGTGGTTACGTGCCGGGTCGCCCGCAGCGACGCCATTTTGTTCGGCACGGCGCAGCAACTCTCCTCCGTAGGACGGAAATTGACGGGCCAGGATTTCGGCCTCGACGCGCTGGGGCGGTCGATATCGCGGCTCGTGGCCTCGTGGGAGGCGGTCCCCGAGCTGACGATAAACGGAAAGCGGCGGCGGCTCGGCAAGCCGCTGTTGGTGGGGGTCTTGAACGTCACCCCCGACTCGTTCTCGGACGGCGGCGAATTCAACTCGCCCCAGGCCGCGCTGGCGCGCGCGCGGGAGTTGTGCGAGGAGGGCGCGGACGTGGTCGACGTCGGCGGCGAGTCCACCCGGCCCGGCGCGGCGTACGTTTCGGCCGACGAGGAGCTGCGCCGCGTGATGCCGGTGGTGGAGGCGGTAGCTGCCGACTACCCGGTGTCGGTAGATACGCGGAAGGCGGCGGTGGCCAGGAAGTGCGCGGAGGCGGGCGCCGCCATGATAAACGACGTCTCCGCGGGCCGCGACGACCCGGCCGTAGCGGCGGTGTGCGCCGAGTTCGGCCTCCCGTACGTCGTCATGCATATGAAAGGCACGCCGGCCGACATGCAGCAGGACCCGCGCTACGACGACGTCGTCGCCGAGGTGCGGGATTTCCTCGCCGCCCGGGCCGCATGGGCCGAGGGCGAGGGCGTTAAGGAAGTGGTAGTGGACCCGGGCATCGGTTTCGGCAAGACGCTCGAGCACAATCTGGCGCTCATCAACAACGTCCCGGCGTTGGCCGACCTGGGTCGGCCGGTGATGATAGGGCACTCGCGCAAGTCGTTTATCGGGAAGCTCACGGGCGCGGCGGTGGACGGCCGGCTCGCCGGGTCCGTGGCCGCGGCGCTGGTGGCGGCCCGCCGCGGCGCGCATTTATTAAGAGTGCACGACGTCGCCGCGACGGCGCAGGCGTTAGCCGTCGCCGCCGCCGTAGTCCGCTCGTAATATGTTCGGCTTATCGTTCAGAGTTCAAGACGCGGTCGACATCCTGGTGATGGCTTTCGTCATCTACCGGTTGATGCTGCTGGTCAAGGGGACGCCGGCGGCGCCCATGGCCGCGGGCGCGGCCATCGTGGCCCTCGTCGCGGGCGCGGCGTCGTTCTTTGAGTTGCAATCCATCAACTGGTTTTTCGAGAATTTACGGGGATTGTGGCTCGTGGCGGCGATAATCGTGTTCCAGCCGGAGCTCCGCAAAGCGCTGGGCCTGGTCGGTAAAAACCAGCTGGTGCGCGCGGTCCTGGGCCGCAAGGAGACCACGGTTGACGTCGTCGTGAACGCGGCGTTCGAGTTCGCCGGCCGCCGCGTCGGCGCGCTCCTCGTCTTCGAGCGGACGGTCCCCTTAGGTAATTACGTCGAGCGCGGCGTCCGCTTGAACAGCGAGATATCGCGGGAGCTCTTGGCCTCCATCTTCGAAACCCACTCGCCGCTGCACGACGGCGCCGCGATAATCGAGGGCGACCGCGTCGCCGCCGCGGCCGTGATGTTGCCCCTTACCGAGAACCCCCAGGTGGCGAAAAGCTGGGGCGCGCGCCACCGCGCGGCCCTCGGCATAACGGAGGTTACCGACGCCGTCGTGGTCGTCATATCGGAGGAATCGGGACGGGTTTCTATCGCCGTCGACGGCGTCCTGAAGCCGGCAACGGGCGTGGTGGACCTGAAAGCGTCGCTGCAAGATTACCTGAAAGGCAGGTTATAGCTTAGGGTATGGCCCGTCGCGTGGAGATGGAGCTGCGGGGGCGCGTGCGGCGTCTCTTCGGCCACCTGGGTTTAAAAATATTGGCCGCGGTGTTGGCGGTCTTGTTGTGGTTCTTTATCGCGAGCGGCCGCGAGGGCTACCGTGAGCTCGAGGTGCCGGTGGAGTTGGAGGCGGTGCCGGAAGGCATCACCGTAAACGGCCCCGAACCGGAGAAGGTCTCGCTGCGCGTCGCCGGGAAGGGGCGCGACTTGTTCGGCCTCGGCGCCGCCGATTTCAAAGTGGTATTGAACGTGGCCGACAAGGACGCCGGCGTTTATACCGTCGGCCTTACGCCCGCGGACGTGATCTACGCCGGCGACAAGGACGTGACCGTCGAGGCGATATTGAGCCAGCGGACGGTAATCGTGGAGCTCGAGCGCCGCGTCACTAAGGGGGTCCCGGTCAGGGTGGACTTTTCGGGTTCGCCCCGCTCCGGGTTTTACCTGGGCGTGCCCGAAATCCAACCGGCGAAAGCCACCCTTTACGGGTCGGTGACGGTGTTGGACAAGGTGCGGGCGGTGTCGGTGGTGGTGGACGCCGAAGGGCGCGACGCGCCGTTCGCGGCTGAGGTGCCCATAAAGGCCCCCGCCGGCATAACGCTCGTGGGCGCAGACGAAGCCCTCGTCACCGTGCCGGTGGCGCGCGGCGAACGGCGTTCGTTCCCCGCGGTATCGGTAGCGGTGCGAGGCGCCGAGAGGAGCGCGTACGAGCTGACGCCGGCCCAGGTATCGGTCACTTTGGAGGGCGAAGCCGGGCGACTCGAGGCGTTGGCGTCGCTCACCGCGGAGATATATCCTCGAGGGCCCGGCAGGTATGCGGTGCGAGTGAACGTGCCGGAGTACGTTACTCTCGTGGCGGTAACGCCGCGGGAGGTCGAGGCCGCGTTGGTTGCTGCGGCGAGGTGATATGAAAGTCACGAATCAAAAGCAAGGCGACGCCCCCGGTTTGTTCACGGCGCGCCTTTATATCCCGGATAACGACCAGGCGGCCGCGTTTTACGGCCCGGGCGACCGGAACCTGAAACAGGCCGAGGCGATGTTCGGCGTGCAGATCGTGGCGCG
>CAZLXP010000011.1:0-43328 GCA_964563535.1 uncultured bacterium | reverse complement strand
ATGCTCGTTACATGTTCCGCTACTCGGTCGGCCTCCTCCTCGTATTCGTCCTGCCACCACCGGTAAAAGTTTATCGTCGGACAGACGTAGAGGAACGTTAATACGGCGACGACGATTATCAAGGTCGCGCGTAAGGCCAAACGGTAACGCAAAGCCGATTACCTCCGGGAAGCGTTTATTTCGGTGGTTGGGGAACGGGCCGGCTTTCGCCGTTCACGTAATACTCGAGCGGCGTCAGCGTCGCCGGCAGCGAACCCGACGATAATATCAACGCGATGTCGCGGGCGCGCGGCTCGTCCATCTCCCCCGTAATCCTACCGCTCTTGGAAGTCTGCTCTTTCACGCGAGCGGTATAAAACAGCTCGTCGTCGAATACGACCGCGAGCGCCTCGCCCAGATGTCGGCCCGTGAGGCCGGCGAAAATCGTCCCGTCGCGCTCCGTCAGATCGAAGTGGACTTCCGGCGTCCCCTCCGTCCCGGCTACGACCGCGGCGTCGACGACGCCGGTGACGGCCATGCCGTCGCCGCTCGCGAGCGCCGCTTTGTAGACGTCGCCCTGTTCGGACTCGAGCCGGCGGGTCCACAATATCCTCTCCCCCGCCTTAAGCGCCGGCTTTACCTTCTCCATTAAACTTTCCCGGTCCGAGGCGGCGACCAAAATTACGTTGCCGTGTTCGTACGGCAGGAGCTTAGCGGGCGGCCACCCCGCCGCGGCCAGCGTCGCGACGAATTTGTCGCGCTCCGCTACGGCCTGTAACTCTAAAAGGCCCGGAGCGGTGAGTATTTGAAGCGCCCGCGCGGGGTCCGGACAGCCGAAGAGCTCGACCGTGATTTCCCCCTCGGCCGGGCCGCGCGCGAGCTCGTACCGCCGCGCCAGTTGCGACGCCCGCCGCTCGAGTATCGGGAGCAACTTGGCGGTCGCCGCGGCCTTATCCTTCTCCGCCACGCCGCCGACGGCCAAAACGACGCGTACGTCGTACGGCCCCGCGCCGGGTTCGCGAGCGCCGGGTTTCTCCACCCGCGGCCCTTTTTCCGCTTCGGGCGGCCTCGGCTTAGGTTTGGGTATAGGCGCCGGAACGTACGTCTCCGGCAAACCCGAGGCCCACGCCAAGGCCGCGGCCGCAACAATTAAAAATACCGACTTTCTTACCATCGGGCTCCTTCGGCTCCGGAATTCTATGATATCACCGAAGGCGTGTCAAACCTTAAAACTTACGCCCGCATAAGGCCGCGGGGCCGGAAGACGGCGACCGCGACCATCAACGCGCCGAAGATGAGGTAGCGGAACTCCGCCAGAAAGCGCAATAACTCCGGGAACGACGCCAGGATGACGGCCCCTATTATCGCGCCGGGAATGGAGCCCATGCCGCCGACGACCACCATACTTAATACTATCGCCGACTCGAAGAAGACGAAGGAGTTGGGCGAGACGAAGAGGTTGAAGGAGGCGAAGAACGCGCCCGCGGCGCCGCCGAACGCGGCCCCCAGCGCGTACGCCAGCGTCTTATACCTGGAAAGATGTACGCCCATCGCCGCGGCGGCGGTCTCGTTGTCGCGGATGGCCAAGAGCGCCCGCCCGGGCCTCGAGCGCCGCAAGCGATAGACGACGTAAACCGCCAGCGCCAAAAGGATTAAAACCATGAAGTAGTAGCGCGCATAACCGCCTCGCGCCGCGTCGAAGCCGAAAGAGAACGAGCCCAGCGCCGGCGCCTCGATGCCGCGGAGCCCCATCGGCCCGTTCGTCAAACTCACCCAGTTGGTGAACGTCAGCCGCACGATCTCGCCGAAGCCCAGCGTCACGATGGCGAGGTAGTCGCCCGAGAGGCGGAGCGTCGGCAGGCCGCGGAGGACGCCCAACAGCGCCCCCGCCGCCGTCGCCACCGGCAGCGCCGCCCAGAAAGGCCAGCCGCACTTAAGCATCAATAAGGCCGCGGTATAGGCGCCGATGCCGTAGAAGGCGATGAAGCCGAGGTCGAGGACCCCGGCGAAGCCGACGATGACGTTGAGGCCCAGCGCCAGAACGGCGTAGATGCCGATGGTCACCGTCACCCGCAACCAGTATTGGTCGCGAACGACGAACGGCACTATCGCGAGCGCTACGACGAAGAACGCGATGAGCAGGACCTTCGTCCGCGCGAAGAGCAGCGAGCCGACGGCGACCGCCGCGCCGACGGCGACTAAGCCGACGGGCAAGTTGAGGACCGTCAGGCCCAGCGCCACGGCCGCGCCTATGGCGACGAATATGGCCGCGGCCCGCGCCGGATACTGCAGCAGCGCGCCCGCGTTGCGCTCGAACCGCTCGAGGTCGGATTTGAACAAAACTTTCATTTCATATAGGCCGGCAAGAATGCCGGCCCCACCTCGGTGGGGCAGACATTCTTGTCTGCCCTGTAGCACAGACATTCTTGTATACCCTCAATCACAACACGCCATCTTTTAAATAGAACCCTTCGTAATCCCACCCGTCATTGCATAACCCCCGCTTAAGGGCGTTTTTGAATATGTATCCTATCTTCTCCTCCATCTCTTTATCGTCCCGGATTATGCGGTCGTACGACTCGTCTTGCCACAAGGCGCCGCGCCGGCCCCGGCGCGCGTTTAATAACCTGGCCGTCACCCCTTTCATCCCCTTTGTAATACGGGAAAGCGACATACCGACCCGGGGGCACAATATCATATGCACGTGTTCCGGCATTACCGTTGCGGCGAACAGCTCGTAATAGGCCGGGTCGCCCTTCTTAATATGCTCCAAACCCATAACGACTTCATCGGGCGAAAGCTGTCCGTCTTTAAGCCGGAAAGTAACGAAATACGTTGAACCTGCGAGTTCCCAATGAGGCAGGTTGCGCCGCCGAACCGTTAAACCGGGAACCTCTTTATGTCCAATATTCATTTATCTTGGTGGGGCAGACATTCTTGTCTGCCCTGGGACACAGGCATTCCTGTCTCTTCTTATATCCACCGGCAGGAATGCCGGTGCTACGATTACTTCCTACGTCCTCCGCGGAATCTGTTGGCCCAATATTCCCGAGGGCCGGTAGATTAAAACGATGATGAGGATGGCGAAGGCAATAGCGTCCATCCACAACGACGAGATATACGCGCCGGCGAAGCCCTCCGCCAGGCCGAGGACGAGACCCCCCACGAACGCCCCGGGCATGTTGCCGATGCCGCCCAGCACCGCCGCGGTGAACGCCTTCAGCCCCGCCATATACCCCATCATCGGCCACACCTGGTTGTAGTTCATGCCGACGAGGATGCCGGCGACCGCGGCCATCGCCGAGCCGATGGCGAACGTGCCCGAGATGGTCCGGTTGACGTTGACGCCCATAAGCTTGGCCGCCACCTGGTCCTGGGCGCACGCCCGCATGGCCCGGCCCAACTTCGTCTTGCCGATTATCAACGTCAAAAAGACCATTATGGCCGCGGCGGTCCCGAGTATCGTAATTTGCATATTGGAGAACGTCGCCTCGCCCAGGACCGGGATGGCGACCTGGTGCTTCCCTTGAAAGAACGCGAGCGGCCGCTCCGGGTCGAGGAACGGTTGGCGCCGCGCGCCCCAGACCTTCATCGCCAGGTTTTGCAAGAAGAGCGACGCGCCGATGGCCGAGATAAGCGCCACCAACCGCGGGCTTTGCCGCAACCGCCGATACGCGATATATTCCAACGCGACGCCCATCATCATCGCCGCCACGATGGCCGCCGGCGCCGCGAGCCAAAGCGGATACCCCGCCAGCCGGAAAAGCGTCATCGCGACGAACGTCGCCATCATGTAAATCTCGCCGTGGGCGAAATTTATCAGCTCGACGATGCCGTATACCATCGTGTAGCCGACCGCGATGAGCGCGTAGACCGCGCCTATCGTCAAGCCGTTGATGAGTTGTTGGAGGAACATATCGGCGGCGGATTTACCTTATGCGAATATTACGTCTTCGGCGTTAGGAACGCAAGCCCGGAACGGCGGCCGCGGCGGCCGCCCATACGAGAAAAGGGCGCCGACATCGACGCCCGCCGTCCGTCGGCGCAAATTTGGCCAACGGCGTTCCCCGCGACTATCTTGACGGGTCAAATTTATCTCATCCGAACCAGCCGCCAAAAATGGCTAGGCTCGTAGCGCGGGCCCTCGTACGTCGCGACGAACTCCCACTCGTACGGCGCCAAGAGCTCCCTCGCCTCCTGGCCGGTCACGCTATACCTATCGCGCGCGCCCGGCGCGAGCACGTCCACCGTCGCCACTTCGGGCCGGGCGTCGCTCACGTAGACGGCGCGGCCGGCCGCCAATTTTTCGTCAATCCGCCGCCGAAAACCGTCGGGGTCGCGGGCCCCGAAATAAATCCCCGCGCTCTCGACGCCGGCGAAATAGTCCGCGTATATCCCGGGCCCTAAAACGTCCAACCCCGAAAATATCACCAGGTCGCCGGGTTCGGTGACGGCGTCGACGAACCTCGCGAACGACAAATGTTCGTTATACGTCGGCTTCGATTCGGGGTAGATTGAACCGGAAAAATTAGCCGCAAACAACAAAACCGGCAACGCGTATAGAACGGCGCGGCCGAAGCGTCTCAAACCTCCGGCGCCGGCGCTCGCGTATGCGAAGAACACGAGCGCGAACGCCTGCGGCGCCCACCGGTCCGTGCCGCCGGCGTCGCGGAACGTGAAGAAGACGGCGTACGGCAAAAAGAACGCCGACGCGAGCCACGCTTGCCGCCGCGGCGCGCCCCTCTTCGCGAAGCGGGACACGGCGACGACGAAAGCCGCGACGAACGCCGCCGCGGCCGCCGCGACCAAGGCCGCCAGCGCCGTCGACTGCCACCCCCAACCGCCGACGACCACGTCTTTCAGCCAACGGAACCCGAGGACGTTCCGCCCCAGCGCGTATAAATCGAGCGCGACGTTCACCCACCGGTAGGTCACGTAGTATTGCGTTTGGCCCGGCGTGCCGAAAAGCCAACGCCCCAGCTCGCCCGCCTGTCGGTAGCCCAAAACCCCCCAACCCACGGCCCAATACGTCACGACAGGGGGGATTAAATACAAGAGTATCAATGCCGGCAAGCGCCGTAAACCCTTCCGCCGCGCCGAGGCGACGTAAGCCGCGACTACGAAAATGAATAATAACCCGTTCGTGACGTGGGTCAAAACGGCGGCGCCGGCGACGACGGCCGCCAAACCCCACCGCCGGAAACCTCCACTTTCGAGCGCCCGTTGCGCCGCAAAGAGGGCGGCCATCGCCGCCACCGTGCTGACGATCACGCATTCGGCGTTGCACGCGTAAGCCCAATACCCGTACGAAAAGGCGAGCGCAAAACTCCCCGCCAACGCTAAAGGCCGCGACGCCGCGGCCTTCCTCAAAATGAAATAACATAAAACGAAGCCGCCCGCTCCCACCAGGGCGTCGAGAATTTCCATCGCGCCGAGGAGGCGGCCGCCGTAACCCGCCGCCGCCAGCGCCGCGTGGAACGCCAACGCCAAGGGGTTATATAAGAGGTGGTGCGGGTGCCACGCCGCGGGGGGGCCGAACGCCGCGATCGCCAGCTCCCACCGCATCCCATCCGGGAAGTAATAAGCGGAACGGAATATGAGGTAAATCGCCGCCACGGCCAAGGCCGCAGCGGCTACCACCGAACCCCAAAAATATCGCCGCCGCTCGCGCACAATAGACCTGCGGGGAGGGCCCGCGCTACGGGACGCGGCGCCTTAACTTCCCTCGGGCGGGCTCGGTTCCGCCGCCGAAACCTTCAACGCCTCCTTAACACGCTCGAGGTCTTCGGCTTGTTTCTGATACGGTACGAACTCGCCTTTCTTTACGACCGCAACGACGAGCGGCTTCATACAATCGCCGTCTTTATTGAAATAAGTAAGGCCCGCGACGCCGGGGTAGCCCGTCTCCGGCGAATTCATCGCCGCCACACGGTCGCGAATACCTTTGCGGTCCGGCCCCGCTTTCTCGATGGCCGCGGCGACGATACCCAACGCGTCGTACGTCAACGCCGCCCACGCGTCGGGCTGCATACCGTAATTTCGCTCGAAAGACGCGACGAAGTTGCGCGTCCTTTCGTCGCCCATGGTGGGGAGGAACGGGCACGTTACGACCACCCCCTCCGCCGCCCCCCCGGCGTTCGTTATGAGGTCTTGCGAGAGCAAACCGTCGCCGCCGATAAACGGCGTCTCGATACCGAGGTTCCGCGCCTGCGTAAGGATCATCGCGGCGTTGGCGTACAAGCCCGATATGAAAATGATGTCGGGTTTCTTGGCGACGATCTGGGTGAGCTGGGGCGTATACTCCTGGGTGTCGCGCACGTACGCTTCCTCCCGGACTATCTCCAAGCCTATTTCCCGGGCGCGCGCCGCGAACGAGTCTCGCAGGCCGCGGCCGTAATCGTCGTTGTCGAAGAACACCGCCGCCCGGTCGTACCCCATAACGTACTTGATGAAATCCGCGATGAATTGCCCTTGGAAATCGTCGCGGTAAACGTTTCGGAAAGTCCAATCGCTGCCGGCGCACACCGTTACGTTGGTGGAACCGGGGGTCAGCTGTAATACCCTCATCGACTTATAAACTTCCTTCCCCGCCAGCGAACAACTCGAGTTGAAATGACCGAGCACGGCCAAAACCTTCGGGTTAGAGCCCAATTTCTGCGCCGCGTTCGCGGCCTCTTTCGGGTCCCCTTTGTCGTCCTCGAACTCGAGCTCGAGCGGGACGCCGTTTATTCCCCCGGCTTTGTTGACCTCGTCGCGCTTCATCTCGGCCCCGCTACGTATCATCTCCCCGTATTGCGCGCCGTCCCCGGTAAAGGGGCCGGTCACGCCGACCAAGTACGTCTCCTCCGCCTTCTTGCCGCAACCGCCGAAGGCGGTTAAAACGAGGGTCGCAACCAAAGCGGCCTTAAGGAACCTTTTCACCCTTTTCATTCCTCCTGCGTAGCAGCCCGGGACGCGCGTCAACTTTTTTCGGGCGAACCGGTTTCCGGGGCCGGCGACGTCTTTAGCGCTTCTTTGGCTCGTTTCAAGTCGTCGGCTTGTCTTTCGTAGGGGACGAACTTCCCGTTCTTTACGACCGCGACTACGAGTGGCTTCATACAATCGCCGTCTTTATTGAAGTACGTCAATCCCGCCACGCCGCCGTAACCCTCAGCGGGCGAATCCATCGCGGCTACGTAATCGCGGATCGCCTTGCGGTCGGGCCCCGCTTTCGCGATGGCCTGCGCCGCTATGCCCACGGCGTCGTACGCGAGGGCCGCCCAACAATCCGGCTCGGTGCCGTACCGTTCCTTAAAAGCGGCCACGAAATTTCGCGTCCTCTCGTCGCCCATCGTCGGGAGGAAGGGACACGTAACGATGACGTCCTCCGCGGCCTTCCCGGCGTTGGTAACGAGGTCCGAGGAAAGCAGGCCGTCGCCGCCGATAAAGGGCGTCTCGACGCCGAGGTTATGCGCTTGGGTGAGGATCATCGCGGCGTTAGCGTATAAGCCCGAGATGAATATGATGTCCGGCTTTTTAGCGACGATCTGCGTAAGCTGGGGCGTGTATTCCTGAGTATCGCGGACGTATGCCTCCTCGCGCACGATCTCCAGGCCTATTTCGCCGGCGCGCTGCGCGAACGCGTCCCGCAAACCGCGGCCGTAGTCGTCGTTATCGAAAAATATCGCGACGCGTTTATAGCCCAGGACGTACTTAATAAAGTCGGCTATAAATTGGCCTTGGAAGTCGTCGCGGTAAACGTTGCGGAAGGTCCAGTCGCCGCCTTGGCATACCATGACGTTGGTGGACCCGTAGGACATTTGCAAAACGCCTACCGAATTGTAAACCTCTTTGCCGGCGAGCGAACAACTGGAATTAAAGTGGCCGAGTACCGCCAATACGCGCGGGTTAGAGGCGAGTTTCTGGGCCGTATTCGCCGCCTCCTTGGGGTCGCCTTTGTCGTCCTGGAATTCGAGCTCGAGGGGAACGCCTCCGATACCGCCGCCTTTATTTATCTCGTCGGCTTTCATCTCGGCGGCCATACGAGCCATTTCGCCGTACTGGGCGCCGTCGCCGGTAAAGGGGCCGGCCACGCCGACTAAATAAGTCTTCGCGACCTTTTTACCGCAACCGCCGAAGGCAATCACAACGAGGGCTGCAACCGAAACAGCCTTCAAAAATCTACCCATCTTAACGACCTCCAACAAAGAAACCCAAGCCGCGATTCGACCCTGGGGAACCCGGTCCGCGTTACCGGCCTTTCCATCGGCGCGCCGCTTCGGCCTCTTCGGCGAGCCGTTTACTTATGTGCGCGATGTTATCCACCGCGTCGCGGACCGCCTTGACCTGATCCAAGGCTTCGGTGGCGGCGTCGTTGATATTCTCAACCGCGGTCGTAACCTGTTCCAGTCCCAAGCTTTGTTGCCGGGCCGAGGCCGCGATCTGCTTCGACGTGCGGCCTATCTCATCGACCAACGGAACGATCTCTTCCACCAATACTTTCGCTTTCGCGGCCCCCTCCCGTAAGACGGCCGATTGCCCGGCGCTCTCGCGCGCCGACGTTACGGTCTTCAACGTACCGTCCCGTATTTCGTGCAAGACTTTCCTTATCTCTTCGGTCCCCTCTTTCGACGAACCGGCCAAATTCTTTACTTCCCGGGCGACGGCCGAAAAGCCGCGGCCGAACTCGCCGGCCTTAGCCGCTTCGATGGCCGCGTTCAACGCCAGCACGGTCGACTGTTCCGCCAGATCGTTGACCAAGGCGACGATCTCGTCCATCCGGCGGGCGCTCTCGTTCAACTTTACGGCGAGTTTCGCCGCCGTCTGCGCCTCTTCCGCGAGGGCCTCGATCCGCTGGGCGTTGGTCGATATCTGGTCGTAGGCCGTTTTAACCAATCCCGTGGACGAGTCGACGCGCCCCGAAATCTCCTCCGCCCGCGACGCCGTTTGCTTGACGGTCCCGGCTAATTCTTTCATCGTAACCGAGGTTTGCGATATGGCCGACGCTTGCTCCGACGCCAAACTTGCCTGTTCGGTCAAACTTTCAAGCACGCGGGCGGCCTCAGCCGAAAGCTCTTCCGCGACGCGACGAATTTTATCGTCGAACCCGCGGGTTTCGTCGAAAAACCTGCGATACGCGGCCGTCAATTCTTCGATTTCGTCGCCGACGTAGTATCTGATCGGCCCCCGAGAGGCGGCGTTGGCCAGCGGCGCGGTTACGTGGCCCGAGATGACGTACGCGGCCGCCGCCGCCACGACCACCAATACCGCGGCGGCGAGCCACTGCCCCGGCCCCCAAAACGCGCCCGCCGCCAGAACAGGCCCCAGCGCCGCCAACGCGATTAACGCTGCGCCGCCAACTCCGCCCGCGATAAGACACCGCCCGCCCAACGGTATAATCCGACGCGTTTTGAAACTTATTTTCTTAGCCGTAAGGTACGCGAAAATAGGCGTCAAATAACGTTCGGCCGTTACGTAGGAGGCGAGGCCGTATATAAGGGCCGCGGCGACACCCGTTATCGCGAACGCCGCTAACCGGCCGGCCCCCGCGCCTAACCCCAGAACTAAAGCGCCGCATATAACGTACGCCAAAACGCCGCTGGCAAAGGCCGCAAGGGCGGCCCACGCCGGGAATGCCCGTATCCGCCTGGCCGCCGGCGGTTCAAAATCGTCCTGGTCCCCGGCCGGCGTCAACATCGATACGGCCCGCGCCAACGACGCCAACGTCGCCGCGATGATTAAAACGGCAGCCAGGCCGAGCGGGGCGACGACGTATAAATGCGCAAAGGCGAGGCGGACCTGCAGCGCCGGCTCGAGGCCGGCGGTCAAAAATAAAGCCGCGGCCGCCGGCAATGCCTGAAACGTTATAAACAATAATGCCTGCGTGACGCCGGCCCTCGCGACGTCTACCCCAGTTTCGTCTCGCGCAGCCACTGTAGCCACCACCTCGACGTTTTACTTTCCGCCTGGTTTACTCCATGCCGGCCTTCTCGCCGATGGACCATCCCGCGGGAAGGCCGTAACCTTCCCGGACGAGCCTTATCGAGATCGAAACGTTCTCCCCCAAGTCGCGCGGCTCGCCGCCTATAATAAACGACCTCTCCCTCTTCCCGGCGAGGTCGAGGCGAGCGTAGGCCGGGAGGCCGTCGGCAACCGAAGCCGCGGCGCCCGCCCCCTCGTACGAACATCGGCCCGTCATCGCGCTGAATTTCGTGTTTTGCCTTAACTTCTGTTCGAAGGCGACGGAGAATTCGACGGCGTCGCCGCCTTCCCCCTCGAAGGCCGGCAGCGGTTGCGCGGTCGCCGACTCCATCGAGACCACATTCAACCCGTAAGAACGCGCGACCGCGGCCCGGGCGCCGTCGCGCCACAAGTCGCCTTTAGGGCCCCCGGGCGGGAATAGCATCAGCGCCAACAAGTTGTAACTGATTTCCTCGCTGTCTTTGACGAACGCCGGCGCGCGCTTAACGCCGCCCTCCGCCATCGTCCACGGCGCGAACTCGAGCCACCGCCCGGGTAAAAAGTCGGCCACCTTCTCCACGTCCGGGACCACGGCCTCCCCGGCCACGGTCCGTTGGCTCGCGGTGAGGAACGTCAAGCGGTACGCGCCGCCGCTTAGTTCCTCCAGCGAAAACGTGGCCGACGTATCGGCGCGGCTGGTGGTCGGTATGCCGAATGCCCCGGCGACCTCGGCTGAGGCGTCGTCGACTTCGTACGTCGTGCTCACGTCGACGGCGTAATTTACCGGCGCCGCGCCGGCGGCCGATACGAAAAAAGCCGCCAGCCAGCTAAGGAACTTGCCCATATTCGCCCTTAACTCTTCGTATACTTAAACTTTTGTAACATCTTTAGCGCGCTTTATCAACCTTTTTCGGCCCGGCCGACGTTGACAAGGCGAGCCTATATGTGTTAGTTTGCTTCCGCCGCGAGAGGAGAGTTTGTGATCGACAAGTACTTAGCGTACGAACCGAAATTGGCTGAGGGCGTTTACGTCGCGCCGGCGGCGCTGGTCCTGGGGCGCGTTACGCTCGGCGCCTACGTCTCCGTATGGCCCGGCGCGGTCCTGCGCGGCGACGTCAACGAGATAATCGTGGGCGAGTATACGAACATCCAGGACCTCTGCGTCGGGCACGTCGAGGACGAGCTGGCGCTCGTCGTGGGCGCGTACGTGACGGCGGGCCACGGCGCCATACTCCACGCGTGCCAGGTCGGCGACGGTTGCCTCATCGGGATGGGGGCCGTCGTCCTCAACGGCGCCAAGGTGGGCGACGGCGCTATCGTCGGCGCCGGTTCGCTGGTGCCGCCCGGGAAGGAAATCCCGGCGGGGGTCTTGGCGCTCGGCTCCCCCGCCAAGGTCGCGAGGAAATTGTCCGAGGAGGAAATCGCCCACAACCGCTATTGGGCCGAGAAGTACGCCAAACACGCGGCGACGTTCCTCGTTAAATAAAAACGACTCACGCGGGACGAAAGAAAAGCCGCCCGGAGGGGCGGCATTTTTAACTCGCGTTGCTAAGGTCCGCTTTTACGAGCCACCCCTCTATTCCGGTCCGGAACGCCGGCCGCCACGTCGTGGCCGCTTTTGAAGCTGCGGAACAAGACGTCGCCGGAGGGGCTATAGGCGCTCACTCCAACCCGTGCTGATTTTTTTCCGTCACGCGGCCGTTCTTGAATACGACCGTCGCCTGGCCCGCGGCCGTATCCTTCCAGGTGTAGAACTCGAGCCGTTCGCCGGCCAACTCGAGTTGCGCGGTCCGGACGCCCGGGCCCCCGAAAATCGCGGCCACCTCGTCGTACGTCATGCCCGCCCGGACGCGCTCGTAGTTCGCGAGCGTAACGTCGGCGGAACCCGGCCCCCGCGACGCCTCTATTATCCCGTCGACGTTAAAAACGTTGCCCAAAGCGCCGACGGCCACGATCGAGACGACGCAACAACACGCCAATACGACGACGATTATGCCGACGACGAGCCAAATTTTAGCCGTCTTGCTCACGCCGTTTCCTCCTTAACGCGACGCCGCCGCTTCCTCGAACTTCTTCAATTGTTCGCCGAAGAATTTGTTCTGCGGGTCCGCCGCCCGGGCCTTCCTCTCCCACGCCAGCGCCTCCTCGTAAGCGCCGGCGGCGTAGTGCGCCTCGGCCAACGTATCCATGACGTTGGCGTCTTCCGGCGCGAGCGCGTGGGCCCGCGTCGCCATCTCGAGCGCCAGCGCCGGGTAGAGCTTCTTCGTCGCGAGGGCCCAGGCGAAGTCGTTATGTATTAACGCGTCGTCCGGCCGCTCCGCTACGACCCGTCGCATTATCGCCGCCGCGGCGTCGACGTCGCGCTCGCCGCCCAGCTCGAGGTAGGCCTGAATCAGGAACCTTTGCTCCCATAATTCGTATATGCGCTCGAGCTCCGCCACCGGCTCGGCGTGGTCGTCGACGCGGATGTCGACGAGGCGGTCCGTCTTACCCTGGTAGCCGCCGCCGGCGCGTACGACGAGGAGCGCCGCCGATTCCTTGCCGCGCTTGTCGCCGCCCGCGGCCTCGCCGGCCTTGAGCGCCGCCACCAGCCGCCGCGCCAGCGGCCCCTCGGCCGCAAGGTACGCCCGTTCCATTTCCTTGATGACATCTTCGCCGGCGAGGATATTGCCCTGGACCGAGTAGCCGTCGCCGACGACGTGGCCGGACCACGGCAGCGTATCGGCGCCGGTGAAGGTCGCGACGTTGCCGGCGGCGTCGATTACGGCGACCTGGCGCCGTTCACGGTCCTCGTCTTTTTCGCGCAACCGCTCGAGGACTTCCCCGGCCGACAGGCCTTCCTCCAATAACGACAATCCCTCGATGCCGTAGTCGAGGTTCGCGAACGCCTGCGTCGCGACCGCGCCTACGCCCGCCTTGGCCCACGGGACGATATACCCCACCGCCAAGACCCTCGAGGCCACGGCTATGCCCCACTCCCCGGCCTCGGCGTCGTAGGCCGCGATGGAGAAAGTCCCGGCGCCGGCGGCGTCTCCCCATACCGCCCCCGCCGCGGCCACGGTTACAAAACCCACTAGGCGCATCGTCGCCGATATCCTAGCCATAACGTTCTCCTTATTCGGCTTACGGTTCTTGTCGCTCTTCGGACCTCGCGACGCGACTCTCTAATTAACCGTGAGGTAGGCGGCGCGTACGTACTCTCCAGGGCGTTCGTTTCGGCGCCGGCCCGTCCGAACAAGGTTACGGAGCCGGTGACCAAGGCCGCGACCGTCGCCAACGTCACTTTCCGCGCATTTCTCATGGGCCCGCTTCCATAAGTGTTTGGGCTCGGCCGCGACCGTATTTAAAAAAGGTAGGACGCCAAACGCTGCCGGGGCCGTTTAACCTCTAGGTAAATATAAATCCGTAAGCCCCGTAAGTCAAATATTACTGCCTGCCTCGGCCTTTTCGCTTTGACTTGGCGCCGCCGTTATGATAATTTCCCGCGTCAACGTCCAAAGGAGGTCCGGCTATGCCCAAGGTAAAATGCCCCAAATGCGAGGCGGCCATAACTTATACGGATGCCGAAGCGGGAAAAGCCGTTAAATGCGCGAGCTGCGGCGCCGACGTCCTGGCCATCGACGCCGCGGAAAAACTCATCAGCATGAAATGCGCGGGTTGCGGCGGCGCCATAGACCTGCGGCCCGCGATAGCGGAAGCCGTTTGCCCGTATTGCGGCGCCACGTACCTGTTGCCCCCCGCGTTCGTGCCGGCCCCGGCGGAACCCGCAGTCCCGGAATTCTTGACGCCGTATAAAATATTCCAGAGCAACATGCTCGAGTATCTGAATAAATGGTTGGATAAAGGCGTCTTCACCGCCGCCGACGCCGACACCGCCGCAGCCGTAACGAAGGTAACCGCCAAATACGTGCCGCTTTATGTTTGCAGTTGCGACGCGACGTCGGCGTGGGCCGGCCGTTATAGCACCACCGGCCACCGGACCGTGACGAAGACGCGCGCCGATGCCCAGGGCGCGCGCTCCTCCTACCAGGAAGAAGAACCCTATACCGAATGGCATAGCACCGCCGGCACGCACGTAGGCCACTACCGCGTCGCCGTCGTCGCCTCCTCCAGCGTCGCGCAGGAAGACGTGGACAAACTCGCCGGCGCCCCGGGCAACTTCGTCAGCGACGAGGGGGCCGAGCCGTTAGGCCGCGCCGTCCGGGAGGATAACTTCCCGGTGGAAAAGGCGGCCTTCGGCGCCGAGGAAGCCGGGCGCCGCGCCCGGATGAAAGTGGAAGCGCTGGAGCGCGCCGCCTGCGCGGGCGAGGTGGAGCGCCTCGAGACGTGCAGCACGCAGCTCTCCAACCTCGCGGCGCGCCTGTCTTATCACCCCCTCTGGTGGCTTACGTATACCTACAAGGCCAAACCGTATAACTGCGTCATGGACGGCGCGACGGGAGCCGTAACGGGCAAGAAGCCCGTCAGCAAGGCCAAGGCCGTCGTCGCGGTCGTCGTCGCCGTAGTCGTAATAGCGCTTATAATTATCTTGGGGATAACTTGTCTGGGAGGCAACGCCGCGACGGCCTCGTCGTTGTTTAACGACGTCGTCGAGGGCGCGAGGGCGTTAGCGTAATAGCAACAATAGCGGCTAAAAAAAGCCGCCGGCTAAGCCGGCGGTTTTAAACTATGGCCTTATAATAAACCCCTTACGGCGAAATCAACCTCCGGAAATCATCACGGCTTTTAAGCGAGTCGAGGTCTTCGTCGGCGGCGGCCATTTTCTTGTAGCGGGCCGGCGCGAGCGCGACGGCCCGGGCCAGCTCCGCCATCGCCTCGTCGGCGCGGCCCTGGCGCGCCAGCGCGCACGCCAGGTTGTACCGGGCGCGGGGGTCTTCCGTTATTTTCAGTATGATGCGGTACTCGCGCGCCGCGGCGGCGTAGTCGCCCATCCGGTGGAGGACTTCCCCCAGCCGGTGTTTGACGTCCAAGGCCGTGGGCTCGTAATATTCCGCCTCTTTGTAACAGTCTCGCGCCCGCTCGAGGTCGCCGCCGTCGCGGGCGATGTTGCCCAGCTCGTACCAGGCGGCGCTGAAATTGGGTTGGTAGCGGACGGCGCGCTTGAACTTTTCGGCGGCGCCGGCGACGTCGCCCTCGCCCAAAAGGAGCTTGCCGTAGAAGTAATACGCCCGGCCGTCTTCCGGCTCGAAGGCCAACGCGCGCTCGTAGCACGCGCGCGCCCCCTCGACGTCGCCCGCCCGGGCGCGTACGTTCCCCAAGTTGTTCCAGCCCTTACTATAGTCCGGCTCGACCGCCACCGCCAGCCGGAAGTATTGCTCCGCCCGCGCCACGTCGCCCCGCCGGGCGGCGATTATGCCGAGGTCGTTCAGCGTGTTCGTCCCGGCGCTCTCCCAATCGGCCTCCAGCGCGGCCTCGTACTCCCGCTGAGCGGCGTCCAGGTCGTCGTCGGCCAGGTATATCGTACCCATCGTATAGTGCCCCTGGGCCTCGAACTTCGATTGGCGCCCTATGCCGAACGGGTCCGCGTCGCAAAAAATAAACAACGCCGCCAGGCCGGCAACGCGGAGCGCCAAGCTCCGGCGGTTCCACCGCCGCAGATTGTCCCAGAGATAGAAAAACGCCGCCGCGGCGAACGTGCAAAGATACGGCACCACCGGCATCCGAAAACGGGCGTTCACGAAATATAGTATTACGGAGACAGAGTAAGGTACGACGTATATGTATAGCGGCGCGAGTTGCCGCCACCGCCGCGCGTACGAAATCATTCCGAAGAACGCGAACGGCAATATGACGTATAGACTCACGGGGTCGTATTTCAAAACCCAAAAACGTTTTTTCAAATAATAAAGGTCGAAGTTATTCGCGACCTCGTAGGCGTTGGTGAAGAAATAGGTCTTTTGCGCGAGCAAGCGGAGAAGCGTCCCCGGCCTCGTGCGCGCGAAATCGAGCACCCGGCCGAAGTAATAACGGTCGACTTCCGAATAGCGCAAGGGCCTCCCCAGCGCTTCCTCCGCCATACGTATGGACTCGTAGTAGCCCCGCCACCAGTCGCCGTGGGTCCCCGGCACCATCGCCGTCATGCCGTCCGCTTGGGGATTGTTGCCTATCCACAAATTTACGCCGCCCTGCCACGAGATCAGGACCGGCTCGCCGGCCACGGCGTAATTCCGCGCGGTGACCGCGGCCACGAACGCCGCGGCGACGCCGTACAAGATGGCGAGCGACGTAATTATCCGTCGCAACGGCGGCCGCTTCGCCCCCTCGACCGCCACGAACGCCAACCACATAAAAGCCGCGACGACGAGGACGTTGGGCCTGGTTATAGCGGCCAAACCCAGCGCCGCCCCCGCGGCCGCCGCCCAACCCCGACTGGCCGTTCGGGTCGCGCGGACGACGGCGTAAACGAACGCCAGCCCCAGCGGGACTTCCAACACCACGAGCAACAACTCGACGTCGTAGAAAATCGCCGTCCACATCGTGCCGAAGGCAACCGCGGCCGCCACCCCCACCCGCCGGTCGAAGAGCTCGCGGCCGAGCAGAAAACAAAGCGCCGCGCTTACGCCGCCCGCGAAAGCCTGTACGACGCGCGCGAATAAAACCGAACCTTTGCCCAACCAATAAAGAAGCCCCAGGACGTACGGGTATAGCGGCGCCCGGAAGAACGCCTCGTTCCCCCAGAAATCGCCGTCGGCGATGCGCCGCGCCCACGCGTCGTGGTAGGCCATGTCCATCACGGGGATGCGGTAATACGCGTGGTGGGCCGCGGTCGCCAGGAAGGTCAGCCGGAGCGCGACCGCCCAAACTACGACCGCGGCCAACATTATCCAGTCCCGCCGCGTCCAACGTTTTTCCCGTTCGCTCAGCACGACGGCGGGAATATAACACCGGTCAAACGCCGCCTTCAACAGAAATAAAGGTTTGCCTCGACTCCGGTTTTCACATATGATGGTTTCGATGAAGCGCCCGGGACGCCTATCCCCTTTTCTGTTATTACTGCTCGCCTCCGCGCCGTTCGCCGGGGCCGTCGAGGCGCCGGACGAGTTGCGGGGCCTGTGGGTCTGTCCGTGGGAGATAAATTCGCCCGCGGCGGTGGCCCGAGTCGTTAGCGCCGCCGCCCGTTACAACCTCAACGCGCTCTTCGTCGAGGTCCGCTACCGCGGCGACGCCCTTTACGTTCCCAATAAAAAAGACGCCCGATACGCCAACCCCGAACCCCGCTCGCCCCACCTTGCCGGGCAACCCGCCGACTTCGACCCTTTGGAGGAAATCGTAACCCAAGGGCACGCCGCCGGCCTGGAGGTCCACGCCTGGGTCACGACGTTCGTCGTTTTGAACCGCAAGACGCCCACGCCGGCCGGGCACCCCGCGCTCGAGCACCCGGAATGGCTGAGCCAAAACGACCGCGGCGAAACGTGGGACCGCTACGGCATGGCCTGGCTCGAGCCGGCGCTGCCGGAAGTCCAGGATTACCTCTACAACGTATTCCTCGACATAGTTGCCAACTACGACGTCGACGGCCTGCACCTCGATTACGTCCGTTACCCCTCGCCCGCCTTCGGCCGCCACGTCAAAATTATAGAATTATATCAAGTTGAAACCGGGAAGCCGCTGGACGACGCTCAGGCGTTTGCCGACTGGCGACGCGACAAGATAAGCGCCTTCGTCGGTCGCCTGTACGACGGCCTCGCGAAACTCAAGCCGTCGTGCCGACTCACCGCGGCGGTCTTCGCGTCGCGGACGGGGCCCGCCTACAACGACTGCCTCCAGGATTGGGGCGCCTGGCTAGAGGGACGTTACGTCGACGCCGTAATGCCGATGGCGTACGGCCGCGACGCCGGCGCCGTACGCGCGCAAATCGACGACGCCGTAGGCGTCGCCGCCGGGCGATACATATACGCGGGTATAATGGTTCCGGAGGTGCCGGCGGACGAATTCGACGACGCCGTCGGCGAGGAGATGGTTGCCAAAGGCCGCGCCGCGCGGGAAGCCGGCGCGCAAGGTATAGTGATATTCTCGAGCCGCGGCGTGCTCGAGGAAGACGAACTCGTCGCCCGGGCATTGCGCGCGGGATTGTTTAATGAACCGGCCGCCCCGCCCGAAATGGGCTGGAAGGTTGAATTGCCGGCGGCGGCCGCGGACGTCGTTGCGGTCTACGTAAAAGGCGAACGCAAATTCGCCGTCCGCGTCGAGGGGGAGGTCCCGCGACGCCACGCGTACTTGCTGGCCAAGGAAATTTCGACCCGCGTCGCCGCGGACGTGTTTATCAAAGCGGGCGCCGACCAGATTTATTACGTATACGCCGGCGCCTACGACGACCGGCCCGCGGCCGCCGAACTGCGCGAACGCCTGAGCCAGCTCGGTTATTAAAATGAAACCGACGGCGAAATTCGCCATCGCTTTTAGCGTTGCGCTCTCCGTTTTAACCAACTCGGGCGCGGCGAACGGCCCCCGGGAATTGGTCATCATCTACACCGGCGACAGCGGCGGCGAGGTCGAATCGTGCGGTTGCAGCGCGCTCGCGTACGGCGGCCTCAGCCGCCGCGCCACCCTCGTCAACTTTTTACGCGCGAGTTACCCCGACGCCGTCTTCGTCGACGCCGGCGACTTCTTCAGCCCCACCGCCGGCGAGCAGGACCGCCTGAAAAACGAGATCACGGCCGAGGCATACGGCGCGTTCGGATACGACGCCGTCAACCTCGGCGAAGACGACTTCGACTTCGGCGCCGATTTCCTGACGGACCTGGTCGAAATTAATAAAATCCCCATAATATCGTCGAACGTCTACGCGGCGGGAAAGGAACCTTTCGCCCCGGCCTTCACGGTGGTAAACCGCGCCGGCCTGAAGGTCGGCATCATAGGTTTTCTAAACCCTGAGCTCGCCGCCGGAAAAGACCTCCACCCCGTCGACGCCAAGCCGTATAAAAAACTCCTTCAAACCGCCGTCCGCGATTTGGCTCGCCAGGCCGACGTCATCATCTGCCTGGCCCACGTCGGCAACTTAGACAAAGCGCGGGCTTTCGCCGCCAAATGCCCCCGGGAGATAGATGTCGTCGTCGCGGGCCACCGCGGCGGCCTGACGCCGCAAACGGAGAACGTCGGAGGGCGGTGGATGGTCTATACGCGAAGCCGCAACCGCTACGTCGGCATGCTCAAGCTGGCCCTCGACGAAGACAACGACGTCGTATCGGCGGAAAACCAAGTCCTCCCCGTGACTAAAGAGACGACCCAGGACGAGGCGACGCAGGTCATCGTCGCGAGATACTACGCCGCGCTCCGAAAGCTGGTCGACGAGAAGAAGCTGCTGAAGCCGCCGGAGGACGTGCCCCCCGGAGGATTTATTTACGTCGGCTCGAGCTCATGCGGCGGTTGCCACGCCGCGCAGGCGGAGCAGTGGAAAGGGACGGCCCACGCCGCGGCATACGATACCCTCAAGAAGACGGGGCGCGAGACGGACCCGGAGTGCGTCGGGTGCCACGTTACCGGTTACGGTTTCCGCGGCGGGTACGTCGGCCCCCAAAAACCCGACCTGCTGGGCGTGGGTTGCGAGGAGTGTCACGGCCCGGGCGAAGGGCACGCCCGATCCCCCGGCATTAAAACCCCCGCTATTATCGAGGCGACGTGCACCCGCTGCCACGACCCGGAACGCAGCCCGGCGTTCGACTACGCGCGGTACCTGGCGTCGGTCGGACACTAAGCCCCGAAGAAAAAGGCGGGCCGAGGGCCCGCCTAAAAAACCCGCCATCGTTCGTTACACCAAGTCGGGGCGTTCCATCTCCATCAACTCGACGACCCGCCGCACGTCCTGGCCCGCGCCCTTGGGGCAGACGAGGACGACGTCGCCCGCGTCGACGACGACGTTGTTGTCCACGCCGAACAATATCACGGGCCGCCGGCCCGCGGCGAGGACGATGTTCCCCACTCCCTCCAGTTGGTAAACGTCGCCGCGGCGGATATTGCCGCGGTCGTCGCGCGGCAGCACGCGCTCCAGGGCGTCAAACGAGCCGATGTCGTCCCACCCGCAATCGGTTTCGACGACCTCGAACGCCGGCAACTTCTCCATCAACGCGTAATCCACCGACGTCGCCTCGAGCTCGGCATAGATACGGGCCACCTCCGCGGTCTCGCCCGCGGCGAGGGGCTTTTTCAATCGCCGCGCGACCTCGAATTGGTCGGGAAGACATTCCCGGGTGAACTCGAGCAAGCGGTCCGCCCGCCACGCGAACATCCCGCCGTTCCACAAGTAATCGCCCGACGCCAGGTATACTCGCGCCGTCCCCTCTTCGGGCTTCTCTTTGAAAGCCAGACCTCGTCTGACGCGAGGCGGGCCGGCGTCTACGGCCTCGCCGCATTTCACGTAACCGTACCCCGTTTCGGCGCGGTCGGGCTTAATGCCGAACGTGACTACCGCGCCATCCTCCGCCCGCCTCAATCCGGCCGTCAACGCCTTCCGAAAAGCCTCCCCGTTTGCGACCGCGTGGTCGGCGGGCAGCGCGAGGACCGTAGTCTTCGGGCCCAGCCGGTCGACGATGGCCAACGTCCCCAATACGCAGCAAGGCCAGGTATTGCGGGCGGCCGGCTCGGCGACGAAGTTGGCAAGGGGCACCTCCTGCAACAAAGGCCGGGCGCCAAGTAGAATGTCCTCCTCGGCTACGACGTATATATGCGCGGCGTCCACCAGCGGCGCGGCCCGGTCGTACGTATCCTCGAGCAACGTCCGCTCCGTGACCAGCGAAAGAAATTGCTTGGGCCGGTCGCGCCGGGAGAGCGGCCAAAGCCTCGTGCCGCGGCCGCCCGCCATAATCAAAACCGCTCGAGCTATTTTAGGCATATAAACCTCTAATTTAAAACGTCTATATACGGCCGGAAGAGCGAGTAAAGTTTGGCGAACTCCACGGGCGAAAAGCGCTCGGGCCGGGCGTCCGGGTCGACGCCGGCGTCGCGTAGTTTGGCCGCTACCGCCGCCGCGGAAAGGGCGCCGCCCAAAAGCGTAGCCAGGCGGTTGCCGATCTTCTTGCGCCGCGCGCCGAAGACGAAATCGACGAAATGGTCGAAGATATCGGGCCGGGCTACGGCGACGACGGGTTCTTCGTAATAACGATAAGTTACGAGCGCGGCGTCCACGTCGGGCTTAGGGTCAAAAGCTTCGGCGGGAATCTCGAACGCGTAGTACGGCTCGCCCCAGAACTGCATCTTGACCGATAACGCCCCGTACGCCTTCTCGCCGGGAGCGGCGCAAATGCGCGCAACGACCTCTTTTTGCAGCGTCAACGCCCACCGCGATATCTGCCGCCGGTGAACGGCCAGAAGCTTCAGTATGGGCCCCGTAATGTAAAACGGGACGTTGCCGACCACCACCACACGGCGGCCCGCGGGCACGAGCTCGGCCCAATCGACCTCGAGGATGTCGCCGCGAACGATCGTCAGGTTATCATATTCCCGGAAGTCCCGCGCCGCAGCGTCGACGAAACGGCTTTCCACCTCGACCGCCACGACCTCGCGCGCCCGGCGCACCAGGTGCTGTGTCAGCTCCCCCCGGCCCATCCCGATCTCCACCACCGTCTCGTCGGCCGCGACTCCCGCGGTGTCGGCCACCCGCCGCAAGATTTCGTTATCGACGAGAAATACCTGGCCTCTCCGCGGTCGCTTTACCACCTGATGAAAGTACCCGTTTCCAACGTAATTTGCGCCGGCCGATAATCCGGCTTATATCGCAGCGCCACCTCTAGCTCGCGACGCGCGTCGTCTCTCCGCCCCATGCGGTCATAACATTCCGCCAGCAGATAGCGGGTGAAAGAATCGGTCGGCTCCAGGGCCACGGCCCGCTCGAAATAAGGGACGGCGCCCCCGTAATCGCGCTTAAGGTAAAAGACGGTCCCCAGGTTATGTTGCACCGCGTGCGTCCGCCGGCCTATGCGGTCGGCGAGCCCGAACAACCTTTGGGCGCGCACGTCGTCGCGTCCGCGATAAAGTAGGTACATGTCATAAATAAAATTACCCACCGTCGCCTGCGCCCAGTGGTCGAGGTACGTGGGAGGCGGGTCGACGCCGCGATAAACATAACGCTCCACGACGTCCCCGCGCGGCGGCGGCGAACCCGGCCGCACGACGCGGAATGCGACCCCGTCTTTCGCGATGCCGTAACCCCACAACCTGGCGTAGTCGTACGGATAGAGGAAGTAATAATCGCGGCGTTCGTCCGCGAGGACGTCGCGCATAATCTCGTAAAAATATCGCGTGATAATTTCCGGCGACGCGTGGGAGAAGTCCCGGCCGCCGAAGTCGAAGACGTCGAAGTAATTGGCGTTACCGGTGGTATCGACGAAGAAAATGTCCGGGCGGGCGTATTCCAACGTATTCAAAGGCTCTATCCCGGTCGTGGGCGCGGAGTTCTCCTCGCCCAGGAAAAAGACGTCGGCGTATCCTACCGAACGGAGGTAGTTCGCCGAGAAATCGCGGACGTACGGATAGTATGACCGGTCGGCCTGGAAAAAACGCGCCGGGACCGGAGCCATCGCCGATACGGTCGCCAACGCCAAAAAAACATAGGCCGGGCCGCGCCGCCACCTCCCCAGCGCCTCGCCGAGCCAGACCACGGCGACCCCGGCGCAAACGGCGGTCAACATATAAAACGGAAAGTACCACGCGCGAAACCCGAAAGAAGGATAATTGACCGTAAGTATCAACGTGAAGAACGCTATCGCGCCGAAGTACGCGAAGTCGCGGCGTCGGCGCCACGCGAGCTTCACCGCGCCCACCGCGGCCGCGGCTATCCCCAACCAGCCGAACTGGTCCACGTATAACCAGGCCGCGGTTTGAATCCGCCACGCGACGACGGCCCCGGGCGAACTGAACATTTGGCGTTGGAACTCCTTACACGTGAGGTGGAAATAAAGGCCGTAAAGGGTCCGGGGTTTGCCCCAATCCTGGGCGACGCCGGCGGCGGACCGCACCGGCAAGTAAAGATAAATAGACATCGCGGCCAGCCACAGCGCCCCGGCCATATATAAGTGGCCGAGGCGTAGCCCCGCGCTCCGGCGATACCATATGACGAACGCCGCGTACGGAATAAGAAGCACTGCCTGCTGGGGGTGGTTGGTGCACGCCAATCCGTAAGCGAAAGCCGCGGCGTAGAACCAACGGACATCCGCGCGACGCCGCCATACGAACAACGCGAACATCGTGGCCGCGGTGAGCGCCATGTTCATCGTATATACTTCGCACGTCGTGGACTGGAGCCAAACCGTGGGCGCGGCCGAATAAATCAGGCCGGCAACCGCCGCGCCCGCCGCGGTCGCCCATTTCCCGTCCGCGATTTCGTAAACGAGAAGAACGATCAAAAAGGCCGTCGCCGCGCCCGCTACCGCCGAAAAGAGGTTCATCCCCACGATGGGGTTTATTCCCGGCAGCATCGCGAAGAGGTAACACGCCAGATGCCACCCCGGAAATCCCGGCGGCACGCCGCTGCCCAGCAGGCCGACGGAACGATTGAACAAGCCGGAGTCCTGCCAAAAAATGTCGCCGCACAGCGTCTTGGCGTAGACGACGAACGCCGCCGTCGCGACCGCGGCGGCGACGTATACGCGCTCACGCGCCATCGGAAGTCCACTATTCATAGTAGAAACAGACGCTCCGTATTACGCTATGCCGCCAGGAATACCAGGCGGGCTACGAAGAGCGCCGCTAACACGTACGCCAGCGGGCTTACCTCGCGCCACCGCCCCGCCACGGCCATCACTATGGGATAAGATATGAAGCCCAGCGTAATGCCGTTCGCGATGGAGAACGTAAACGGTATCGCGATGAGGGTTAAAAACGCCGGGACGGCCTCGACCGGCACGTCCCATTTGATATCCTTAAGGCCCGTAAGCATGAACGAACCCACGATGATAAGCGCCGGCGCCGTTATGGGTTGGAGGAAGCTCGTCGTCTCGAAAAAGCCGCGCAGCGACGCCCCCGCCAATACGCCTTCGAGGGGCGTCCCCTGGGTAACCATAATGCCGCCGCCGACCATCTTCGCCAGCGGGAGAAACAACGGCGCGACAAGGAAGAGCGCCGCGGTCACGACGTTCGCGAGGCCGGTCCGGGCCCCGGCCGCGATTCCCGCCGCGGACTCGATATACGAGGTCGTCGTCGACGTGCCCAATGCCGCGCCCACCGAGGTCGCGACGCCGTCGGAGACGAGGGCTCGGCTGATGCGGGGCATTTGCCCTTTTTCGTCCAGGAATTTGCCCTGTTCCGCCACGCCCAGGAAAGTCCCCAACGTATCGAACATATCCATAAATAAAAACACGAAGACTACGTTTAAAAGGCCCAACTTGAGCGCGCCGGCAACGTCCATCTTTAAAAACAGCGTCGCCCTGGGCAGCGGGCCTACCTCGACTAAGTATTTCAACGGCCCGACGAAAACCGGCGCGACGCCCTCGGGCACCGTAATTACGCCCGTATATTTGACCTGGCCGAAGATAAGCGCCGCGGCGGCGGTGAGCAGCATCCCGTAGAGCAATGCGCCCCGCCACTTCAAGACCAACATAACAGCGGTGGCGACCAGGCCGAAGATGGCGAGCAGCGCGGCCGGATGGGAGAGGTCGCCCAGCGTAACGAAAGTAGCCTGGTTTAAATTAATAAAACCGGCTTTCTCGAAACCGATAAAAGCGATGAACAGGCCGATGCCGGCGGCGATCGCTTTCCGCACCGACGGCGGCAGCGCGTCCACGATGAGCGAGCGGATACGTAATAACGTCAATACCGTGAACATTATGCCCGAGATGAAAACGGCGCCCAGCGCCGTCCGCCACGGCACGCCCATCACCATAACGACGGTATACGCGAAGTACGCGTTGAGCCCCATGCCGGGCGCCTGGGCGATGGGGTAATTGGCCAGCAAACCCATGATGAGCGTTCCCGCGGCCGCGGCCACGCAGGTCGCGACGAGCGCGCCGCCGAAATCCAAACCGGCCGCGCTCAAGATCGCCGGGTTGACGAAGATAATGTACGACATCGTCATAAAAGTGACGACGCCGCCCATAATTTCGCGCCGCGGCGTGGAGCCGCTTTCTCTCACGTGAAAAAATCGCTCAATCATCGCTGCCTCGCGAGGCGCCCCCAATATATCAAATGACGCGCGGCCGCGCAAACGTTTTCGCCGCCGCCCCGCCGCCGCCCTTGACCCGCGCGACGCCGCATATTATTATGTCGCGGCGCGAGGAGCCGCAACCTTGGACCGTCGAAAGATAGCGGCTGCGGCCGTACTGGCCGTCCTGGCCGCGCTCGCCGTAGCGCAGGTCTGGTACCGCCCCGTCGACCGCGACGAGGGGTTCTGGCTCTATACGTCGTGGCGTCTCGCTGAGGGGAACGTACCCTACCGCGACTTCGCCTTGCCCCACCTGCCGCTCGCGCCCCTCTACTACGCCGGCGCGATAAAAATTTTCGGCCCTTCCCTCTACGCGCTGCGCGCCTTGAACGCGGCGTTACTCCTCGCCTCCGCCGGCGCCCTCGGCTTAGCCGTCCGGCGGCGTTTCGGCGCGCCCGCTTCGTTCTTCGCGGTCGCCTTTTTCGCGTCGTCGTCGCTTACCCTCACGTGGTTGATACCGGTTAAATCTTACGCGCCGGCCGCGGCCGCGCTGGCTTTCGCCGTCGCGGTTTGGCTGTTCCGCCGTGAAAACGAAAACATCGGCGTGGCGCGGGCGGCGCTCATAGGCGTCCTGGTGGGCGCGGCCACGGCGGCTCGGCTGTCGCTTCTGGCCGCGGTCCCGGCGGCGGCCTTCGGCGTTTGGCTCGCTTCGCCGCCGCATCCCGGCCGCCACTTTGCCGCGGTCGCGGCGACGTGCGCCGGTTTCCTGGCGGCGGTCCCGCTAATCGTATACTATCGCGTCGCCGCCGGGGAAGCCTTCATTTTTAACGTCTGGGGGGCACACGAATTATTCCTCGGCGCGCCCGCCGGGGGGCGATGGGCCGCCGCCCTCAGCCTCCTGCTGCCGCCGGACCCGGCGATATTGATCGCAGCGGCGTTCCTCGCGCTCCGACCCGGGTACCGCCGAGCGCTGGCGTTCCCGCTCGCCGCCGGCGTTTTGATAATCCTCGCCAACTTCGCGCCCGGAAGCACGCAACGCCAGTACTTTGTCCCCGCGGTCGCGGCGTTCGCGCCCGCCGCCGGCGTCGGCGCCGCATGGCTATGGGAGAGGAAGAAGGGACTGGCGGTCGGCGTCGTAGCCGCCGCGGCCCTCTTGGGCTCGGCGCGCCCCGCCGCCAAAGTCGCTTTCGATCGCGCCCATAAGGAGCTCGTCGGGCCGGCGGAGGTCTACGCCGCGGCGGCTCTTCTCGCGGAGCGCACGGGGCGGGGGGAAGTCATTTATACCGGGTGGCCGGGGTACGCGGCGTTGGCACGCCGCCGCGTAATGCCGGGCTGGGAGCTTGGCTACTTCACCGACCGCGTCGGCGAAAGGTTGAGCGCGGCCGAACGTCGCCGCTACCACTTAATGACCTACGAGGAAACCGGCGACGCCTTGGCGGCAGGCGCCGCGACGTTCGCCTTAGACGGCCTCGATACGCCCGCTGAGTTGGCGCCGACGTTGGCGAAATATTTCGGCAAAATCGAACGACGGCGGGGCGTTACGCTCCGGCGATACAAAGGCACAAAATAAGCGGCGCCGGAAAAGTGACGGCTCGTGGGTAAAAAGCGCAATATATTCAAACGAGGTATGCGAGCCGCGGCCGTCGCGGCCGCGAAAGCGGCCCTTAGGCCGCGGGAAGCCGCCCTCCCGCCGCGCGCCGAAATTAAAAAAATACTAATCATCAAACTGTGGGCTATTGGGGAGTACTTGATGGCCACGCCGGCCTTCGCCGCCGTCCGCCAACTATTTCCCCACGCCGAGATAACGTTGCTGACGGGCGTCGCGGCCGCGCCCCTCGCCTCGGCCGCGCCTTTCTTCAATCGCGTCTGGACCGTGCCCGAGCAAATATTCGTTAAAAGGCGGCTCGGCAAAATCGACCGCCTACGGCGACGCGTCGCGCGCGAGAAATTCGACCTCGCCTTTGTCTTCCACCACGCGTGGGAATTTACCGTCTTCGCGGCTTGGACCGGCATCCCGAACCGGGTCGGCCTGGAGCGCGGCGGCGACGGCTTCGCCCATACGGTCAAAGTCCCTTGCCTCGAGGGCCGCCACCGGGTCGAGGAATACTTCGACCTCGCCCGGGCGTCCGGCGCTACGACGGCGCCGGGGCCGCTGATAGTCGTAACCGGCGACGAGGCCGAGAAGGAGGCGGAACATCTTTCCGCCGGGCCGCCTTTCGGCAACCGACCGCCGATACTGGTCGCACCCGGGGGCGGCGTCAACCCTAAGACGCGGATGGCGGCCAAACGCTGGCCCGCCGAACGGTATACGGAATTAATTAACGTCCTGAAGGCGGACTACGAAATCGGCCTCGTGGGCGGCGCCTCCGACGCTGAATTGAACGCGGCCGTCGCGGCCGCCACCGGCGTTGCCGACTTAACCGGCAAGACGTCGCTGCCGGCATTATATTTGTTATTCAAAAAAGCCAAGGCCTTCGTCGGCAACGACTCGGCGCCCATGCACCTGGCGGCGGCCGCGGCTACCCCTACCGTAGCCTTCTTCGGCCCCACCGACCCGAGGGTGAACGGCCCGTGGCAGACGCCGTCGCTCATTCTATCAAACGACCTCGCGTGCCGGCCTTGCTACCAAGACGGTTATTTCCCCGCTTGCGAGCATCGCCGGTGTTTGGCCGGAATTACGGCCGAGCATGCGGCGGCCCGCATCCACGATTTCCTTGACACCCTAAGTACGCGGTGTTAGATTCACCGCGCGCACTACGGCTTTTAAAGCCCTACAAAAAGCCGACGAGGAGGACGAGATGAAGAGCGCGTGGGTTTGTATTAGCGTCGCCGCACTACTGCTTTCGTTCGCAGGCTGCGCCAAAAAGAAATTAGAAAAGCCGGGCACCGGCGAAACCGCCGCCAAAGGCGATATCGCGAAATTCGACCAGGGCTGTGCCGGTTTCCGGGAGGCTATTCGCTACGTCTCGCTCACTCCCCACAAAGAGAAAGCGGCGGAAGCCGCGGCCCGAAGCGAAGAGGCCTTCGGTGAAGTTAAGCGCGCGTGGCCCAAAGAACCGCCCGACGAATTCGAAGGCGACAATGAATGGGGCGACCGCATCGCGTCGCTAACGAAAATAATGGGCGATATTAAAAACCAGGTCGGAGCCGATAAAACAGAAGAAGCCCAAGCCAGCATTCTGGAAGGCCAAAAATTGATCATGGCGCTTCACGAGAAGAACAACGTCAACACCGCCGGCGACGAGGCGGTGCGCCTGCTCGTAATCGCCGACGAGATGAAACTCGCTTTCCGGGAGAAGCGCTTCAACGACATGAAGCACATTATGCCCAACATGCGCGAGGCCCAAAAGAATTTCTTCGGTTCGGCCATACCGCCTTCGGCAAGCGGACGCGAAAACAAATTCGACGAGCTCAAGGACAAGGTATACGACGGCGTCGAAAAATTCGCCGAGGCGCCCGACCCGGAAACGCGCGGGGTCGCGCTCGACGAACTTATAAAGGTAGCCACCGAATTCTACGTCGAGTTCGGCTAAGATGAACTCCGGCAATAAGAAACCGTCCGTCATAGGATTCGCCGCGGGGGCCTCCTTAACAGGGGGCCTTATCGGCGCGTGGGAGGCGGCGGCACTCGTGGTTCTCGACGCCGAATTGACGACCTCCCGCCCGGGCGCAGCCGCCTTAGGGCTCGCCGCCTTCGCGTTCGGCGCGGCCGCGGTACTCGCCGCGGCGTCCGTCTTTGCCCTCGCCCGGCGAACGCCTGCCGGGCGTTTTGCCGTCGGCGGCCGTACCGACGGCGTTACTTTCGCCGTAGCTCTCGCGCTGTTATTTTACGCCGGTTATTACCTGAACGCCGGAATACTTCCCGCGAAATCGCACCCGGCTAGCCTCGCGGCCGACGCCGCCCTATTGGCGCTCGGTTGGATTTTGATAAGGTTCGCCCCGCGGTTAAAAATCCGGCGTCGTTGGCGCGTGGCCGCCTTCGCGGTACTCATGGCCGGCGCCTTCCTCGTCGCGACGGCGGCGGCAGGCCCGCCCCGTCGCCTCGGCCCGCCCGAGGCCGCGGCGAAAAAAAACGCCGCGAATTTTTTATTAATAACGATGGACACGACGCGCGCCGACCGCCTCGGCGCGTACGGCGGCCCGGGCGGCCTAACGCCCAACCTCGACAAGTTGGCCGCCTCGGCCGTAGTCTTCAAGCGCGCGTATTGCCTTATGCCGCTGACCGGGCCCAGCCACGCGGCGCTGTTCACCGGCCGGACGCCGCGCGAAAACGGCGTCGTCCAAAACGGCGTACCGCTCGCGCCGGACGCGCCGACCACGGCCGAGGTATTGCGGGGCCGCGGTTACCGAACTGGCGCCGTCGTAGGCGCCTTTACCGTCTCGTCGAAGCTCGGCTTCGCGCGCGGTTTCGAATACTTCGACGACGCGTTCTCGGCCGACGCCGCGTTGAGCCGCCTTACCGCAACTCGCGTCGCGGCGTCGCTCGGGCTGGTCGACGCCAAAGCGCGCCTCCAACGGCCCGGCGACGAGGTAACGCGCCGCGCGGTTCGGTGGCTCAAGGACGGAAGAAACAGGCCGTTCTTCCTATGGGTCCATTACTTCGACCCCCACGCGCCGTACGAGCCGCCGGCCGAATATCAAAACCTGAGCGACGCCGCAGACCCCCAAATCCGGTTGTACGACGGCGAGGTCGCGTTTATGGACGCCGAGATAGGAAAGTTGCTCGCGGCCTTGGATGACGCCGGCCTCCGCGAGAACGCCGTCGTCGTCGCCGTAGCCGACCACGGCGAGAGCCTGGGCGAACATGACTACTACTACGACCACGGCCGGGACGTCTACGAGCCGTCCATGCGCGTCCCGCTTCTCGTCGCCGCGCCGCCGGGCTTCCCCGGCTTAGCCGTCGAACACGTCGGGGCCGAGGCGGCGCGCGCCGAGGCTGACGTCGTAACGCTGGAATCGCTCTCTCGGTTTCTCTTGGAGGGGTTGGCGGCCTATCCGTCCGAACGGCCGCCTCCCCGAAAAGTGATAGCACCGCTAGCCGGCGGCGTCGCTTTCGGCGAGTCGCTTGAGGATGGCTCAAACCGTAGAATGATCGTTACACAGGCGGAAGGCCGGGGGCCGCTTTATAAGCTCGTGCTCAACGCCGATACGAACGACGTTGAACTATACGACCTCGACGCGGACCCGGGAGAGACGCACGACTTGGCGGACGCCCGGGCCGAAACGGCGCGCGCGCCGTGGCGCCGATTACGGGATTACTTCGCGTCTCAGCCCGCCCTCCCGCGCGGCGTCCCTACGGACGAGACGAGGAAGAAATTGCGCAGCCTGGGGTATATGTAGCGCGACCGGAGGTGCCGCATGCCGGACGATAAATTGAAAGAGGCCGCCCGCCGAACGCTGCGGGAGTGTATGGCCGCGCGGGCCGGCGAAACCGTGGCCGTCGTCACGGATGACGACGTTCGCGTCATCGGCGAAGCGTTGGCGGGCGAGGCCGGCGCCCTCGGCGCCGAAGCGGTCCTGGCGATAATGAAACCGCGGCGCGTCAGCGGCGAAGAACCGCCCGCACCGGTCGCGGCCCTTATGCGGGAAAGCGAGGTCCTGCTTTTGGCCACGAAAGTTTCCCTCTCCCACACGCACGCCCGCAAAGCCGCGAGCGAGGCGGGCGCGCGCTGCGCCTCGATGCCGGGGATAACGACGGACATGATGGTGCGGACGATGGCCGTCGATTACCGCGACGTCGCCGCCCGGAGCCGGAAACTCGCCGACGCCCTCGAAGGCGTCCGATATTTTCGCCTGACGTCGCGCGGCGGCACCGACATGACGGTAAACGTCGCCGGCGTCGACTTCTTCGCCGATAAGGGTATTTATCACGACCCGGGCGACTTCGGGAACTTGCCCGCGGGCGAAGTGTGCGCCGGGCCTATTCTGGAAGGCAGCACCGGGGTAGCGGTATTCGACGGTTCGTTCGCCGGCTTGGGGCTTCTGGCCGAACCCATAAAAATTACTTTCGAGGAAGGCGTCGCGACGGCTCTCGAGGGCGGCGCGGAGGCCGACGCGCTCCGCGCGTTAATTGAACCCTTCGCCAAAGCGGGGAAAGTACTCGCTGAGATAGGCATCGGCACTCACCCAACGGCGAAGCTCACCGGCGCCGTCCTGGAAGACGAAAAGGTCGCCGGCACGGTTCACCTCGCGTTGGGGAACAACGTCGGCTTCGGCGGCGCCAACGACGTCGCCCTTCACATAGACGGCGTAATACTCTCGCCGACGCTCGTGACCGACGGCGGCGCCGTGATTCTGGCGGACGGCGCACCCAACTTTTGATATGGCCGAACTGTTAATATACAACGCCGGACAAATATTCACGGCCGCCGGCGGCCCCCGGCGCGGCGCCGCGTTGGCCGAAAAAACCGTAGCGCCCGGCGACGCGCTCCTCGCGCGCGACGGCGTAATAGTCGGCGTCGGCCCGCGGCGCACCGTAGAGAAGCTCAGCGGCGCCGATTGCGAGGCCCTCGACTGCGGCGGCCGCCTCGTCACCCCCGGCCTCGTCGACTGCCATACCCATTTGGTCTATGCCGGCTCCCGCGCCGACGAGTACGAACGCCGTTTGGGAGGCGCCTCGTATTTGGAAATATTCGAGGCGGGGGGCGGCATCCACGCTACGGTCCGGCACACCCGCGCCGCAAGCGGAGACGACCTCTTCGCCTCGGCGAGGCGCCGCGCCGACGTATTTCTGAGCCACGGAACGACCACCGCGGAAATTAAAAGCGGCTACGGCTTGACGACCGCGGACGAACTCAAAATGTTGCGCGTTGCGGCCCGGCTGCGCGACGAAGGGCCGCTCCGCGTCGTCCCAACCTTCCTGGGGGCGCACGCGTTACCTCCGGAATATGCCGACCGTCGCGACGACTTCGTGACGCTGGTTGCCGACGAGATGGTCCCCGCCGTAACCGCGGAAGGCCTCGCCGAATACGCCGACGTATTTTGCGACCGCGGCGCCTTCAACGTCGACGAGACCCGCGCCATCCTGGCCGCGGCCCGCGACGCCGGCCTTAAGCTCCGCCTCCACGCCGACGAGTTCGAACCGCTCGGCGGGACGGAATTGGCGGTCGAGATGGGAGCCGCGACCGTCGACCACCTGGCCGTCGTAACCGGCGCCGGGATACGGGCGCTGGCCGGCTCCGACACCGTAGCCGTTTTGCTGCCCGGGACGACCATCTTCCTCGGCTCGAGCCGCTTCGCGCCCGCCCGGGCGCTAATCGACGCCGGCGCTATCGTCGCGGTCGCGAGCGACCACAACCCGGGGTCATGCCACGCCGCGTCGCTCCGCACGATACTCACGCCGGCCGCGACCTACCTGAAAATGACGCCGGCCGAGATGCTGCACGCCGCCACCATAAACGCCGCCTATTCGCTGGGGCGCGCGGATGAAATCGGCTCTCTCGAGCCGGGGAAGGCCGCGGACGTCGCCGTCTTCGACGCGGCCGACGTCAGCGAATTATTCTACGATTGGGGGCCGACGAATTCGTGGGCCACGGTCGCGCGCGGCGTCGTCGTACGCCGCGGGTAATCGTTAACCGGATATCAGAGATAACGTGAATTGGCGTCGCATAGCTGATGGGTTGTACCTTACTTTGCCCGGGCGGGCATGGGCGTGGGCGACGTACGACTTTGCCAATACGATCTTTTCGATGAACGTAATTACGATGTACTTCGCCCAATGGATCATCGTCGACCTGGGATTCGAGGACATCTCTTACAGTTTCGCGTACGCGGCGTCGATGGCCGCCGTAGGCCTGACCATGCCGGCGCTGGGCGCCGTAGCGGACGCCCGTAAAAACCGCCTCCGGTGCTTATTGATTTATACGGCGGCCTGCGTCGGTTTTACGATTTCCATCGGCAACGTCGCGTCCTTCGCGGGCCCGGTTTATTGGAAAGGGGTCTTAGCGCTCGCGACCTTCGCCCTCGCGAACTATTTTTACATCGGCGGCCAGACTTTCTACAACTCGCTCTTGCGCACCGTGGCGCCGCCCGGGCAAACCGGCCGCGTATCCGGCTTGGGGACGGCGTTGGGGTACGCCGGCGCCATCGTCGGCCTTATACTGGTATGGCCGTTCGTCAAAGGGTGGGTCCCGGGGTTCGCGGAAGGCCGGCCGTCGGCCTTCATACCGACGGGGGTCATATTCCTCGCCTGCTCGATACCGACGTTCGTCTGGGTTAAGGAGGCCGCCGCCGGCGCAGAACGCCGTTCCGCGTGGTGGGGGCTGCGTAAAGTCTTTCAAACGTGCAAGCGCGCGCGGGAGCGCCCCGACGTATTCAGGTTCCTTATCGGAAACGTATTCCTGCAAGACCCGGTCGCGACGGCGATAGTATTTATGGCGGTTTACGCCAACGTCGTCTTCGGCATGCCCGACTCCGCTAAAATCCCCTTGTTCATAGTTTCTACCTCGTTCGCGGTAGCCGGCGCCGCGGCGGCGGGTTTTATAACGGACCGGTGGGGCCCGCGCAAAACGACCATCGCCACCGCCGCCGGGTGGGCGGTAACGTTCGTCCTCATCGCGACCGCAAATCGTCCGGTATTATTTTGGGTCGGCGGCTCGCTGGTCGGCGTCGGCCTCGGCTTCACCTGGACCGCCGCCAGGCCTTTTCTGGCGAGCCTCGTAGGCCGCGACGAACAGGGCGAATTCTTCGGCCTATATTCGCTCTCGAGCCGGGTGGCCGCAATCGTCGGGCCGTTGATATGGGGAACGATCGTATACGTCGCCGCGGCGTGGCCGGTCGGAAAGTACCGGCTGGCCGTCGCGTCCCTAGCCGTCCTCGAGGTCGCGGCGGCCTTTATATTCGCCTCGACCAAGGCGCCAGCCCGGCCCGCGCAATAACCCGTATTGTAAAGGCCGGACGTATATATTATTTTTAAGTTGACTGTAACCGAAACGCTATTAATCGCGCGGAACCCGCCCGCGCGGAAGGAAAGTAAAATGCCATCCCAAAAAATAATGAATCTAGCGGCGGCCGTCGCCGCGGTTTGTACGCTGATGGCCTGCGGCCCGGACACGGAAGGCGACGGCGTCGATATCGCCGGCACGAGGATTTGGGTCGCGGACCAGCCCGATAAAGAAGTCGTTATATACGACGAAACCGGAAAATTCCTCAAACTGGTGGGGGGCCGGGACGTTTTTAGCAAGCCGAATTCCATAGACGTCTATCGGGAAGACGGCGCCGCGTGGGTATGCGACTTCTATACGAACCGGATACGGAAGTTCACCGCGGCCGGCGACCCGCTTTACGCCTCGCCCGGGTCCGAAGCGGAAATGCTCGTCCTCAACCCGGCGCGCCTCGCGGTATCGCAATCGTCGGGCGAATGTTGGATTTCGGACCGCGGGAACAACCGCGTGCTGCGCCTCGCGGCCGAAGGCGGCGTCCTGGCAAAGGTTTCGGGTTTTAGTTACCCGAGGGGCATCGCCGTCGACCCCGCCGCCGGCGACGTTTGGGTGGCGGACGAGGGCAACGACGCCGTCGTGAAGGTCGCGGCCACGGCTAAGGGCAGCGTCCCGGTTAAGACCGTGGAGGTAGGGCGCTACGTCGAAATGCAAAACCCGTGGGCGGTAGCGGCCGGCGCCGACGGCCAAGGTTGGGCGTGCAGCCGCTTCGAGGGACGGGTCGTTAGGCTCTCCGCGGACGCCGCGGCGTTGGCCTCGGTGGGCGGCTTCGATTCGCCCGTGGCCCTCGCGGTGGACGAGACAGCGAAAGCCGTATACGTCGTGGATACCGCCACAGGCATATTGGTCGCCTTGCCGCAGGAAGTCACGGGCATTCACGAAGATTACGCCGCGGTGGCGATTTTTATGATTAAGGACCTCGCGCACCCGGAAGACGTATTCGTCGACGCCAAAAGCGGCCGAATCTACGTCGCCGAAATGGGTGCCGGCAACGTCAGGATATTCGACCGCGACGGTAAGCCGGTTCGTACCGTCGCCGGTTTCAGCGGGCCCGCCGCGGTGGCCGCTTGGAGCGAAAATTAAAAAGCCATGGCCCCCAAAATAAACCGCCGCCAACTGCTCCGGACCTTCAAGGAACTCACCTCCTTATACGGCCCCGGAAAACGGGAACGCTCCGTAGCCGACTACATTCTTAGCCGGCTGAGCGGCCTGTGGCCCGCAACCGAGGACGGCGCGGGCGACGCCATAGGGGGCGACGCCGGAAACGTGCTCGTTAAGGTCGACGGGCACGGCGACGCCATCCTTTTAACGGCCCATATGGACACGGTCGAACCGTGCGCGGGGGTCAAGGCCAAAGTCAAGAACGGCTACGTCGTGAGTAAAGGCGACACCGTACTCGGGGCCGACGACCGCGCCGCGGTTGCGGTCCTGCTCGAGCTAGCCGAAATCGCGGACCGGCTGCCGGCGCGCCGGCCGCTGGAGATATTATTTACCGTAGCCGAAGAGGTGGGCCTGTTGGGAGCGAAGCACGCCGACTACGGGCCCGTTACGAGCAAAACGGGTTTCGTTCTCGACGCCTCGGAGCCGCCGGGGTACGCCGTAACGGCGGCGCCGGGGTCGGAACTCGTCAAAGCGGTTTTTCGGGGCCGCGCCGCCCACGCCGGCATCGAGCCGGAAAAAGGGATCAACGCCATCCAAATGGCGGCGGCCGCGGTCGCCGCCATGCGCCTCGGCCGGATAGACCACGAGACCACCGCGAATATCGGCCTAATCTCCGGCGGCCGGGCGACGAACATCGTCTCGGAGCGCGCCGAAATCGAAGGGGAAGTGCGCTCCCACGACGCGGCGAAACTCGCCGCTCACGTGGCGCACGTGACCGACGTCGCGAAAAAAGCCGCCGCCGATTTCGGCGGCGACGTCGACATACGGTGGGAAAAAGCTTACGCCTCCTACCGTTTTCAAGAAGACGCCGGGCCCATAGCGCTATTCTCGCGCGCCGCTCGAGCCGTGGGGCTCGAGCCGAAGTTGGTAGCGGGAGGCGGCGGCTCGGACGCCAACGTCTTCAACGAGCGCGGCATACCCTCCATCGTCGTCGGCTGCGGCATGGAAAAACCGCACACCACCGAAGAAAGAATCGCCGTCGCCTCGTTGCACCGGCTGGCGGAGTTGGCGACGGCGTTGGTCCAAAAGGATTAAAAATTAATCCACGACGACGATTTCGACGTCGGCGACGCCGGCGTTGAGCATTTTTATCCTCTTCGCCGCGGCGTACGATAAATCTATAATGCGCCCGGTGACGAAGGGGCCCCGGTCGTTAATCCGCACTACCACGCTCTTCTTATTAGCTAAATTAGTAACCCGGACCTTGGTCCCGAACGGCAGCGTCCGGTGAGCTCCGGTAAAAGCGTTCATATCGAATTTCTCGCCGGAAGCCGTGGCCTTCCCGTGGACTTCGCGGCCGTAATACGACGCCTCGCCCACCTCGCGATAGCCGCCCGGGCGGCTGTAGCTTCGCGGATAGCGCCTGGAAAAACTGCAGGCCGAGCCGAATAACGCCAGCCCGACCGCGACCCACACGCCGTATCTAAACGCGGCTTTCACGTCTTGCGCGAACCCCCTTAATCTCCTCGACTTAGCCGCCGCCGGACGCCATCACCCACCGACGACGACGAAATGCGCGCCGCGCCCCGGACGTCCGTCGCTCAGCGGGCGGCGGAACGCCCACCCCCGCGCGGGGTTTTATCTCCCTTCGGCCCCGAGGCCGCGTCGACGTACCTACAAATCGCTTTGCGATGGTCCTCGTCTATCTCGGTGAAATGCACCGCGGCCCCGAACGGCCAATCGCCCCTCTCCCCCGCTTCTTCTACCCGGACGATGACGCCCGTACATTCGAACGAAAGCCCGGCGGCATTCCCCGCCGGCGGCAACGCCACGGTCAACGACACCTCCGTGAACTCAGCCAACCGTCTTTCGGCGTAGAAGTAGATACCCGAGCCGGAGATGTTCCGCGTCCGCAAATTAACACTTTCCCCGGAACTAGTCTCCAAGACCCCTTTGTAATCTATCCTGGCGCGGGGGTACCGGCGGCGTTCGATAAAGTTGTTATCCATAACCTCCTGCCTTTGCGGAGTATATGGCTTCCTCTTCGATCTCCTCCGCCTTAGCCAACTCGGCGATGGTCAAATGCTCGGTCCAAAGATAGATAAGGCCGATGACGACCACGGGTAAGACCTGGACGACGTGGACGACTATAGCGTACGACAGCCCTTCATTGCGCGTAATCGCGGGTTTGATAATGTGAAGCGCGGCCAGAACGCCGAGCTCCATCGTCCCGATGAAGCCGGGGGACGACGGTATCGAGACCGCGAGGCTGACGATGGCCACGAGCAGGAGGGGCGCGTAGAGGGGTAAAGACGCCGTAAATTGGAAGCCGAGGGTCACGAAATAATACGACAACGCCACGAGCAACCAGATGGCGCCCGAATAAAGGAACGCCTTACCCAAATCCGCCGGGCTCCTAAAACAGCTGAAGCCGTGTATAAATTTGTCCAGGAACCGCACGATCTTGACGGCGAACCTTTTCGAGAACGTGGCAAATATAATTTCAATAATCGACGTAGCCGCCGCCCGGTTAAAATAGAAAAGGACGAAAAAACTAACTACGGCGACGTAGATTATGAAGCCGGTCGTTCCGCCGGCTCTGACGCCGGCTATCTTCGCCGGGATCAGAATCGCAAAGCCGCCCAGTATCAGAAATAATATCGCGCCGTCCAAAAGGCGGGTCACGATAACCGAACCGACGGCGGTCCCCTTGGAGAGCCGCTGTTTTCGGGCCAGCTCGTACGCCCGCACCACTTCGCCCAACCGCGCCGGCAAAAGGATGTTGGCCAAAAACCCGATCATCGTTATCCGAAAGAGCGGGTACGACGGCAACCGGCGGACGCCGCGCAGGACGTACCGCCACTGCAGCGCCCGACAGTAATACGAAGCGATGATACAAAAAGTAGCGGGGATTAAATATATGTAATTCGCGCGGGCGAGGGTCGCCGCGAACTCGCGCCAATCTATGACCGCCGCCAGCACGACGGCCGAGGCCAGGCTGACGCCCAACCCCAGGAGGATCCTCGCTCTTCTGGTTATCTTCACCGCGGACGAAGGGCCGGCATTATTTAATAACGTATAAGATGACGAATACGGCCGCGACGTATAAAACGATGTTTACTTGCAGCGGCCTATCCGTAATCAGGATAGTTGAAGGCTGCGCTCCCTTCCCCTTTCGATAAATAAGGTAAAGATAACGGAATATCCCGTACACGACGAACGGGATGGTATAAATCATTTTATTGGTACCCAAGCGGGCGACGGTCCCGGGCCAAATGGTATACAGAGAATAGGACATAACGGACGACGCCGTGGTGACCCCTATCATCTCGTCGATTAACTTGGGCGAATACGACGCCAATATCGGCCGGTGGGCCGCGGCGTTTTCCGAAAGGTCCGTAATCTCACCACGCCGCTTGGAGAACGCCAGAAACAGCGCCAAGAAGAAGGTGCAGATCAATAGCCACTCCGATATCTGGCCCGGTTCGGATACGATGGCGTAGATGCCGGCTATGGCCCGCAACACGAACCCCAACGCGATCGTAACCGAATCGACGATGACGACTTTCTTAACGCCGAACGAATAGAAGAGGTTGATAACGAAATAAGTGACGGCGCAAACGCCGAACTTCCACCCCAACGACGAGAACGACGCCGTAAGCGAGGCCGCGGCGAAAACCGCGAACAATAACACGCCCGCGGCCGGCGAAATTTTACCGGAAGCTATGGGCCGGTTTTTCTTCTCGGGGTGACGGCGGTCGTACGCCGCGTCCACGACGTCGTTTAAAATATAAACGCTGCTGGACAAAAAACAGAATATAACGAACCCCCATACGGCGTGAAGGGCGTCCTCTAATATTACGACCCGGCCCGAGAATACTACGGCCGCGAAGAGGATAAGGTTCTTCGTCCACTGGCGGGGCCTCATTAACTTTATGACTGCGGTTACCATTGGCCGTACCCTTTAATCGACGCGATTATAATTAATAACGGTTGACATCGCAATCACTTTCCGAACCTTCCCAACCGTAATACCACAAGAGGAACCTCGCCGCCTTGTAGGTGACCCACCGCGACGCGCGGCCGGCGCGCACCGGTTCCAACCAACAGCGTTCGCCGAAGGGCACCTGTTGGCGCCAGAAACCGCGCCGCGTCTGCAGCGCGCGAACGGCCTGCGCGAGCGGCGCGACCTCGAGCCGCGACGCGCCCGCGAGCGCGAGCGCCGACGCCACCGTCAACGCGTCATACCGGTACTGCGGCCAGCTCAGCCGCCGCCAGGCCCGCGCCGAACGCGGGAAGCGGCCGTTATAGTCCGTAAAAAGATTGTCGAGGAGATACTTCTTCGCCGCGGCGAGCGCCTGGCCGCGAGCACAGCCCGAGCGGGCAAGCGCGCGCACCACCTCGGCCGTCGTGCCTATCGCGCTGGGCGCTTCCGCCCCCTCGAGCTCGAGTTCATCCGTCCACCCCCCGTCCCGTCGTTGACGCGAACGCAGCCACCCGCGCGCCGGCGCCAAATCCGCCTCGTCGACGCCCCACGCGGCAAGCGCGCTTACCGCCAACGCGTTAGCCGCGACGAAAGGGCCGCCGGGGCCCAAGTCGAAATAGCCTTCCGCCGTCCGCCGCGCGAGCAACGCTTCCGCCGCCCTCGCCGCCACCGGCTCATCTAAGCCGACACCCAAGTCGGCCAGGACCGGCAGCTGCCAGACCGCGGCCAGATATTTGGGCGCGTACAGGCTAAGCCGCCGCCGAAAGAACGGTTCCGACGCGTACCACAGGCCGTCGGGGCCTTGCGCCCCCGCTACCGCGGCCAGGTCGTGGTCTTCGTAACGTTTCGCCCACAACGAGGCCGCGTCGGCCGAATCCGGCGGCCACCCTAATAAGGCCACGGCGGCGCGGTACCTGACGAGCGGCGAGCGCGCTTTTAAAAGCCACCGCGCCGGGTCGGCCGTGAACCACCGCCCGAACGCGCCGGGAAGGACGCGCGGGAAAAGGTTCATCTCCGAACGATGGAAAGGACTACCATCGCGGCGCAGAGGCCGGCCAATAACACCGACGCGCCGGTAGCCACTACGTTTCGGATAGGCCCGTTGACATAGTTCCCCATCAGCCGACGGTCGTTAATAAGAATGAGCATAAAAGCGATAACGACCGGGAGCACGACGCCGTTAAAGACCTGCGAGAGATACATTATAGTGAGCAGGGGAATCCCGGGGAGGAGTATCGCGACCGCGCCGACCGCAACGGTGCCGGTGTAGAGGGAATAGAATTGGGGGGCTTCCGAGAACTTTTTATCTACCCCGGCCTCCCAACCGAAAGCTTCCGAGATAAAGAAAGCGGTGGAGAGGGGCAAAATGGAGGCGGCGAAGAGGGAGGCGTTTAAAAGGCCGAAACCGAAGAGAAAGGAGGCGTATTTCCCCGCCAGGGGACGCAACGCCATAGCGGCGTCGGCCGCGGTCTCTATGGGGATTTGCGCGACGAAAATAGTAGCGCCGCACGCCAGGATGATGAAAAAGGCGACGACGTTCACGCCGATGGAACCGGTAATGACATCCCATTTCGCGAACCGATATTCCGAGACCTTGACTCCCTTTTCCACCACCGCGGCCTGGAGGTAAAATTGCATCCACGGCGCAATGGTCGTGCCTACGACGCCGATAAGCATCGCCAAAGCGTCGCCGTTCCAATTCAAACGAGGCACTAATACTTCGGCGGCTACTTCGCCCCACGGCGGTTTTACCATTACGCCGGCGATTATATAAGATACGTATACCACACACGCCGCCAGGAATATCTTCTCCACCCGCTTGTAATTACCCTTCACGACGAGCAACCAAACTAACGCCGCGGCGATGGGAACGGAAACGTATTTGCTGACCCCCACGATAGCCAGGCTGGCGGCAATGCCGGCGAACTCGGCGAAAACGTTGCCCAAGTTACAGGCGAATACCGCCACCATCAAATAGAAGGTGATGCGGACGCCGAAGCGCTCCCGGATGAGGTCGGAAAGACCTTTGCCCGTCACGACCCCCATCCGAAAACACATCTCCTGGACTACTATCAGCAGTATGGAGATGGGGATGAGGGACCACAATAGCGAATAGCCGAAGCGGGCGCCGCAAATGGAATAAGTGGCGATGCCGCCGGCGTCATTGTCTACGTTCGACGTAATGATGCCGGGGCCCAGAAGGGCGAGAAGGAGCGCGAACCCTTTTACGCGCGGAATCAACCAGGTCTGAGGTTTGAAACTAAAGGCCACTTCTACTCCTTCTCGAAATCCGGGTGCATGGCCGCCACGGCGTCGTACAACGTCACCACGCCCCGCAGCTTGTCGTCGTCGTCGACTACCGGCAGCGCCGCGAAGCCGTACTTCCCGAAAAGCTCGAACACGCGCTCGGGCCGATCGTCTATTTTCGCCGCGACTACTCGTTCGCTCGCGAGCCGGGCGGCCGGGGTAGTACGTCTCGCCCGCAACGCGTCCCGGAGCGAAAACACGCCTAGCAAAACGTCGTCGTCATCCACTACGTAGACGTAGTAGTACGCCTCGACGTCTTCGGCCGTTTTGAGTCTGTGGAACACGTTCGCCACCGTATCCCCCTCTTTAACCGCTAAGTACTCCGTCGTCATTATGGAACCCGCGGTTCCCTCTTCCTGCGCCAGAAGCTCGCGCAGATCGTCGGCGTGTTCTTCGTCCTCCATGGCGCCGATGAGCTTCTCCGCCTGGTTTTCGTCCAATTCGGCCAGTACGTCCGCGGCCTCGTCCGGGTCCATCTCCTCGATTATGTCGCCGGCGCGCTCTTCCCCCACCGCCTCCAGAAGGTCTACCGCCATTTCGGGTTCGTTGACCGCCTCCAAGATCCCGGCCGCCTTTTCGTCGTCGAAAGCGGCGAAGACCGCGGCCCGCTCGGGCAAAGGCAACTCTTCGATTATGTCGGCCAAATCGGCGGGGTGCAAATCGCGAAGTCGTTGTCCGGCGACGCTGAGTTGCACCGACGCCGCCGCGAGCTGCTCGCCCAAAGGTTGCACGAACCGCCAATTGACGAACCGCTCCTTGACGGTGTAATCGAATAACCACGCCGTAACGGCGTCGAAAAGCCGCAGGGCGTTGAGACGCCGGAGTATACCCCGCACGCCGACGTCGACGTGTATGACGCGTAATTCGCGTTCCGTATTCAATAAGTGGATGTCGTTGACCCGCTCCAACTTGGCGCCGTTGACGTCCACGACTTGCTTGTCCCACAAATCCGCAACGAGTAACACCTCGCCCGGGCGCCGCTTAAAAGGCTCGAACTTTTCGGCCGCCCCCTCGCCTAAGAATATTCCTTCTTTCTTAAGCCCGCTTACCGCTTCCCAGGGTACGCGCACCCGTTTCCTCGAGCGCCGCCGCCGGCAAATCAAGTATCCGATCCGGGGGTATGGGTCGCGGCCGTCGCTCACGCCATCCAGGATTTTCCCCAGCCGCCGTCCCTCGGCGGAGTAGGCCGCCTTGCCGATTATGTCGGTCAAGAATATGAACACGTCCATCGCCGCACGCCCCTCTTAATTGAACGGGGCGGTCACGGCCGCCCCCTTATAAAATAATACGGCCTTAATCCTTAACGCTACGCCCCGACATCTATCTGGGCACGCTGCAATCTCCCGGAATAGTCGACGTAGACCGACTTCCACTCCGTGAACACGTCGAACGCCGTGAACGATCCCTCGCGGTGGCCGTTGCCCGTATCCTTAACGCCGCCGAAAGGCAAATGGACCTCCGCGCCGATGGTGGGGCCGTTCACGTACGTTATGCCGGCTTCGATGTCCTCGATGGCCTTGAACGCCAAATTGACGTCGCGCGTATAAATCGAGCTCGAAAGGCCGTACGACGAGTCATTCAAAACGTCGATGGCCTCGTCGGCGTCTTTGACTTTAAGCACCGACAACACGGGCCCGAAGATCTCTTCGCGGGCTATGCGCATCGCGGCCTTGACGCCGAGGAATACGGTGGGTTTATAAAAGTACCCTTTTTTACTCTCGCCCTCAACGTAGAACTCGCCGCCCAACGCAAGCTCCGCGCCTTCTTTTCTCCCCACCTCGACGTAGGAATGTACGGTCTCGCGCTGCGACGCGCTAACCAACGGCCCGACTTGAACGGATTCGTCGAGGCCGGGGCCGAGTTTCAAACGGGCCGCGGCGTCGATGAGCATCTTAACGAACTTATCGTGGACCCTGTTCTCGAGGATTAGCCGGCTGGTCGCGGTGCACCGTTGGCCGGTGGTGCCGTAGGCGCCCCATAGGACGCCCTCGAGGGCGAGCTCGAGGTCCGC
>CAZLXP010000010.1:0-43329 GCA_964563535.1 uncultured bacterium | reverse complement strand
CGACGTCTATCTTTTTTTCTTCTTCCATCGCGAGCTACCGTACCGGCCTAAGCCTGAACAACTTGGGCCCGAAAGCCGGACGGAATTTAACATAGTTTTCGCGCCCGAACAAGATTAGCGATAAAGCGCAACCTTTTCACTCGACATCGGATATATATAAATTGATAGCAAGCGCCGGTACTTTAGCGGGATTCTGAAACCGGCTCGCGCGCTACAGGTTAGGTGTTCCGTTTCGTAGGCCGCGGTTTCCCGTTCATTCTCGCCTCTTCGGCAGGTAGAATAAAAACATTATTCCGTTAGGCGCAAACGTATAAAATATAAAGCCGGCTCACGAAGAGCCGGCGCGTTTTTTACGTCCTAGGCGCCCCGGCGTTAACGCTTGACTTAAGGCGGCGTTTAAAATAAAATCCGAATTTAACATCAACTTCTTAACAACTATGAGACTGCCGACGCTAAAGTGGGCCGGCGACGCCCTGGAGCTCATCGACCAAACGTTATTGCCTGCGGAACTCGCGGTAATAAGGTGCGAGCGGGTCGACGAGGTCCACGACGCGATCCGGAGGCTGGTGGTGCGGGGTGCGCCGGCGATCGGCGTTGCCGCGGCCTACGGCGTGCTGCTCACCGCCCACGCCATAAGGAACGGTTCGGCCGAGGACATGCGGATGCAAGTAGCCCGGGCGGGCCGGTATTTGGAAACGGCGCGGCCGACGGCGGTTAACCTTTCATGGGCCGTCCGGCGTATGGTCGCGGTCAGCGGCGAAAAGGCGGCTTCGGCCGAAGAACTGTACGCAAGGCTCGAGCGCGAGGCGAAGGCCATGGAGGAAGAAGATCGCCGGGCCAACCGCCGCATGGGTGAATTCGGCGCCGCGCTGCTGCCCGACGGCGCGACGGTCTTAACCCATTGCAACGCCGGCACGCTGGCCACGGTCGACTACGGCACGGCGTTGGGGGTCATATACGCCGCGGTAGAAAAAGGCAAGAGCATATCTGCGTACGTCGCCGAGACGAGGCCGCTACTCCAGGGGGCGCGCCTGACGGCCTGGGAACTCAGCCAGGCCGGCGTGCCGGTTACGCTCATATGCGACGACGCGGCGGCCACCGTAATGTCGCAAGGTAAAATCGACTGCGTCGTGGTAGGCGCGGACCGAGTCGCGGCCAACGGCGACGCCGCGAACAAAATCGGCACGTTAAACCTGGCCGTATTGGCGCGCCGCTTCCTGGTGCCTTTCTACGTCGCGGCGCCTCTCTCCACGGTCGATTTCAACATGGCTTCGGGTCGCGACATCCCCATAGAAGAGCGCGGCCCGGAGGAAATTACGACCTTCGCCGGCGTGCGGTCTGCGCCGGTGGGCGTCGGCGTCTTCAACCCGGCTTTTGACGTCACGCCGGCGCACTTAATCGACGGGGTCATTACCGAGGCCGGCGTAGCCAGGCCGCCGTTGGGCCCCGCGCTGGCGGCCCTTCGACGTGAATCGGACTTATAAGCGGTTTGGCCGCGTCTTGCTTATTATTCTCGACGGCGTAGGAATAGGCGAACTGCCGGATGCCGCGGATTTCGGCGATGAGGGTTCCGATAGCCTGGCGAACGTCGTTCGGGCCCGCAAACGGCTGGACCTTCCGCGCCTCGCCGCGCGCGGCCTTAATCGGCTGACGCATTTACCGGGTTATGAAAACGTCGCCGTAAACGGCGGCTACGGCAAACTAGCCATGACGGCGGCGGGTAAAGACTCGACGAGCGGCCATTGGGAAATCGCGGGCGTGGTGTTGAAAGAAAACTTCCCCGTTTTCCCGGAAGGCTTCCCGCGGGAAGCGGTGGACGCGCTGAGAGCCGCTACCGGTCGGGAATTTATCGGCAACCGGACGGCGTCGGGCACGGAGATCATAACCGAGTTGGGGGCGGAACACCTTAGGACGGGCGCTTTGATACTTTATACCTCGGCCGACAGCGTGTGTCAGCTGGCGGGCCACGTCGGCGTAGTACCGCTCGGCGAGCTTTACGACGTAGGCGAAAAGGCGCGAACCGCCATGGCCGGCCCGTACGCCGTGGGCCGGGTAATCGTCAGGCCGTTCGCCGGCGAGGCCGGGTCCTTTTATCGTTTAAACGACGCCCGGCGCGACTACTCGTCGCCGCCGCCCGCGCCCACGCTGCTCGAGCGGCTTCGAGAAAAGGGGATTGAGGTCCGGGGGGTCGGGAAAGTCGACGACATTTTCGCCGGGCGCGGCTTCACGCGTTGTACCCATACGAAGGATAACGCCGACGGGGTCAATAAAATTAAAACCGAGTTGCGCGAAAATTTCGAGGGGCTGATCTTCGCGAACCTGAACGATACGGATACTATTTACGGCCACCGCAACGACGTCGAGGGCTACGCCCGGGCTTTGGAGGACTTCGACGCGGCGTTCCCGGCCATCGAGGATGAGATGGATGTCGACGATTTAATACTAATCGTCTCGGACCACGGGAACGACCCGACGACCGCGAGCACGGACCACACCCGCGAATATACGCCCCTCCTGGCGTGGCACCGGGGTCTCAAGCGCGAGATACCTTTGGGCACGAGGGCCAGCCTCGCCGACGTGGGCCAGACGATAGCCCGGAACTTCGCCGTGGGCCCGCTGGCGGCCGGGACGCCGTTTTGGAATGAAATCCGTAATTAAATATTTACTGGTTGTATCTGCTTCCGTCTTCGTCGCGTCGGCGCGAGCCGACGAGGGCGGCGAAGGCGGCGAGGGAACCGAGTCGGCTAAGACCTTCGACCTAAGTTATTCCTCCTTAAGCGATTCCAAGAGCACGGCGGCGAGCGTCTCGTACACGGTGCCGCTCACGCCAAACCTCGACTTCTCGACGTCGACGTCGCTCGACAACGGCTACAACCCCGAAGACAACCGGTCTTCGCGCGGACGCAATACGAGCTTCAGTATCGGTTATGACCCGCCGTCGCCTTGGCGCCTGAACGTATCCTACGGCAACTCCTATAGCCTGGTACATCGCCCTCCGAGCGAACGTTACGACGAGTTTAAAACCAAGAGCTCGTCGAACGGCGTCAACTCGTCGCTGGACTACGAATTCTCAAGCGACCTAAAATCCGATCTGACGCTCGGGGTCGAGGATTCGTCGCAAGAAATTTTGATCGCCCGGGGGGAGGAGGTTCCGCCGCCCACGACCAGCCGCACCCATAGGTTCGGCGGCGGCGTCGACTACAACCTGACGACCGCTACCACTTTCAGCGTCGATTACAACGGCGACATAAGTTCGTCCAAAATCGAAGTCACGAAGACGCGGACGTACCCGGAGCGCAAGCCGAAGCCGACCCTTTCCCGCAAAATAGGAAATACGGTCTCGAGCCGGCTAAGCACGAATAAAGACCTGAGCGAAAAGCTCAACCTCAACCTGTCGTTCGGCGTTACGGACAACGTAGGCCGGGACCGTTTGGAACCCGCGTTGGACAGCGACCTATTGGACGGCAGCGCTTCGGGCGACGTTACCTATAACCTCAGTCCGGCGTGGTCCCTGACTAATTCGGTGACGTTTAACCGGGGACGAGACTTTTACGAAAACAAGGCCCTTTACGAAAAGCAATTCAACGAGGTCCGGTACGACGTTCGACGATCGACGTTCAAGAACAACGCAAACATCCGCGTAAAACCCGGCGAACATTCGGAGGCGAGCGTCGCCGTCGAATATGAAGAGAAGGAAAACATATTAAAAGACGTGAACGGTAAGCTCCCTCCCCGCAATCGGCCGGAATCGGCGACCTCGTGCGAAATCTCCTCGAGTTACATAGTCACTTCCGATTTCGACCTGGCCCTCGGCGAAGACGTTACCTTCCACCTGGCCCATTACCTCACCGAGAGCCGACCCCACTTATTGGTGTTCCCGGAAAAAGACGAGACAACGCGGTTAAATAACCTCGACGGCAGCGTCGGCTTCGATTGGACCGAAAACCTTAGGGTAGACGTGGATACGGCTATGGGCATAACTTTATACCGTTACAAAAACCCGGTTGCCGCTCGGGAAAACCACGACGGCCTGAACGTTTCTCTCGGCACGGGCTTTATATACGACGTGACGCGCGACACCACGCTCGAGGTCAAAACCGACATAAGTAAGACCAGCACGCAATACTTAAACCCTTTAGCCACGGGAACCGACACGGCGCGTATCAACCGCCACCTCTCCACGAAAGTACGCCGCGAATTCGGCAAGCTCTTCAAGCCGGAAGTGACGGCGGACTTGTCGTACGGCCGCGATTATTTTCCGGCTAGCCCCCGCGGCAACATGCGTCAATGGGTTTGGGGCGTCTTCCCCGGAATGGAGATAAATACTTCCGACAAGCTGAAATTAAACTTAAGTTCGTCCTTTAATAACGACCTGCGAGAAGGCGTCTTCAGGCCCGACCCTGAGAATTGGCAATTAATTCGAAGCTTCGCCGGCGGGATCGGCGTAACGTACGTTCTGTCCCAAAACCTGACCTTCGCGGCAAGTACGAACACCTCCCACACCTATTACATAAAAAACAGCAAGCGCCGTTACAAAGAAATCCCGAACGAGACCTTCTTCAACGTCGACGCGGGATTTAATTTCATCTTCTAATAAAAACCCGCCCCGCTTCATTTCCTTTAGGTAAATAGCGCTACCGCGTAGTTTAAATGGAAACCCTTCGGCGCACGTAAGAATGTCCCCATCCTTAATCGAATAAAACCGACCCAACCGTACGCCCCGCCGTAAAAAATGCGTAACTCTTACGGCTCCTGCGATACTTATATGGCTAGTAAGGTCTTGACATAGGCCGGTTTTTAGAATATAATAACGGCCGTCAACAGCACGCCTTAAGAAATCGAGAGGTACTGATTAAATATGAAATGTAACGACAAAACGCTAAAAATGCTGCGCAACGCGTCCGTGGCGGCCGCAGCGGCCGTGACGGCTTTGGCCCTGACGGGATGCCTATTCAGCCCCCCCCCGGACATACCGCCCGTACCTCCGCCCGAAATGACCACCCCGGTGAACGTGCTTAAGAACATAGCAATAGCATATAACCAACGGAACATCCAACTTTACAAAAAGGCGCTAAGCCCCGACTTCGTCTTTTACTTCGACCCGAGGGATGTCGGCCAGACCCCGCCCGGCAGCGAATATATAATCCCCGAATCGTGGACCTATACCGAAGACTGGGAAGCTACTAATAGAATGTTTCAGAAAGCGTATAGCATAGACCTTTCTATAACTACTACGCGCGTAGGCGAACCGGGCCCCGAAGAAACTACGTACCTCGCCGAAAACGTATCAATCAGCCTCCTCGTTATGATAGACGAGCTGAACGGCTTAATAGCCAACACGGGCTATTGTAACTACGAATTCGAAAGTTATCCGGTAGGCGAAAAAAAGTATTGGCGGCTAACGAAATGGTGGGATAGAACGAGCGAAGGTTAAACCGCAGCGACAGGGGCGACAACGTCGCCCCTTTTTTTTATCTGAAAATATGTTGGGCCTTTACGTGCACGTCCCTTTTTGCGCGAGCCGCTGCAGCTACTGCGACTTCGCGACGGCGCCGTACGACGAGCGCTCGGCGACGCGGTACGCCGCGGCGCTCGAGGGCGAGCTGGAAGCCGCGGCCCTTTCGCTCGGCAAAATGCGCGCCGACACCCTCTACGTCGGCGGCGGGACCCCCACCGTCCTCGGCCCCAAACGCCTCGCCGACGTCCTGGCACAAATAGCGGGCCAGTTCACAATCGCGCCGGGGGCCGAGGTGACTTGCGAGGCCAACCCCGAGTCGCTGGCCGACGACGTTTTGGACGCGCTGGCCGACGGCGGCGTCAATCGCCTATCTTTGGGGACCCAAACCTTCGACCCGGTAATATTGAACGTATTAGGGCGCCGGCACGACGCGGCCCAGGCCGAGGACGCCTATTGGCGCGCCCGGGCCCAAGGCTTCGAGAACGTCTCCCTCGACTTGATGTACGGCCTGCCCGGGCAAAACTTGGACGGCTGGACCCGCGACCTCGAGCGCGGCCTGGCGTTGAAGCCGGACCACGTCTCCGCCTACGGCCTTACGCTCGAGCCCCACGTCAAACTATACCGCGAGCGCGCGGCCTACACGTTCCCCGACGACGACGAACAAGCGGCGATGTATTACGAGGCCGTGGATAAGCTGACGACGGCGGGTTTCGTACATTACGAGATATCCAACTTCGCGCGCCCGGGCCGCGAGTGCGGCCATAATCTAAAATATTGGCGCGACGAAGAATACGTAGGTTTCGGCCCGGCGGCCGCGAGCCATTGGCGCGGCGGCCGGTATCGCAACCCGGCGGATTTGGACGAATATTGCGCCGCCGCCGCGGCGGGCCGGTGGCCGCCTACGAACCCCGAGCCGTCGGACCCTTACCGCGAGATGAGAACCGCCGCGGTCCTGGGCCTTCGGTTGACCGCGGGTATAGACGCCGCGGCCTTCGAAAAACGCACCGGCCTTAATCCAAAGGAATATTACAAGAGCGAACTGGAAAGATTCGCCGCGGCCGGGTTGATAACGGTCGACGACGACAACGTCCGCCTGAGTCGCCGCGGCCTGTTCCTCGCGGACGAGGTGTTCGCGGCGCTAATTTAGCGTTGACGCCGCCGCGGATCTATGTTATAAAAGGCCGATGATTTACGAGAATAGCCGGCAACTCGCTCTACTACTACGGGAGGCGTGAGCGTCCGCCGGCGGTAGTATACCCAAATAACGACAGGCGGGCGCTCAGCCCGCCGTTTTCATAATTACTTTAACCGAGGTATCACGGGTATGGCGAAATCCGACGACGACTACGACGCGCCGGCGGTCGAAAGACGCTGGCAAGAGTTCTGGGAAAAGACCGGCCTTTTCGAAGCCGACGAGGATTCCCCGAAACCTAAATTTTACCTCCTGGAGATGTTCCCCTATCCGTCCGGCGACCTGCACGTCGGCCATATGAAGAACTACTTCATCGGCGACGTCCTAAACCGCTACAAAAGGATGCGGGGTTACGAGGTGCTGCACCCCATTGGGTGGGACAGCTTCGGCCTCCCCGCGGAAAACGCCGCCATCCAGCGGGGCATTTCGCCGGCCAAATGGACCGAAGAGAACATCGCCACCTCCCGCGCTACGTTGAAGCACGCCGGCGTGGGGTACGACTGGCGCCGCGAGATCGCGGCCTGCCGCCCGGACTACTATAAATGGACGCAATGGCTGTTCCTTAAATTATACGAGCGCGGCCTGGCGTACCGCGCCTTGGGGCCCGCGAACTTCTGCCCGGGCTGTAAGACGGTCCTGGCCAACGAGCAGGTCGTCGACGGCGTTTGCTACCGGTGCGATACGCCGGTGGAACGGCGCCACCTCGAGCAATGGTACTTTAAGATAACCGCGTACGCCGACCGCCTGCTCGACGACCTCGCGCTCGTCGAAGAGCATTGGCCGCGCCACGTCATAACGCTGCAGCGCAACTGGATAGGCCGGAGCGAAGGCATGACCGTCCGCTTCCCCGTCGTCGGCGTCGCTCAACATTTCGACGTATTTACGACCCGCGCCGATACCCTCTACGGCGTTACGTTTATGGCCCTCGCGCCCGAACACCCGGCGATCCCGAGCCTCATAACGGGCTTGGCGACCAAAGACGAGGTAGAATCCTTTTGCCGCGAGGCCATCAATAAAACCGAGGTCGACCGCACCTCGGCCGCGGCGGAGAAAGCCGGCGTTTTCACCGGCCGGTCCGCCCGGAACCCGTTAAACGGGAAAGAAATACCTATCTGGGTCGCCGATTACGTTTTAATCAGTTACGGGGAGGGGGCGGTCATAGGCGTCCCCGCCCACGACCAGCGGGACTTCCTCTTTGCCCGGAAATACGGTATACCGGTCGTCCCGGTAATCCGGCCCGCGGACGGCGACCTCGCCCGGGAAAACGAAATGACGGAGGCGTTCCAGGACTACGGCGTAATGGAAAACTCCGGCCCGTACTCCGGTTTGACGACGGAGGAAGGTAACGCCAGGCTGGCCGACGACGGCCCCCGGGGCGGCTGGGGCCGGCCGGCGGTCAACTACCACCTCCACGACTGGCTCATAAGCCGGCAACGGTACTGGGGGCCGCCGATCCCGATAATCCATTGCCCGCGTTGCGGCGACGTCCCGGTCCCCTACGACGAGCTGCCGGTGTTGCTTCCGGCCGAGGACAAAGTAGACTTCACGCCGGCGGAACGGTCGCCGTTAGCCAGTTACCGCGGATTTATAGAAACGACTTGCCCCGCATGCGGCGGCCCGGCCGAGCGCGACGCCGACACCATGGACACGTACGTTGACTCGAGCTGGTACTTTCTGCGTTACTGCGACGCCCGCAACGACAAAGCCCCCTGGGACCCGGCGCGGGTAAATTTCTGGATGCCCGTCGACCAGTACGTGGGCGGCGACGAGCACGCCGTCAGCCACATGTTATACGCGCGTTTCTTCCAGAAATTCCTCGCCGACGAAGGGCTCGTACGAGACATAGAGCCCTTCCCCTACTTTTTCAACCAGGGCATGGTCAAGGCCCGGGTGGAGAAGGCCGACGGCTCGACGTCGATGGAGGTCATGTCGAAGTCGAAAGGGAACGCCGTCGCCGCCGGGCCGTTCATCGCCGAGCACGGCGCCGACGTCGCCCGGTTATTTATTACGTTTGCCGGCCCCCCCGGTAAAGATATGGAGTGGACCGACGAGGGCGCGGAGGGCGCGGCGCGGTGGCTCGCTCGCGTGTGGCGCCTCTTCAACGGGAATATAGCGGCCGTCCGGGAATCGGTAGATGCGGCGTCCCTCTCGGCGAGCGAAAAAGACCTGTACTTGGCGACGCACCGCACGTTGAAGCGCGTAACCGACGACCTCGAGCGCCTGCATTTCAACACCTGCATCGCCTTCCTGATGGACTTCGTCAACGCCCTTTACGCGTACGATGATAAAAAGTCGCCGGCCTTCGGTTACGCGCTTTACCATCTGATAAAGACGCTCGCGCCCTTCGCGCCCCATATGGCCGAGGAGCTCTGGCGCCGGGTAGGCCACGACGACTCGGTTTTCCGCGATAAATGGGAGGAGTACGACGACGAAGCCGTCGCCGCGGCGCAGGTCACGGTAGTCATTCAAGTAAACGGCAAGGTGCGGAGCCGCGTCGACGTCGCCGCCGGCTCGAGCGAAGACGAGGTCTTCGCCGCGGCGGCCGAGGACGCCAACGTCGCGCGCTACCTGGAGGGGAAGAAAGTCGCGAAAAAAATACTTGTGCCCGATAAGCTGTTGAATGTAGTATGTAAATAGAAGTTTGCCCCAACGGTCAAAAGGAAGGACCCACAGGGTGAGGCGAGTCGTTAAACTAACGTCGGCTTTAATTGCGGCGACGGTGCTAAGCGGCGGTTCGGCCGCTTGCGCCGTCGCCGTTGCCGTCCCGACGGACGACTTCTCGGTTAACCTCGGCCTCCTTTTGCAGGCCGGCCATTACTATCGTTTTTTCGAATGGGAAAACGAAAGCGAAGATACCAGTAATTTTACGTTGTCGGAAACCGAATTCCGGATTTACGGGCAAGTATTCGAGAAAGTCGATTACGATCTGCGGCTTAACGGTTTTAGCGGCGTCCGGGAAGGGTATGTCGGGACGGACTTTCTCCCCGGTTTCTCGGCCAAAGTCGGCAGATATTTCGTACCTTTCGGCGTCGAAGCCACGACCGAAGAGGGTTACTTAATATGTACTTCTACCACCCGCTCCTCAGACGTTATCGCCCCGGGCCGTGAATACGGCATACGCTTCGATTACGTGCGCGACGCCGAGGGTTGGCCTTACGAATTCGGGGCCGCGGCCGGCGTCTACAATAACAATAAATACGAGGTGCCGCTAGTCGACGGCGCCGCGCGCGTATACGCGAAGCCGGTCCCCGGCGCTAAGACCCTTTCCGTAGGTTGTTCGTTCTATTACGGGAAAGAATACCGCCCGATATATAACCGGCGGAGAAGGAACTTGGACCGCCCCTTCCGTCCCGCGCCGCGTTTGGCCGGCGACGTATATTTCGAAACGTGGCGGTTCAAATTCGGCGTAGAATATTTAGAATATTTCGTCCAAGAAATTTTCATTGGCTTGCGCGGCCAAGAACCCGTTTATAAAGACGATTATTACCGCGGCGGCTTCGCCATGGCCGGTTATAGCCACCCGCTGCCCTGGCGCTACCTCGGCGCCGTCGAGCCGTACCTCCGTTACGAGCGCTACGACCCGGCGGTCTTCAGGCGTGGCATAACGCCGGAAGACCGTTACACGGGAGGGTTCGCGCTTTACTTTATGGGCCGCAACCTTATGTTCAAGGCCGACTACACCCGTATTTTAGAAGAAGAGCAACGTTATACCAACGACGAAATAGAGAGCTTATTTCAAGTTATGTTTTAATGTAAATCCTCACCTGATAAAGTATAATAGGCTCTTAACGTTACACTTTAGGAGGGCCAGCCAAATGCGATACTGCGGACTCCTTCTTGCGTTCGGATCGGCTGTCGTCGCCGCGTACGGCGGACAAGTCGACGTTCCTTTCGACGAAGTTAACGTTAACCTAGGGTTACTGTTACAAGCAGGCCATCAGTATGTATTCGAGAACATAGGCCCGGAACATCTCGGCGAAAGCGAATTCGTCATTCCGGAAGCGGAGCTACGCATATACGGCCGTCTATTCGATAAAGTCGATTACGACGTCAGGTCTTACCGGTTAAGTGGCTTTCGCGAGGCTTATCTGGGAACGGCGCTCCCGGCCGGCTTTTCAACTAAAATCGGACGCTTCTTCGTACCTTTCGGCGTCGAGGCCACGACGTACGAGGGTTATCTAATTTGCAGCTCGAGGACCGCAACCTCCACTCGAATCGCTCCCGGCCGGAACTACGGCGTCCGGTTCGATTATCTCCTTGAGCGGGACGAGTGGCCCTACCGTATAGGGGCTGGCGCGGGCGTATTCAACGGCAGCGGCCCGTTAGTAGACGGCGCCGGTAGGATCTACGGCGCGCCCATTCCGGGTTTAAAAAACGTCGAGCTCGGCGGTTCTTATCTATATGCTAAAACGCAGCGGGCTAAATACAGGCGGTACTTACCGCACGAAGAACATTATCTCGAAGAACCCCGCGGCGGCGCCGACGTCTCCTTTACGGCTTGGCGTTTCGAATTCCTTGCCGAGTATATGCAGCGTTTCTTAAACGATTATCCCATCCCGACCGAGCGGTACCGCGAGCCATATTACGTCTATAAGGATACCTACGAGCGCGGCTACTTCGGCACCCTCGTCTATACGCAGCCGTTACCTTGGCGTTATCTCCAAGATTTCGCGCCGTACGCGCGCTACGAGCGTTGGGCGCCGGCCGTCCTCGAGCGCGGCGACGTACCCGAAGACCGCTACACCGCGGGATTCGCCCTGCACTTCCTCGGCGGCAACCTGATGCTCCGCGGCGATTACACGCGCATCCTGGAGGACGAATACCGCACGTCCAACGACGTAATCGCGAGCGCGTTCCAGGTGATGTTCTGACGAAGACCGAATTAAAAAAAGCCGGCCTTGCGGCCGGCTTTCCCTTTTCGTTAAAACCCGTTATCGGTACCTTTCCCTATTCTCCTTTATATGCTCGACCAACCGCGCCAGCCCTTCCTCAAACGACACTTTAGGTTTCCATCCTAATATCTCTTTGGCTTTGGCCCCCGAGATGCAGATGCGACGAATTTCGCCCGGGCGGAGCGGCTCGCGGCGGGGCTCGATTTTGTTGCCCGTCAAGACGGAAAGTTTTTCGAATATGTCCGGGACGGTGGTTTCTTTGCCCGAGCCGACGCACAATACCCCTTTGAAATCGGCGCCGGCGGCGAGGACGTGCGCGTCGACGACGTCGTCGACGAAGACGTAGTCGCGAGACTCGGTGCCGTCGCCGTATATCGTGCACGGCTCGCCCTCGACCATCTTCAACGCGAAGATGGCGGTTACGCCCGCCTCGCCGCGCGGGTTTTGCCGCGGCCCGTATACGTTCGGATACCGTAACGCCACGTAGTTTAAACCCCGCTGGACGTTATAGAGGTAGAGATAGCGTTCCACGGCGAGTTTGGAGCAGCCGTATTGGGAGATGGGCCGGGCCGGCGTGTCCTCGTTCACCGGAAGGGCGTCGGGCTCGCCGTAAACCGCTCCCCCGGTGGAGGCAAAGACGAATTTGCGGACGCCGGCGCCGAGGGCCGCCTCGACGGCCTTGATCGAACCGATGATGTTAACGTCGGCGTCGAAGGCCGGCTTCGTGGTAGAGATGCGGACGTCCATTTGGGCGGCGTGGTGGCTAAGCACGTCGGGCCGCTCGGCCGCTACGACCTCGGCGAATGCCGCGTCGCGGACGTCGAGCTCGTAGAACGCGGCCCCCGCCGGGACGTTGTCCCGCCGGCCCGACGATAAGTTATCCGCGACGGCGACTTCCCACCCCATCGCGAGATACCTCTCCGCGACGTGCGAGCCGATAAACCCCGCGCCGCCGGTGACCAATATCCTCAATTTATTTATCCCTTATTTGGCGCAACATCAGAACGCCGGCCACGAAAAAAGACGTCCATCCGAAGTCCAAATACGTTTGCGCCGGAAGTTGCAGCGCCGGGAAAATAAAGTCTCGATTGACGAGGCGCGTCAGGATCGCGACGAGCCAGGCGATAAAACCGACAACCATGAAGATATCCGCAAGCCTTTTCATGTTTCCTCCGTATGGTGGAGCCGCTCTTTACACGTCCTTACTTGCCCCAGAAAGGTTCGTAGTCTTCGTACTCGTTGTCCGTAAGTTGTCCGCGCAATTCGCCTTCCGGCGAGAATACGTATATCTCCAGGTCGCCGTCTTTATCGGAAGCCGCCGCCAGGTAATTTCCGTCGGGCGACGGCGACGCGCGCCCTTCCGAGCTTTCCAGCGTTATTATTTCTCTTAACCCGGAACCGTCGCGGTTTACGGCCATTAGGTCATAATCGCCGGCGCGGTTACTTACGAAATAGACGGTTTTGCCGTCCGTCGAAAACGACGGCATGGTATCAAGCCCCGGCGCCCGGGATAGGTTTTCCTTGGCGCCGCCCTCGAGCAAAAAAACCTCGTTGTCGCCGCCGTCTTCGACGTACACTAAGGCGCCGTCGGGGCCGGCGCGCGCCATGAATTGGTCCCCGTCGCCGGCAACGAGCACCTCGGTTTCGCCGGTTTCGACGTTCAGCCGCCAGATATCCTTGTCGCCCTCGGCCATGGCCGTAAAAATTATCCATAGGCCGTCCGGCGAGAAAGACGGATCTATTTCCGAATACGGCGTATGGGTCAAACGCCGCAGGCCCTTGCCGGCCGCGCCTATCAAGTAAAGTTCGTGGTTTCCGTCGCGGTTGCTTACGAATACGACGTTTTCGCCGTCGGGGGAAAGAACCGGTTGGTCATCGTACGCCTTGTTGTTGGTTAAACGTATGACGTTGGAGCCGTCGGCTTTCATCAAGTATATTTCCGGGTTGCCGTCCCGGTCCGAAGTGAAGACGATATGCCCCGCGTATAAACCTAACGCCCCGGGGGCGGCGCACCCAACCATCGCCAAGATCGCTACGATCCGCATGCGCCCTCCTGTTTGCCGAACGTCGACACCTACTTCTTTTTTTCGGCTAATTTCTTGGTTCCCCATGCCACGGCGTACTCGTCCGCAAAAGCGCCGTTAAAGGGGTCGGTAGTTAACGCGGCTTTTATCGCGGACATCGCGCCGTCGTAATCGCCTTTCCGCATCCGCAAGCGCGATAACATCACGTACATCTGATTGCGCGTTCCTTCGTCTTCGAATTCCTTCGTAACGCCGATCTCAAACGCTTGCATCGCTTCGTCGAGGTCGGGCTTCTCGAGGAGCAGGTAATACTCGCCGAGGGCGAAATAGACCTCGCCGTTACCGGGGTATTTCTCGACCAAGGCGTCGAGCGTCTTTTTAGCCCCGCCGAAATCTTTCTCGGCCAAGAGCACGCGGACACGCAGCCGCGCTACCGCGATCTTATCTTCCGCCTTCTCGGAATACTTTTCGGCGTCGGCTAAAGCCTGAAGGGCGTCGTCGTTTTCGCCGCGGTACATATAGTAAACCGCCATACCGCGATAGCCGGCCCAATGCTTGGGGCCCAGCTTGACGCTGCGCTCGAAGCGTTCGCGCGCGAGGTCGGCGTAGGCGTCGGCCATTATAGCGTAGTCAACCCGCGGCGCGCCGCCGGTTACTTGGGCCTTCGCTTGGTATTGCAGCGCCATTTCGACGTAAACCCATCCCACGCCGTAATTTATCTCGACGTCGTCGGGCGCGAGCGCCAACGCCTCGGCCAGGGCCTCGCCTGCTTTCTCGTAGCGGCCTGATCGCGCCGCCTCGCGAGCGTTGACGAAAAGGGCTTTGGCCCGCGCCTGCTTCCAAGCCGCGGTTACGTTCTGCGTCGCGGCCCACGCCGGGTAATCGACAAGGATCTTGTCGTAAAGCGCCGCCGCGCCGTCGTAGTCGCCGTCGGCGTATAACGCCTCGGCCCGGGTCTTCAACGCCGCGCCCGGGTCCTCCTTTTTCCCGCACCCCCCCGCGACTACCAACGTAAACGTGACCGCCGCGGCCGTCGCCGCGCGAAACCAATTTTTATTCATTACTCCTCGTCTTCCAACGCCAAGAGCTCTTCGTAAAGTTTTTTCGCCCGCTTCTTTAGTTTTTTGGGCACCGCGACGCGCAACGTTACCAACTGGTCTCCCACGACCCGCGTGCCCGGCCGCGGCAAGCCCGCGCCCTTTATCCTTATAACGTCGCCGTCCTGGCTTCCGACGGGCACTTTTATCTTCTCGCCACCGGCGAGGGTCGGCACGACGACTTCTGCCCCCAAGGCCGCGCGCGGGGGCGAGATCTCGAGGGTATACAGAACGTCGTCGCGAGCGCGACCGAAGGATTTATGCGGTTTGACGCGGGCTTCGACGTACAGGTCTCCCGGCGGGCCGCCGTAGCGGCCGCTCTCCCCCTCCCCCGCAAGCCGTACGCGCATACCGTCGTCTATGCCCGCGGGGACGTCGACCTTCATGGCGCGCCGCTCAAATCGGACGCCGCGGCCGCCGCACACCTCGCATACTTCCGCGGCTACTTCACCTTCCCCCTGACACCGGCCGCAAGGGGTACTCAAGCTGAAGAAGCCGTGACGCCGGACGATTTCGCCGGTTCCGTGACATACGGGACAAGTTTCGGGGGGCCGGCCGCCCGCGCCGCCCGTGCCGTCGCAGTCGCCGCACGTACGCAACCGCTCGACCTCGACTTCGCGCTCGACGCCGCGGGCGGCCTCCTCGAACTCGAGCGTGACCCGCGCCAGGAGGTCGGGACCTCGCCTGGGCCTCCGGCGCCGGCGCGTCGGCCGCGCCCCGAACAAATCGGCCAACAGGTCGCCGAAGACGCCGCCGGCGGAGAAGAACCGTTCGAATACGTCGTCGAGGTCGGTAATGCCGCCGTAACCTCGACCTTGGAGGCCCTGGTGGCCGTAGGCGTCGTAAATACGCCGTTTATCGCCGTCGGCCAATACCTCGAAGGCCTCCGAAGCCTCTTTAAATTTTTCGGTGGCCTCGGGCGCCGGGTTGCGGTCCGGATGGTACTCCAACGCCAAACGCCGGTAAGCCCTCTTGATCTCGTCGAGCGAGGCGTCGCGCGAAATGCGCAAGACGTCATAGTAATCGCGCGTGGTCCTCGAGGCCATAACCGTCTACTTTTCCATTTCGAATGTCACGTACCGCGTGTGGCCCTCCGTAACGACCAGGAGGAGAACTTCGTCGCCCGGCGAAATCCTCGACATTACGCCGTTGAACCCGCCGACGTCCGAGATCGGAACCCTATTAACCTCCACGATGACGTCGCCTTCGCGGAGGCCCTTTTGGTAAGCGTCGCTCGCCTGCTTGACGTCGCTGACGACGACGCCTTCCTGGCTGTCGGGTAACCCGAGCTGTTTTCTGAGAGCCGGCGTAAGGTTGCTCACCCTGAAGCCCACGTCCCTACCCGAGCCCTCGCCTAATTGCCGGCCGATGGCGGCTTCCTCCTCCGGCAACTCCCCGACTTTGACTCTAAACGTCTTTTCGCCACCGTCGCGTATCACCTTAACGTCCGCCGTGGCGCCGATTTCCGTAACGGCGACCAAGTTCCGCAAGTGGTTCGTGTCCTTAATTTTCTCGCCCCGGTACTCGACGACTACGTCGCCGCGCTTCAACCCGGCCTTCTCGGCGGGACCGCCGTCCGTGACGTCGGCGATGAGGGCGCCTTCGGTGGACTTAAGTTTGAACTGGTTTTTGAGCTCCGGCGTAACCGGCTGGATATAAACGCCGAGCCAGCCCCGCGTGACCTTGCCGGTTTTTATGAGCTGTTCCAAGACCTGCTTCGCCATATTTATGGGGATGGCGAAGCCTATCCCCATGTTCCCGCCGGTACGAGTAGCGATGGCCGTGTTGATGCCGACGACTTCGCCGTCGAGGTTAACCAAAGGCCCGCCCGAATTGCCGGGGTTGATGGCGGCATCGGTTTGGATAAAGTCTTCGTAATCCGCCAACCCGACGTTCGACCGGCCGCGCGCCGATATGATACCCGCGGTTACGGTATTCTGGAGCTCGAACGGGTTTCCGACCGCCAATACCCATTCGCCGACCTCGATCTTGTCCGAATCCCCCAGTTTCGCCACCGGGAAATTTTTGCCGTCGACCTTAATTACGGCGAGGTCGGTGCGGGGGTCCGTTCCTACGACCTTGGCCTTGAGCCCTTCGCCGCCGCCGCTCACCACCGTAATTTCATCGGCGCCTTCGATGACGTGATTATTGGTCAGGATATACCCGTCGTTGCTCACGACCACGCCCGAACCGGAACCCTGTTCCAAGAAATCTTCTCCCTCGGGCCACTCGAAGAATTGCCCGAAGGGGCTTCCGCCGAAGAAGTCGAAGGGGGACTCGCCCATCGGCGGATGCTGCATTTTAACGGTTTTGGAAACCCGCACGTTAACTACGGAGGGAGAGACTTCTTTAACGACCTGGGAGAAACCCTGGCCGATGCGCCTTAAGGCTTCCAGATCGCCCGAAGGTTGCGATTCCGCGGCACCCCGGGGTATTAAATCCAACATCCCGGTTACGATAGCGCCCGCAACGAAACACGAAATCGCCACCATTAAAAGGGCGCCTTTGGTCTTGAAGTTGAAACTCATATGGAACCTCCACGGTGAAAAGTATGTAACCCTTATATATTATAACATACCGGCCTATAAAGGCCGGTAGGTTTTTTTAAAGACCGTTAATCCTATCCTTATAATTATAAGGCGGTAAAACCCAAGAGGTGCCGAACTCGCTCTTAGCGGGTAACGACCATCCGCTTAGCCGCGCGGAACGGCCCGGCGGACATCCGGTAAACGTATACCCCCGGCGCCAAGGCCGCGGTGTCGACCTCGACTTCATATACGCCGGCCCGATAGTCATCATCCACCGGCGTTTCAATCCGGCGGCCGCTCAAGTCGTAAATTTCGAGCACGGTCCGGCCGACGAAGCCCTCGGCCAAGCCGAATTTGATGACCGCGCGTTCGCGCGCCGGGTTGGGTACGCTCTGGGCGAGCCAATAAGTGACCGGCAGCGCTTTGCCCCCCGCGCGAACCAAGATGGGCCCGTGGGTGTGGGGCCGCCCCAGGACGTCGACGTCTTCGAGCAGGTATTCGTATTTGTGGCCCGCCTCGACGTCGGCGTCGTCGTAGACGTAAGGGCTGCGCCCCATAATGAGCGTGCCGTTTAACTTTTGGTACGATGACGGTCCTTCGGCACTCGCGGCGGCGCCTTTATTCTCAAATACGCCGCGGCGGTATAGGTTGAACCCGGAGAGCATCTTTTCGTAGGCCGTCGCCCAACGCACGCGGATGCCTCCCCGGGTAGCGTCGGCGGTGAAGGACTTCAGCGTCACCGGCGTAGCCTGCATCGCCGCGATGGTCTCGTAACAACGGATGCGGCCCGAACCGTAGTCGTTGTCTTTACCCGGGGTGCCGAGGTCGAGGGCGTAGTCTTCCATCCAGGTGCGCACTTCGGCGTTGGTGAGTTCGGGGTCGACTTCCAGGATCAGGGCCGCGAAGCCGGCGACGTGAGGCGCCGCCATCGACGTGCCGCTCATCACCATGTAGCCGCCGAGAAAAGCACGCACCGACGTTATTTGATAACCGGGGGCGCAGATGTCCGGCTTGGTAAGCCCCGGCGGGTAGGGGTAATCATACCACGGCGGGATATCCTGCCACGTTACGGGTCCGTAAGACGAAAAATACGCGTAGACGTCGTCGGAGGTAGTCGCGCCGACGGTTATGACGGCGGGCACCGTGCCGGGCGTCCGTATGTTATACGGCGCCGGGAGCGAAGAAGACCTCCGCTCGTTCCCGGCCGCAATCGAAAACACCATGCCGCCGGCTATGAGCGTTTCGCACGTTTGACGCCACGTCGCCCAATCCGGGCTCATCGTCCTGGTCCACCCGAGCGACATACTCGTCACGTCGGCGCCGTTGTCGAAGGCGTAATCCATACCCTCCCAGACGTCGGTCTGGTTGCCGGAACCGGAATCGGATAAAACCTTCACCGGCATCACGAGCGCGCCCGGCGCGACGCCGGTCTGCGTCCCGGCCGTGCCGTCGCCGCATACGGTCCCGGCGCAGTGGCTGCCGTGACCTTCTGCCCCACCGCGCGTCTCCTTCGACTCGTTGTACGTGTTCCAACCGTGGTAATCGTCGATGTAGCCGTTATTGTCGTCGTCAATGCCGTTATCCGGGATCTCGTCTTCGTTGACCCAGTCGCGTTCCCGAAGGTCCGTGTGTTCATAATCGACGCCGGTATCGGTTACGGCCACGACGACCCCGGTGCCTTTAACGTTAAGTTCGTTCCACACGCGGTCGGCGCCGATTTTGGCAACGCCCCACGCGAGGGCGCAAGTAACGTTATACTCCGCGTCCAGGTTTATGCGCTGTACGCCTTTAAACCCGGCGAGGGTCGTGAGGTACGGCGCTCGCACCTCGGCCGCTACGACGTTCGGAGCCCAGAGCGCCTTGACGTTGCGCACCAAGCCGCGGCCTTCGGCTTCCCCGAGCGCCGCCAAAAGGTCCTCCTGGCTATCCGCCGCCCGCTCTTTTGCTATGCTCCGCACCAGTTCGCGGGCCGCGTCTTTGTGCAAACCGGCCGTCATAGCTTCGAGCGCCTCGGGCGCCAAGGCGCCGTCGAGCGCTAACGTTACGGGTACGAATTCTTCCGGCCCGGCCGTCGCCAGATGCTTTACTAGCGCGGGCGAAATTTCGGCCGTGGCGCCGGCTAAGCCGGCCAACGCGAGAAACGCCGCGGCCGCGGCCCATCCAGCCGTGTTCATTCTCATCTGCGAAACCCCTTTGTCGAAAGCACCTTTAAGATATTTACGGCGAGGCCTAAACCCGGCGCCGCGCCGTATCCCTGTTCGTATTTAATATCCTATCTCAACTCTTTTCGCAAAATATTCGTGAACGCGCAACGTAATCCCCCTCGCCGCGAATACACTGTGCGTCGATTCAGCTTTTAAAATACATAGACCGCCGACCCCGTCTATAACTTTTCGCCGCACCTTGCGGCCGTAGAAATTACCAAAGGAGACCCGAGAATCGCTTACGCTATAACCGCCCTTGGACCTGAAACCCTAGCCATTATTAAGCCCTATATTCTTAATCCACTCTTTTAACTTTAACATTTTTAGGGCGCCTTGTCAATTAATATTACCTTATGACTCATATTTAACCGGCCCTTAAAAAATTCCACCCAAACGTGCGGTCGCGGCGTACCCCGAACGTTGCGCGGTTATCTGCCGCCGCAAATAAAACTTCGTTCGTCGAACGGCCAATCCTCTCCCCCACCGGCCGTGGACTAATATTATCGCCGGCGGGGTTACGTCATTTAGCGACTCCCTTCATCTTCTTTATCATCTTTTCGACTTCTACGGCCCCTTCGTTATAGAACTCGACTTCGTCGGGCGCCAACTCTTTCAAAAGGCGCATGAACTCGCCGGCGTGAACGCGCTCTTCGTCGGCCACGTCTTTAAGCACGGCTTTGGCCAACTTGTCGTCAATCGATTCCGCGAGTTGCATATAAAGTTGTACCGCCTCGTACTCGGCGGCGACCAGGAACCGAATCGCCCGGACCAACTCGTCGCCGGTCAGCTTGGGGTCGTGCTTAAGGCCCGCGAAAGGATTCCCGAAATCAGGCATCTTCAACCTCCTTAGTCGTTATCGGTCATACCCGATTACAGTTTATCAATTACGTTCTTGAGTTTCACGCGGACGGCCTCGGCGACTTCCGCCAGGCTCGCGTTTTCGACCGAGGCCATCGACGCCACTGGGTCTACCGCCGATACCTCGACGTCGCCCGGGGCGTGCTCCTGGACGACGACGTTGCACGGCAACATAAGGCCTATTTTGTCTTCGGCTTGGAGCGCCCGGTACGCCGATTCCGGGTGGCAAGCGCCGAGTATTTTGTAGGGCCTGAAATCCACGTCCAGCTTCTTCTTGAGCGTTGCCTGCACGTCTATTTCCGTAAGGACGCCGAAACCCTCCACGGCCAAAGCCGCACGGGCCTTGTTTTCGGCCTCGTCGAAGGGAACGTTCAAAGTTTTACTGAAATAATAACTCACGGCAGCCTCCTTTCTTGGCGCGCGCCGTTCGTTACGCCTCCGTGTCATAATAATATACTCGCAGCGCGTTTCAAGGGTAAACTATGCCATGGCGGCCTCGGCTATACCCGACGACGAGAACCGGTCCGCTTCAGCGTCCGAACTTTATACTTGCAACTCCCCGCCGCATATAATAAAAATATACGTAGTGCTCGACGTAAAAAGTTATACATATTTCGGCGTAGTTTCAGCCGCGTTATCGGTCGCCGCCCCGGTTGTCGCGGTCGACGTTTCGCCGCGCCCCCAAATCCGCGCGTTGTGGGTCACGACCGAATCGCTCTACAGCCCCGAGGAGATCGAACGGCTCGTCGCGACCGCCGCGGCTTACGACGTCGACGCCCTCTTCGTCCAGGTCCGGCGCGCCGGCGACGCCTACTACGCGTCGGCGACGGAACCGCGGTCCCGGAAGTTGGAGGGGCAACCGGAGACCTTCGACCCCCTGGCCGAAGTCATTACCTGCGCCAAACTATTCGGCGTCGAGGTTCACGCGTGGCTCAACGTCAATTACGTCTGGCCCGGGCCCGAGCCGCCGCCGATGGCCAATCACGTAGCCAACCGCCACCCGGAATGGATCGCCGTGGGGCGCGACGGCCGCCGCCTTACGCGCTACAGCAAGGGGGAAATGGCGGCCGCCGACGCCGAAGGCTGGTACGTCGACCCCGCGGCCAAGGGGTTCGCCGATTATTTCGCCGCCGTCGCCGCCGAGGTCGCTCGTAATTACGACGTCGACGGCGTGCACCTCGATTTCATCAGATACCCCAACTACCGGTTCGGTTACGGCAAAGCCGTGCGCGAAGCGTACGTCGACGAGAGAGGGGGCCAAGACCCGATACTCTTGGGTTACCACAAACTCGACGACGATATTTTCCGGCCGGCGGCCGGGTACGAGGGCCTGGCGGCACGTTGGTTCGACCTTGGCGCGCTCGAGTGGCTCGAATGGCGCGCGGCCCGGGTCACGCACATCGTCGCCGCGGCGCGGCACGGGGTTAAAGATGCCCGCCCCGAGGTCCAATTTTCCGCCGCGGCGTGGGTAGACCCGGAACGGGCGTACAATTACGTCGGCCAGGATTGGCTCGGGTGGTTCGACCACGGCCTCGTGGATATAATGTGTCCCATGACCTATTGGGGCGATGCGGCCGAACTTACCGCCTTGGCCAACAGGCTCCAACGTCGCCGCGGCGACGCCCGCTTATATTTAGGGGTAGGCGCCTTCAACCACGGCGCGTCTTACCCCGCGAATATTGCCGCCGGCCTTGCCGACGCGCCCGTCGACGGCGTCATAGTCTTCGACTATGGCTCGTGTTGGCGCAAACCGGCGGCGCTCCCGACGTTGGCGGAGGTTTGCCCACCGGAGAGCCATACGTGGGAATAAAAACCTTTCGGTATAAAGCGCTCAGCGGACTATTTATTTTAATGACGTCGGCCGCGCCGTCCGAGGGAAAGGTCCTGGCATCCGTCGGCGAAAAGGTCGTGACGGACGCCGACGTCACGGCTGCTTTCGGTTATATGCCGAAAGGCGAGGCGCTCCGCGAAGCGGTGGGGGAATTGATTGAACGTGAGATAATTCTAACGCTGGCCGAAAGCAAAGCGTTGGCGGCCTCTCCCGAAGAAGTGACGCGGGCGGCGGCTTTGGCCGCGAAAGCGCGGCGACCCACCGGCGATATCAATTCCGAGACCTTCCGTCGGTGCCTGGCGGAAGAGATTATTATCGCGAAATATATCGACCTCTATATTTTCCCCCGCGTAAAGGTTGAGGATAAGGCCCTCCTCGGATATTTTCTCGCGCAGCCGACCCTTTTTATGGCGAGGCCGCCGCGGAACCAGGCGGCGTTGGAAAAACTATTTCCCCGTCATCGAAACGAGGTATTATACCGTTACGTTCGGTCCGAGATAAAACGACTTTTGACGATTACCGGCAACGAAGCCCGAGCCGGCCTCGGCGTCGAAACCTATATGTGACGCCGGGAAGGTTTAACTTGACAACATAAGGGGTAGCGTGTATAATGTTCTGAGGGGGTAGGTACTTACCCCAAGCGCCACGGAGGACCTATGTCGAACGGTTCGCGGTCGGAACAAGTCGAAAGGATATTTTACGAGCATATTTCGTTCATCTATAGGATCTTGATCCTATCGGTGGTAATATTCCTCTTGGCTATCGCGGCCGCCATCATCGTTAAAATTTGGTGGATCGCCCCCATCGGCCTCCTCGCCTTCGTCCCCGTCTATTTCAAACGCAAACAGCGCAACCGCTTCATCATAACCAACGAACGTTTCATCCGTGAACAATTTAATCCCCACCATAACGTCGTCGGAGTACCGTTAAAGAACATAGTCGGGGTCAAATTGCTCAACCGCGCCACGGATAAGTACGGTACGGTTCGGATCGAAACTACGCCCGAATACGGCGACCAATTACTGGTCGACGGCGAAAGGGAAGTCGGCGTGATAATGTGTTATAAGGTCCCCGACCACCCGACTTTCGGCGAAATCGTCACGTTCGCCCGCGATATGGCCGTCAAGAATTCGTAGCCGTCGCCGCCGCAAGACGCCTCCCGTCGGGAGGTTTTTTTTTATCGGGGCATCACGATGTTTACCGTGCGTTATTTACGGGTTATGTTAACGGCCGGGGCCTTGGGCGGCGCCGCCGAGGCCGCCTGGCAATTGGGTCGAAACGTACCGTTTTTACGGCCTCCCGTATGGCGCACCGTCGTCGCCGACGCGCTCGTGGCGTGGGCTTTGACCGTGGCGTTATTTTGGATTTACGCCGCGGCCGTCCGGTGTCTTAGCCGTCGACCGGGCATCCACGACGAACCGACCGCGGCCGCGTACGCCGCCGTCCTGGCCCCGTTCCTATGGTACGCGGCGTACCGCGCTCTACCCACGGCTAAGTTGTCGTGGGTCGCGGCGTTGGTTATCGGCGTTGCCGCGGCGCCTTTCGTCGGCGTTGCCCTCGCGGCGCTGCTTAGCCGGCGCCGCGTCGCCGCCGCACTGGCGGCAACGGCCGCCGTCGTATTACTCGCCTTCACCGCGTTCACCGAGCTTGAGCGGACGCGATCCGTCGAGCCGAACCGCGCTAACTTCATCCTCATAACCGTCGACACTACGCGGGCGGACCGCATAGGTTGTTACGGTTACGACGACGCGCGAACGCCCAACCTCGACCGCTTGGCCCGACTGGGTGCGAAGTTCGACCGTGCGTTGTGCCTCGAGCCGCTGACGGCGCCCTCGCACGCAACTATAATGACGTCGCTCTATCCGGAGGCCACGGGGGTCATTCTAAACGGGATGAAGTTGCGCGCCGACGTCCCGACGCTCGGCGAACAATTCCGCGGCGCCGGTTACGTTACCGCGGCCGTCGTAGCGTCGAGCTCGGTCTACGCTCGCGACACCGCCCTCGACCGCGGGTTCGAATTTTACGACGACGCCGTTACGCCTCGCGAGGGCTACCGGCCGTCACCCTGGATGCCGTTAGCGGCGGCGGAAAGACTATCGCTTTTGGCCGAAGACGAAAACGGCGCCGAAAGGTCCGCCGACGAGGTTACGGACGCCGGCCTGAGGTGGTTGAAGCGCCAACGCCACCGGCCTTTCTTTCTGTGGTTACACTACTTCGACCCCCACGACGACTACCTGCCCCCCGCCGATTTCGCGCCGCCCGGCCTCGGCGGCCGGCCTATACAACGAAAGATAAACGAGAATTGGGCCGAGGGTAAAGGGGGCCCGAAACTACCGGGCCGCGTGGCGGCGTTATACGACGGCGAAATAGCTTTTATGGACGCGGAAATAGGCCGTTTCCTTACCACCCTCGAGCGGAAGGGGCTTGCCGAAAGGACCATCGTAGCGGTCGTCGGCGACCACGGCGAAGCCTTCGGCGACCACGGCACTAAATATCACGGCTTCCGGCTATACCACGAAGAAATCGACGTTCCGTTCATAATATCCGACCTGGGCGGAAACTTGCCGACGCTTCCTGTCGCGCAGCGCCAGGTTACCACGCTCGACGTCGCCCCGACCTTATTGGACCTGGCCGGAATACCGGTCCCCTCGACGATGCGGGGGCGCGCCCTATTCGGCGACGCCGGGCCGCCGCCGGCGGCCTACTGTATTTGCGTTCCGGAGCCGCTTCGCGAAAGCAAGTATTCCATCGGGCGGCTCGACGCGCTCGCAACGGCCGAAGAGAAATTAATCGTCCGCGGCGACGGAACCGCCGAATACTACGATTTAACGAAAGACCCGGGCGAGACCAACAACCTGGTCGGCGAAAAGCGCGGCCGCGTTGCCGCGTTGCGGGCGGCGCTCAATAGCGTCCGCGCAAGCGTAGAACGGGCGCCGGCACCCGCTCGGGACGTCGACGCCGAAATGGCGGAAAAATTACGCGCTCTCGGTTACGTTAAATAGGCGCTATTGTGAAACCGAAGACCATACGATCCGTCGCGCCGGCCGTATTTTTAGGCGCCCTCATCGTAATATTTTTCCCCAGCCTCGCCGCTCTCGTCGACCTGCCGGCGGCGAAAGATACGTTGACCTTTTCCTATCCCGCGCAGCTCGAGCTGTGGCGGGCTTTGCACGAAGGCTACTTCCCGCTGTGGTCGAGCCACCTTAACTCGCCGCTTTTCGCCGAAGGGCAAGGAGCTGCCGCCCATCCGCTCGCCCTCTTACTTTTCGCTTCCCTGCCCGCCGCCGCGGCCTCTAACCTCTTCCTGCTCATACATGTATACGCCGGTTTGATATTCACGTATCTACTCTGCCGCGACCTCGGCCAGAGCAGGCTCGGCGCCGCCGCGGCCGCGCCCGCTTTCGCCCTGGGAGGTTTCTTCCTCGCGCGCCTCGGCATATATACGATCGTGACCAACGGCGTCTGGCTGCCGGCGTTACTTTGGCTGGGGGGCCGTTTCGCCCGAACGGGCGACGTCCGGTACGCGCTGGCGGGCGGCATGGGAGGCGCCCTCGCACTCCTCGCGGGCCAATTCCAATTGGCGAGCTACGCCGTCGTCGCCGCGGCGACGTACGCCGCCATCTACTCGCGCCCCAGGAAAAACGCCGTCGTCGCGGTGTTGAGTTTCGCCGCGCTCCCGCTCGCCCTCGCCGCCGTTCAGCTATTGCCCACGTACGAGCTCTGGCGTCTGAGCGAAAGGGCGTCCGACACCCGCGCCGGCGAATATTCCTTCTGGCCTCCCCAATTCGTACAACTCGTCCTCCCGGACCTGTTCGGGCGCGCACCCCACCCCGCTTTCGCGCCGTTGGGCGGCGCGCAGGTAGACAACTACTGGGGGCGAAGCTCGTTCGTGGAATCGGCGTTCTACGTGGGAATACTCCCATTTCTGCTGGCCGCGGTCGGCGTGGTAAAAAGGCGTCGTTGGTTCTTCGTCGCCTTAGGCCTATTGGCCGCGGCTTTCGCCTGCGGTACCTACACCCCCCTCTTCAATATCTACAAATACCTACCGCCGTTCGGCCTATTCCGCTCGCCCAGTCGCCTTTTGCTCTTTACCTCCTTGGCTTTGGCCGTATTCGCGGGCGACGGCTTGGACTACTTCATCCGAACGCGCAGCCGCGCTTTCGTCGTGACCGCCCTCGGCGTCACGCTAGCCGCCGCCGCCCTCGTGTTGACCTTCAGGTTGACGCTCCCGCAATTCAAAGAAGCCGTAGAGAAAACGGCGGCGGCCAAGGCCGAAGCGGCGGCGGCACGGTACCACAACCCGGAAGCGGTTCGCGAATACTATGCCGACCGCGCCAGGGTCGTATTCCGAAGAGCGGCCGCCGCCGCCCGCCTTCGCAACCGCGCAACGTGGTTTCAATTCGCGGTCCTGGGTACAGCCCTAATCATTTTCTGGGGCGCGCGCCGCAACCGGGCGGCGGCGGCCGCGGCGCCTTACGTAATTATATTGATAACGGCGGTGGACCTCTACCGGTACGGCTACGGCTTAAACCCTACGGTCCCGGCCTCGTTCGTCAATCGCCCCCCGCCCGTGGCCGCGGCGTTCGACCCGGCCGCGGGAGGTCGAGTCTACTCCAGCGGGTTCTCCCTCGGGCCGAACAAACAACTCGGCCTCGGCCTCATCCACGAAAATGCGCACGCCATATGGGGTTACGATTTGCTCGTGCCGCGCGGGTCGCTGCGGCCGCGTTCGGCGGTTAGAGTATTCGAAACGCTCGAAGACCTCTATACGACCGCTCCCGAACCGGGCGGCCGCCGTTTCGCGAAGCCGACGGCCCCCGATATGAAACTGTTCCGCGCTTACGGGATAAGGTATTTCGTCCGCCTTACGCCCTGGCGCGGCGACGAAGTAGCACTCGTAGCGCACGTACCCCCCTACTTCGTCTACGAAGACGCCCGCGCGGCACCGCGTGCCCGGGCCGTAACCGAATACCGACTTAGCCGGGACGCCGCCGCGGCGTTGGACGCTATGCAGCGCGAAGATTTCGACCCGGCGCGCGAGATAATCCTCGCCGAAGACGCCGCTGGTTTCGAGGCCCGCAAATCGCCGGCCGTCGCGGTGGCGCTGGAACGCCCCTCGCCGCTAACGGCGCGTTGCCGCGTCGACGGACCGTCGCTGCTCGTGTTGGACGAGTTATTTTACCCGGGTTGGAAGGCAACCGTAGACGGCCGCCCCGCGAAAATTTACCGCGCAAACGTGATTTCCCGGACGGTCGTCGTACCGCCCGGCCGTCATATCGTAAGCTTCCGTTATAGGCCAACGTACTTCGTAGCGGGATTATTAATCTCGCTCGCATCGTGGTGCGGGGCCGCGGCCGGGATCGCCGTCGCGACGTTGCGCCGGCGGAAAAGGTTACATGATCAAAAAAAATAATTGGACGTTGCTCGCCGTCGCGGCCGCGGCGTTGGCGCTGCGCCTGGCGCTGGCGGCCGCCCAACTCCCGTACCACTATCAAGCGGACGAGTTCCAGGTAATCGAACGAGCTCTGCGGGTGGGCGCGGGCGAATTTAACCCCGGCCTCTTCACGTGGCCCGGGACGCTCGTCATTTACCTGAACTTCTTAACGCTCGCCGGTTATTTCGTCGTTACAAAAATCGCGGGAGTCGCGAGGGACGCGGCGGCCTTCGCGAACTTATACTGGCGGGAACCCGGAGCTTTTTACTTCCTCGGCCGCGCGTTATCGTCCGCCTTCGGCGTCGGCGGCGTTATTATGGCGGCGCGGTGGGCGCGCGTCTCGATAAACAACGCCGCCGGGCTAGCCGCCGCGGCCTTCGTCGCCCTGGCGCCCGCGGCGGTCAAAGCGAGCGCCGTCGCCCTTCCCGACGCGGCCGCAGTCGCCCTCGGTACCGCATCTTTGGCGTACGCAGTTAAATACGTTCGCGAGCCGAAATTACGTTATTTTGCCGCGGCCGGATTTCTACTCGGCCTGGGGGCGGCCGCCAAATACCACGTCCTGCTGTACGCGCCGGCGCTCGTCTCGTGCGTGTTGTTATCGCCGGGCGCCGCCGCTAAGGGGAAAGCCATCGGCGTGGGAGCCGGGGCCGCGGCGGCGGCGTTTATCCTGGCCTGCCCCTTCGCCGTCTTAGACGCCCCCGCATTTTTCTCCGACCTGGCGCTAATGGCTCGTCGTCCCGGGATGTTCCGGTGGTTACCTACGCCCCGATACTTTTTCGGTACGACGCTGCCTTTAGCCGCGGGTTGGCCTTTAATCGCGATGGCGGCCGTCGGCACCGCTTCGCTGATTCGGCGCCGGGGCCGGTTCGCGCTCGTCGCCGCCCTCGCCGCCGCCCCTTTTATAATACTCGCCTTGCTCAGACCCCTGCCGCCGCGACATCTCTTGCCGCTGGTGCCGCCGTTGGCGATTGCCGCAGGCGCGGGAGCCGCCGACATCGTAAATTTTAAAAAGAGGATTATTAAGATACCGGCGACCATTGGCTTAGCGCTTCTTTTCGGCGCTACGTTGGCGATGGACGTGGGTCACGTCGTCTGGGCGTGGCGCGAGGACACTCGGACGGCCGCGGCCGCGTGGCTCGAGGCCGAAATTCCGGCGAACGCCGCGTTGGTCGTCGAAACGCTGCCTCCGGACGTAGAGGGGCCGCCGCTGTGGCCCTCCAGACCGGCGCTCGAGCGGCTGGTCGCGTACTACCGCGCCGCGGGCGGCGGCTCGCCGGGTAGATACGGGTACCAACTTAAAACTCCCGAATATCCTTTCGGCCACCGGACGTACGATACGTACCTCGTCTCCGAATTGGACGATTTTAGATCCGTGCCCGCGCCCGGCTACGCGTTATCGACGGAGGCCGACGACGGCGACTTCTACGCCGAGCAAGCGAAACCGTACGGTATTCCTTTGGCGCCCTGGGCCGAAGAATACGCGCGATTTTTACGTAAAAACGGCTATCCGATAAAAAAATTCCCCGGCGCCGGGCGACCGGGCCCGACGATAGAAATATACAGGTTAAATTGAGGATATTATATTTTTCAAACGAAGACGTGCCGGCCTCGCACGCGGGCTCGGTGCATACGTGGGAAGTCGCCCGCGGCCTGGCGGGCAGAGGCCACGACGTTACGCTCGTGTCCGCGGCGGCGCCCGGCCTGGCGTCGCGCGAGAAATGCGACGGCGTCCTCGTCCTCAGGCGGCCCTCCCGGCTCGCGGGCGTAAAATGCAATTTGCGGGCGGCGCCGGTGGTCGCCGAATTGTGGCCGCGGCGGTGGGACGTCGTCATGGAACGGTACTTGACGCTGAACGGCCTCGGTTACCTTTTCGCCGCGGCGAAAAAACTCCCCTATTACGTCGAAGTTAACGGCCCGCACGTGGAAGAGATAACTTACCGTTGGCGGCTCGCGGGGACCTGGCGCGCCCGGGCTTTGACGTGGTGGGTAGACCGACAATTCTCCCGCGCCGACGGCGCGTGCGCCCCCAACGTCAACATCGTCCGGCCCGTAGCCCGGGCGAGGGCCCGAAAGATATTTTGGGGCGTAAACGAAGACCAGTTTTCGCGAACGCTCGCCGAAGGGCACCGGGCGAAGTCGTTCCGGGAAAGATATGCCGCTGAAGGCCGCTTCGTCGTCCTGTTCGTCGGGTCTTTCAGGCCGTGGCAAGGAGCGCGAGACCTCCCGGCGATCGTAAACCAAACCGTCAAAGGATTGCCCCGAGCCTTATTCTGGGTGGTGGGCGACGGCGAAGAACGGCCCTACGTCGAGGAAAATTTGAAAACGCTCGGGGTGGCGGCGGCGGTCCGCTTCCTCGGGTGGCGCCGGCACCGGGAATTGCCGCACGTCATGGCCGCGGCCGACGCCGCCGTCGCGCCCTTCAACGACGCTTACTACCCCCCGCTCCGCGAGTTCGGATTCTTTTGGGCCCCGACTAAAATCCTGGAGTGCTTGGCGAGCGGCCTCCCGGTCGTGACCAGCCGATACCCGGTGCTGGACGAAATGGTCGAGGAAGGGCGCTCGGGTCACCTCGTCCCGCCGGGCGACGCCCAAGCTTACGCCGAAGCGCTGGCCTCCATCGCCCGGGCCGAAAAAGGCGAAGCGATGGGGCGTTACGCCGAGGAGGTCGTAAAAAGGGAGTTCGGTTGGCGCCGCCATTGCGAGGTCCTCGAGGGTTACCTATTAGAAGCGATACGACGGCGAAAAAGCCTTGCGTGAAAGGTTAAAATGAGATACAATTGTAACGGTCGAAGTAAGGTAGATACTAATGCCGAGGTCACCTCGGAGGTAAAATATGAACAAGAAAATCGCAACCGCGATCATAGTTGTTATGTTAGCGGTACTCGCGGCCTTGGTAGTAGCGAATACTTTAAGCGAAAAATCGCTTGGATCCGTAAAAGCGACTTTTACGGAGACGCGCTAGCCGGACGGGCCGGTTCGCTACGCCCGGCGGGGCTCCCGCCGCTGCCCTGCCCCGAGGGGCGGGGTTTTTATTAGCGACGCGTAATAAAAAAATGAGATGGCGTAAGGCAATCGTCGCTTTTTTGGCCGTGGCGTGGACCGCGGCCGGCGCTGCCGCCGCGGCCGTTTACGAAAGCCCGGCGGAAGCGATCGAGCGGGCTAAAAGCCACGGGACGCCCGCGCCGGGCTCGTCGGCCGACGTGTGGGCCGACGCCGGGTGGTTCGCCCTCTTCGGCGAGAACGATTACGACAAAGCCGGCCAATGTTTCGAACAAGCGCTGGCCTTAAACCCCGCGTTCCCGCGCGCTCTCGAAGGGTACGGGAGGTCCCTCGAGGCACGCGGGGATTACCCGGGAGCCCTCCGCACGTACCTCGACTTCGTGGCCGCGGCGCCGGCCCATCCCGCGGCGTACATATACCTCTACCGGTGCCACGTCCTGGAAGAGGATACGGACGGCCGCGAATATTTCCTGGAAACGCTTCGCACCCTCCGCAACCGAGACGACGTACCCCCCGCGATTAAAGCCAAATCTACCCTCTTTCTCTTCGACCGGGAACACCGCGCCGGCAACTTCGAAGAGGCCGAAAGGCTTCTAACGACGTTAAATTTCGTAAGGGATTGGCAGATAATCGGCCCCTTCGACAACGAGGGCAAGGAAGGGTTCGAAAGGCCGTATCCGCCGGAGACGGAATTTTCCCTAGCGGCGACGTACGACGGAAAAGCCCGGCCCGTACGTTGGCGTAAACTACCCGCCCGGTTGCCTACCGGTTTCTTGGATTTCAAAACGGTGCTGGCGCCGGCCGACAAATGCGTCGCGTACCTGGCCGTGGCGATAAATTCGCCGGTCCCGCGGGACGCATTTATGGCGATGGCCGCGGCGGGAGCGGTCAAGGTTTGGTTAAACGGCGCGCAAATTTTCGCGCGCGAAGCCTACCACGAAGGCTATTTCGACCAATACTCGGCCCCGGCAAGGCTAGCCGCGGGTTACAACCTCCTCGTCGTAAAGGTTTGCGGCGACGAAGAACGGTGGGGTTTCGGCGCGCGGTTCGTCGGAAGCGACTACGAACCTTTAACCGACGTCACTTTCGATACCGGCGTCGCCGCCCTCACCGCGGCATCCCAAGCCGTCGCCTCCTTTACCCCGCCCGCCTTTGAAGACCTGAATTTCTTCGACCGGCGCATCGCGCAAGGCGACGGAGACACGTTCGATTATTGTTATGCCGCGCTCGAGCACCAGGCGCGCGCCGATACCGACGAAAAAGAGGAAGTCCCGACCAAACTAATGCTCGGTGCGCAATCGATGATGCCGGCCGCGGCGGATTTCTATTACTACGTCGGCGCCACCGAGAAAGAGGAGTCGCGGGTCCGCGCCAGCCTGACCCGGGCACTCGAGCTGGCGCCCCGCCACAACCAGGCCCGGCTGGCGTTAGCGAAATATTTTTACGGCCTCGGCCGACTGCCGGCGGCTTTGGACGTCGTCGACGACGTCTTGCGGTATAACCCCTCCTTCGTCGAGGCGGAACAATATCGGGCGAAGCTATATTGGGAATTGGGCTACGCCTACGACGGCGCGCGCGCGGCCGGCGACTTGAGCCGGCGCTTACCGAATTACCCGTTTAGTAAAATGGTCGAAGCCTTATTCGAAATGAACTACGGCGACCTCAAGCGAGCGGCGGAACTTTGGCGCGCGATTTACGACTTCGACATATATTCCACCCAGGCGCGCGACGAACTGTTTACGCTGCTTTTGAGCCGGGGCGATTTCGACGGCGCGCAAGCGGTGATGCGCCGGGCCCTGGAGGCCGACCCGTTCGACGTCGCCGCACGCAAAAAATTGATCGCCGCCTTAGACCACTACGGCCGGTCCGGCGAAGCGCTGGCGGAAACCGAAATCGCGTTGTCCTTCCGCCCCGAAGACTACGAGCTTTGGCGGTTCCAAGGGACATCGTTGGAGAAACTGGGCCGCCAGACGCAAGCCCGCCAGGCGTACGAAAAAGCGATAGCGTTTAAACTTAACTACCCCGCGTTGGAGAATTACCTTAACTACCTCGAGCCGCCGGCGACGAGTACGCTAGTCCCCCGGCTGGACGCGTACGAACTACTCGCCGCGTACCCGGGGGACGACGCGTTCCCCCGCGATTCCGCGGTATGGCTGCTCAACGACCGCCAGGTGGAGGTTTTCGAAAACAGCACCAGCACCCGGACGGTCCACTACGTGATCAAGATCCTGACGGCGGAGGGGGCCGAGAAGTTCCGCGACATTAATATCAGTTATTCCCCGGACTTGGAAAAAGTCGAATTAAAACGGGCCGCGGTAATGAAATTCGACGGCACCGAAATCACGGCGACCCAAATCGAAGAGAATAACGTGTTCGACGTCTGGAGTCGCCTTTATTATAGTTACGTAAACAAAGTTATAACGATGCCGCGCCTGTCCCCCGGCGATGCCATAGATGTCGAGTATAAGGTCAGCCAGACAGGCGAGAATCTGTTCGCCGGCTATTTCGGCGACTTCTACTACTTCGGCGACAAGAACTCAACTATTTTAGCCCGCTACGTCCTGACCGTACCCAACGATAAAAACTATTATTTTAAAAGTTTGCGCGGCGCGCCGGCGCCCGACGTCGTGCGCCGCGGGGCGACGACGACGTACGTCTACGAGATGTCGAAGCTACCGCCGATTGACGAAGAACCGTATATGCCGGCGTTGGCCGAAATCCTCCCCTGCGTCCAAGTCTCGACCTTCGCGACCTGGAACGACGTGGGGCGCTGGTATAACGGTTTAATCAAAGACGTATTCCGCCCTTCCCCGGAGGTCGAGGCCCTCGCTGCCGAACTCGCGGCCGACGCCCCGGACGACCTGACGAAAATGCAACGGGTATACGATTTGGTCGTAACCCGCATCAGGTACGTGGGCCTGGAGTTCGGCATCGGCGGTTACCGACCCCACACTCCCAAACAATGCCTCGAATCCCATTACGGCGATTGCAAGGACAAATCGACGCTCATGAATACCCTCTACCGGCTCATGGGGTTCGAAACTCATCCGGCCTTGATCCGAACCGCCGACCTCGGCGAACTCGATTACGAGTTACCTATTCTGGGCCTCTTCAATCACATGATATCGTACGTGAAACTCCCGGACGGCCGCGCTTTCTTCCTCGACGGGACGGCGGAATACCATTCCTACCGCGAGTTGCCCGACCCGGACCAGGGCATCGACGCGCTGGTGGTTTTTGACGACCGAGCAACATTCATCCGGACGCCGGTATTATCCCTGGCAGATAACCACGTTAAAACCAGAACCACCTTCGTCTTGCAACCCGACGGCAACGCTCACGCACACCGAGCGGTAGAGTACGGGGCCGCCGACGCGCCGGCGCAAAGAGAACGGTTCCAGGTCGAGGCGAAACGGAAAGCCTTGATCGAAGAATACTGGAACGGCTTATATCCCGGCACTAAAATATTCAACGAAAAATTTTCCGACATATCGGACCTTTCGCAACCGGTGCGCACGGAGTACGACGCTTCAGTGCGTCGTTTATACGACCCCGCGAGCGCCCGCGTCCACCTCGACGCCGTCGTCCACAAGTCTAATTTACTCAACCGCTACGGCAAAAAAGCGGCGCGCCGGTGGCCCTTGGTCCTGCGCCAAAACGAGAACAGCACCGCGGAGTTGACGTACTTAATCCCCGACGGATACGCCGTCGCCGCCTTGCCCCTCGTCAAAGAGTTCCGTTCCCCCTTCGGCATCCTAGCGATAGACGTGCGCGTCGAGGGAAATCGCGTTTTCATCAAACAAGAATTCGAGCTCTACGCCCAAAGAATTAAACCCGAGGATTACGCCGCGTTCCGGGAGTTCTGCCTGAACGTGGACGATTGGGAGAACGAACCGGTAATCATCCAAAAAAACCGGTAACCGGGTTCCCCCCACATAAAAACGGCGGCCCGCAGGCCGCCTTTTTCTCGTTATACCGGAATCAATCTATCAAGTAATCGGGGAGAATGTATTGCGCCGGGTCGACGTGCGTACCGCTGACTAAGACTTCGTAGTGGAGGTGCGGACCGGTCGCCCACCCCGTCGCCCCTACGGTGGCGATAACTTTCCCCCTTTTAATTTGCTCGCCCTCCCGCACTAGCACTTGATTGCAGTGGCCGTACCTCGTTTCGAAACCGTAACCGTGCTTAATAAAGACGCAATAACCGTATCCGCCCTTCACCCCGGCGAAGGTTACTACGCCGTCGGCCGGCGATACGATGGGCACCCCGGCGGGAATCGCGACGTCGACCCCTTTGTGGAATTGAAGGCCGCCGAAAATAGGGTTGCGCCGCCAGCAGAAGCCGGAACAGATTGGCCCGGCGCAAGGTTTAATCGCCGGCGTATGGTCGAAGATATGCTGGGTCCGAGCTTGGGCTCCGATAATGTCTTTAAAAGATTCGTCCTGTAATTGCGCCTGGCGAAGGGCGAGCTCGAGGTCGTCGACGTTTTTGTCGCGGCCGAACTTGATCATCTGCGTTATATTGGTGACCGGGCCGCCGACCCCCGCTCCCCTGACGTCGGCCGATATGGTTTTTAAATCATGAATGACGCGCAACGAGTCATCGAATTCCGCGTACCCTAACAGCAACGTCTGAAGGCGAGCCCGTTCGCGGGCTATTTCGTCGAAACGCCGCTCGCGCGTTTCCGTCCGGCTCTTAAGTTCGTCCAGCCGGCCCGCCAGTTCCTTACGAGAAGCGTATTGGAGGCTGATAACAAGAAAGCCGACGGCGAAAACGCCCAAGGCCGCGGCAATAACGTAGCACCGAAAAAGGGAAATACGGAACGTACGGTTCGCGCCCGTACCGCTGGGAGCGAACACGACCGAGACGTACTTCTTACGAAGCCGTCGCACGGCTTCACGTATACGAGTGGACCGGGTCACGCAGCTTTCCCCAAGTACCCCAATATTAATTATTCGGCTACGTTTGTCAAGGGAAAAAATGCTTCTCCGGCCAAAAAACAATAATTTCGGCTAAAACGACGGCTTTTTTGCCCATAACTACAAAAACGGAACACTAGTCGCCCGTAATCCCCGTTTGAGCCATCGCGACGTTAAACGGCGGCGTCGCCGGGGTATATGGGCGACATGGCCCGCAAACGCTTGGCGACCGCTGGGAGTACGTCGAGCACTTTGTCTATGTCCTTCGCGGTATTGTCTTGCCCCAGCGTGAATTGAAGCGAGCCCTGCGCCACCGCCGGCTCGAGGCCGCAGGCCAATAAAACGTGGGATGCCTTGAGGGCGCGCGACGAGCAGGTCGAACCGCTCGACGTACAAATCCCCTCGCGCACCAGCAATAGAATCATCGCCTCGCCCTCGACGTATTCCACGCATACGGACTCGTGGGTAGGCAATCGCTTTTCGGGATGCCCGTTCAAGTGGAGGCGCGGAATGCGTTGAAATAAACCGTCGTGGAGCCGGTCGCGCAGCGCTTTTATTCGGGCCGACCGGTCCGCCATTTCTTCCTCGGCGATCCGCGCCGCCTCGCCCAGGCCCACCACGGCGGCGACGTTCTCGGTGCCGGCGCGCCGGCCGCCCTCCTGAATGCCGCCGTCAATCAGCGGTTGAACCCTCACGCCTTTCGTGAAATACAACGCCCCCGCGCCCTTGGGGCCGTAGAAACGGTGGCCCGAGACCGATAACAGGTCGACCCCCAATTCCCTCACGTCCACCGGGATATGCCCCACCGCCTGCGCGGCGTCGGCGTGGAACGCGGCCTTTGAATTTTCCTTTACGACTTTGACCAACTCGGCTACCGGTTCGACGGTACCTATCTCGAGGTTGGCGAGGTTGACGCAGACAAGCGCCGTGTCGGCGCGCAACGCGCCTCGTAAGTCGTCCGGGTCGACGAGGCCGTAACAATCGACCGGGACCGTCGTCACCTCCCAACCCAGCCGGGCCATACTTTGGGCGGCGTTCGTCACCGACTGGTGCTCGACGGCGGAGATGACGACGTGTTTGCCTTTTTTCTCGCGCGCGAGGCCGACGCCCTTGACGGCCAGGTTATTGGCTTCGCTCCCCGACGACGTAAAAATAAGTTCGCGGCTCTCGCAATTGAGCAGCGACGCGAGCTGTTCGCGGGCGCGCTCGAGCGCCTGGCGCGGCTTTTCGCCGAACGGGTGGGTTGACAGCGGGTTGCCGAAATGTTCGCCGAAGTACGGCTGCATCGCGTCGACGACGCGCGGGTCGGGCCGCGTCGTTGCCGCGTGGTCGAGATAGATTAGGTCCATATATTTCACCCCGTTCGTCAAGTGAAAATGCCGGCGGTCGGATGCACCGCCCTTCAGGCCGCGTAAATTATTTTACTACGACCATCCGCCGCGCGGCAGCGTCATCCCCGGCTTGGAGACGGTAAGTATAGACGCCGGGCGCGAGGCCAGATACGTCGACGGCCATCTCGTTCTCTCCCTCAACGCACGCGGCCTTCCGCACCGCGGCTACTTTACGCCCCGCCAAGTCGTAAACCGTCAACGTCGCCTCGGCCGGCGCCGGCAGCGAGAACCTGACGGTCATAACGTCCCGAGCGGGGTTGGGGAAGTTCCGCTCGAGCGCGAACGCCCGGGCGCGTTTGCCCGCCTCGCACGTTACCGGCCCAAAGGTCTCGCGCCGCCCCTTCAACGCTACAGCCTCGAGCCAATACCGATAACTCTCCCCCGCGCGGACGTCGTCGTCCCGGTATTCGTAGGGGGAGCGGCCCGATATGAGTTTGGGGTTGAGTTTGGCGCGGGCGCCGGGGCCGGCCGCGGACGCTCGGTAAAGGTTGAACCCGGCCACCGCCGCGCCCGGGTTCGTCTTCCATATAAGCTTGACGGCGCCGGGCGCCGGCTCGGCGCGAAATTCAGCGACCGGGATGTCGACGACGTTACTCTTTTTACACAATACCCAACCTTCTTTGTCGAACTCGACGTTCGTTACCGGGCTGGCGTAAGAAAATTTGAAGCTATGATGCCGGTCTTTTACGAACACGGTCTCGACGTGCGTCCCGTCGCTTTGCGTCGTGACGGTGAGGTCGATCGGCATGTCGAACAGCGGCGTGAGCGACGTCTGCTTTTGCACTTGGCAGATGTTAACCGTTACCGAATTGCCGGCGGCGGTCCAGTCGTACTCGTAGACGGGGTACCCGGCTTTGTATACCCAATCGTCGAAGAACTCCTGGAGGCTGCGGCCGTATTCTTTCTCCATCGCCTGCTGGAGCTCGAACGTAAACGCGTGGCCGTATTTATGGTTCTGGCCGTATTGGTTCCAGGCCCGGAAAAATTTCTCGTCACCCAGGACGCGGCGGAGCATATGCATTATCCAAGCGCCTTTTTCATATACCGTGGCGCTCCACGGCTCCGCCGGGTCATAAACGGGAAACCGGTGCCGCCCGTCTTCGGCGAAATACGCGTTGGCGAAGTATTGCATCCGATTGTAAAACGCCTGCTCGCCTTTGTCGTGTTCTTCCCACAGCGCGTCGCAATAAGTTCCGAAGCCTTCGGTGAGCCAGAGGTCCTTCCAACTCCCCGGCGATATACAATCGCCCCACCACATGTGACTTAGCTCGTGGGCGAGGACGTTATCGGAGGTGTGGTTGGGCCGCACGTAGCTCTGGTTTAAGGTAATGCACGTTTGATTCTCCATCGCGCCGAAGAAGCCCATTTCGGCTTCGGCGATGCCGTACCTCTCGTCGTCGAACGGGTAACGCCAGAACCTGTTGGAGAAGAAGTTCATCATCCGCGCGACGTGCTCGAAACAGATCTCGGCGTTGGCGCGGTGCTCGGGGAAGACGTAATACTTGACCGGGACGCCGCTCCAACTCGCGCCGAAGCGGGAATAGTTATACGCGCCGGAGATGCTGATAAGATAGGTCGCGATGCGGTGGTCGGTAACCCACGTAAACGTTTTGGTTCCGCCGGGGTTGGCCTTTTCAGACTTTAGGACGCCGTTCGCAGCCACGTACCAGTCGTCGCGACACGTAACGACCAACTCGACGCGGTCGGCCTTGTCGTTCGGCAGGTCGTAACCGGGGAACCAATGCTGCGCTTCCTCCATCGCCGAGCAGACGTAGACGCCCTTACTCGTGAAATAAAGGCCGTCTTCGGGTTGGCCGCTATAATATACGGTCAAGATGAAATTTTCGCCCCTCTGTTTGGGCGCCGCCAGCGTAACCTCGAGGACGTCGCCCGGGTGGGTAAACGAGCAACTCGCCTCTCCCTGCTTAACGGCGGAAACGCTCATATCGTTCCCGAGATTGAATTGGACTTTCCGAAGGTCGTTCTTCGAGCTCGAGGCGGTTATTTTACAATTGCCCGATATCTTCTTCTCGACGTCGTATAGCCTTACGTTTATCACGTACTCCCTGACGTCGTAATCGTGGGGCACGGGCACGACGTCGCTCGCGCCTTTTGCGCCGTCGTAGAGGTGCGGCGTGTAAAGGCGCGGTTCCGCCACCTCTTCCGCGGCCGGGTTAAACAGCGCCCCGGCCGAGACGGCAGTCGCCATAATAATATTCGCCGTAATCTTTATCCGCATAGCACCTCTCCTTGAAAATAATAGTTAACGCCGCGGCCCATATTCCGCTCATACCGGCCTTGACGGACTCCTCCGAAATAAAATCGAACGGACCAGCTGACGGACCGCCGGCTAAGAGTCCTACCGGCGTTCCGGTATTACGAACCACCCGCGGCTACCTTGACTTCGAATACGTCGACCGCGCGGCGAAGTTCCGCTACGTCCAACGTCGTTCCGCGGCACGGCCCCTCCGGCCTTTGGTTAGCGACGCCGAGGACCGGGCGGTCGCCCACGACGTATATGCCCGATATCAGCTCGCGCTCACACGCCACGCCTATGACGGCGCGGGGGTCGAAATGCCGTACGACGCCGGGGACGACGCTGCCGCCGGTTAAAACCGCCATAACGACGTCGCCGTACTCGTCCCGCAGCTCCAAAATTCCCGCGACGGGGCACTCGCCGCAGCGGCGGCAGCTATCCACGTCGTTAACGAGGGGTTGCTTGCATTCCGGCCGTTGTACGCACCGCGGCAAAAGCACCAAAACCGGGCCGCGTCTTGTGGCCTTCCGGTTCGCCGCACGCGTAACCGCGTTCGACACCACGACCGCGGAGTGCGCCATGCGGTCGCGGCTCGAGCCGAAGAGTCGAGCGAACCGCCGGGCCGGCGAAACCAATTTGATAATCATGCGGCTGGACCGGCCCAACGGCAAAAGAAAACTCTTTCCCGAATACGCCGTCGCTACTACGCCCAGGTATTCTAACGCCAAATACAGCGCCGAGAGCCCGCCGACGTATAAAATTATCCGCGGCAAAACGGGCGAAAATGCGCCGAAACGCGGCGCCGTAAAGTACCAAAATAAGGCGAATAAAGCCGCGGCAACGACGACCAGAACCCCCACCGCGGCCAAAAACAGACCCGGGCCCTCGTCGATGGCGGACTCGAAACCGGCGAGGGCGCCCGCTTCGCGCCATTGGTCGCCCAAATAGGCCGTGTTCTCGGCGCCGATAAATCTCTTTGGGATGACGGGATCGGCCATAAAAAATCGCGCCGCCCGGGAGCGGACGGCGCCGTTATTGCCGGGGGATAATCCCGCGCAAGGCCGCGACTTTAACCCTCGTCTTCGGGAACGCAGCAATCGACCGGGCACACGTCCGCGCACGAGCCGCATTCGTCGCATTTATCGGGGTCGATGACGTAGATGGGGTCGCCTTCCGAGATGGCCTCTTCCGGGCATTCCGGGATGCATGCACCGCACGCGATACAGTCTTCGGTTATCTTGTACGCCATTTTACGGCATTCCTCCTTCTAAAAGCCTTCACCCGGCTTATATTTAGGATACGGCGCCTTATATTCGCTAAACCGCGGCCAAAAATTAGCAAAAAAGGCCCGCCCCGTCAAGCTTAAATTATCGGTGCGGGACCGCTCCTCAAAACCCCCTCGACCGGCGGCTTTACTTTTAGGATTTATTCTTTACAAAAAGCCGGTAAAATACTATAATCGCTTCAAAGCTAACCCAACAAGAGGTACGGCCTTATGCTCAACATCAGCGAAGAGGTTTTCAAAAGGTACGGTCGGGTTTACCAGCCGGGCGAACTTATCGTCCGGGAGGGCGACGTCGGCGAAACGATGTTCATAATCCAAGAGGGCGAAGTCCGGATCCACAAGCGGATACGCGAACGGGAAACTACGCTAGCCGTCCTAAAAGCAGGAGATTTTTTCGGCGAAATGGCAATAATAGATAAAGAACCCCGTTCCGCGAGCGCGACGGCGGCGGCGGAAGCCAAGGTCCTCGTCCTCTCGAAGGACATTTTTGAATCGCAAATTAAGACCAATCCTAAAATAATCATGTCGATCCTCCGCAAGATGAGCGAACGCCTGCGCGCCGCCGACCGGCAGATTAAAACCCTCCTCATGCGGGACAATCACTCCCGCGTGACGGGCACCCTTCTACTGTTAATGTCCAAGCGGGGGACCCCCTCGGAACAGGGCGTCGTAATGGATCGGAAGGAGACGCTCGAAGAGCTCGTTAGCATGACCGGCTTGCCGCTGGAGAAAGCCGAGGAGGTTTTGGAAACCCTACGACGAGCCGGCATAATAAGGTTCGAGAACAACGTTATGATGATCAAATCGGCCGACAGCCTGGAACGCTTCATGAATTACCTCGAAATGAAGGAAGAGTTCGGCCTGTAGCGCCTCGGCCGCGCCTTAATCCTTGGACCAATTCAAATATATCCTCCTCTGGCTAATCGCCGCGTTTTTGATCGCGGATTATCCGCTCCAGTCGAACCTGGTCTTCGAGATCCGCTACAAATATAAGTTCGGGGGTTTACTACACGTCGCCATTCACGCCCTCGCGGGCCTTTTCCTACTTTACCCGTACCTGGCGCATTGGCAGCTATGGGTCGCGTTCGGCGTCACGATCGTCCTGCACTTCCTAATCGACACCGTCAGCAAAACTAATATCTTTATGTGGGTCGCCGACCAGGGGGCGCACCTCGCGCTAATCGCGGGGGTGGCGTTTCTTTGCCGGAGCTTGCAACCCGTACCGCTGCCCGATATCGTCGCGCAATACTACTTCAACGCCCCCTTCGTACTGTACGTAATCGGCGGCCTGGCCGCGACGTTCGCCGGCACCATATTCGTCTTTTTCGTGAAGATGACTTTCCGGAAGGATTACCGAACGCGGCCCATACTGCTTTACGAGAAAACCACCGGCGTCATTTCGAGGGCCGTCGTCGTTACCGCCGTCGTCCTCGGTCTCAAACTTACGCCGGCGTTTCTCTTGGTCGCGCCCGTACCCGACCTCCTACGGCTTTACCAGGTAGTAACGCTCCGGGGTAACGAGGCCCACTATAAAAACGTTTACCCTGCCGACATATTGATTTCGTTCATATACGCCGCCGCCATAGGCGTCGCGCTCGCTTTCATTTAAAAATATGATGCCGACGAAAAAAATCGCCGTGGCGGCGGCCGCAGCCGCTTTTGCCAATATAACTTTAGCTTGGGACAGGAACCCCGGCGGCGGCGCCGACGCGGCCGCCAGTTGGGGTTTGGGGGCCCGGGCGGAATCGCTGGGTAGGGCGTACGGCGCCCTCGCCGACGACGCCGCGGCCGTATATTGGAACGTCGCCGGCCTCGCCGCCCTCGACGCCACCGAGATCTCCTTCGCCTACGGCGCACCCTTCGCCGAGATAGGCGGCGTTACGTTGGGCGACGCCGTCGTCGCGAAACCTTTGCTTTATTCTATGGGAGAGGAGGTCGGCGGCGCGGGTTCTTTGGGAACGCTCGCGGCCGCGGTGGCGTACCGGCGCGCCGGCGATATATACGAAGCGAACGATAAAGGCCTCACCGGCCGCACCTTCGCCGATACCGACGTCGAGTTATATGTCGGGTACGCTCACTCGCTGGGGCGCGCGGGAGCTCTCGGCCTGGCGCTTAAAAACGTCACCCGGGAAGTCGCCGACTACGACGATTCCGGTTTCGGCTTAGACCTCGGCGCGACCTACAAACCATGGAACGACCTCAACTTAGGGGCAGTCGCCCGAAACGTCGTGGCCCCTAATTTTCAGCTGAAATCGCTGAAAAACGCGCCGCCGTTGACGTTCGAGCTCGGAGCCAGCTATAACCTCTTCAACGTCGTCTCGCCGGTCGCGTCCATAGAAGTCACGCGAGAGGCGTTCTACGACGCGGGCGCCGGCGTCGAATTTACGCCCGTAAAATACGTCGCCCTCCGCGGAGGTTATTACACGGGCGACGAAAGGCCGCGGACGGGCGTGGGCTTTTATATAAATACCTTCCGGTTCGATTATTGTATGCGAGTCGGCGGCCCCCTCGGCGATTCGCATTTGGCTTCGGTATCGTTCCTCTTCGCCGGAGGCCCGCCGCCGCCCGACGTCGTCATACCCGAAGAAGAGGGGTATATCGAGTTCGAACCGGAAGAAGAACCCGCGCCCCAAGAAGAAAACGCGCCGCCCGACGAGGAAGGGGAAACCGAGGCCGGGGTACCGGGCTTATAAATTACTATCGGGAAAAACCCCCGAAAACGCTTGACGATACCGCGTTCTTTTCCCGCCTAGCGCCGGCGCAAAGCTCCTTCGCTTTTTCACCCGATAAAAAACCCCCTGGCGGGGGTTTGTGGGCGATGCAGGACTCGAACCTGCGACCCCTTGCATGTCAAGCAAGTACTCTAGCCAACTGAGCTAATCGCCCGTTACGCGCTCAGTATATCCAAGATAAACTAGCGGGTCAAGCAGAATTTTTATACCGGGCGGCATGCATACC
>CAZLXP010000009.1:0-43529 GCA_964563535.1 uncultured bacterium | reverse complement strand
CGTCACGGTTCACGCCGCGGTCCGCTTCCTCGACGACGTGATAGAAGTCAACCGCTACCCCCTGGCCAAGATAGAGGAGAATACCAAGGCCAACCGCAAGATAGGCCTGGGCGTTATGGGTTTCGCCGACCTCCTTATTAAACTTCGGATACCGTACGACTCCGAGGAAGCGGAGGAGGTCGCGCGGCAGGTGATGGAGTTCGTCGACCTGGAGTCGAAGCGGGCGTCGGCGCGGCTGGCGGAGGAGAGGGGAGTCTTCCCCCATTTCCGGGGCAGCGTTTACGACCGCCCGGGCGCCGCCCGCTTGCGCAACGCCACCACCACGACCGTAGCGCCCACCGGCACGATCAGCATTATCGCCGGCGCCTCCAGCGGCATCGAGCCCATCTACGCGCTGTGCTTCTACCGGCGCGTGCTCGACGACGATACGCTGGTCGAGGTCAACCCGCTTTTCGCCCGGGCGGCGGAGGCGGCCGGCATCGCCAGCGAGGACTTATTCGAAAGCCTCGCTCGCGGCGAGTCGATCCAGCGACGCGACGACGTACCCGACGAGTTAAAGCGTATTTTCGTGACCGCGCACGACGTTTCGCCGGAGTGGCACGTTCGGATTCAGGCCGCTTTCCAAAAGCACACCGACAACGCCGTATCCAAGACCATCAATTTCCCGCAATCGGCCGCCTTGGAGGACGTGGAAAACGCGTACTTGTTGGCGTGCGAGTTGAAGTGCAAAGGCGTGACTATCTATCGCGACGGCTCGAGGTCGGCGCAGGTGTTGAACGTCGGGGAGGCGGCGGTTAAAGAGGCCGAGGCCGAAAGCGCCCCTTCCCGCCAGTTGGGCGTGGCGCCCAGGCCCCGGCCTCCCGTTACGCACGGCATTACGGAGAAGGTGGCCACCGGGTGCGGCAACCTGTACGTGACGTTGAATTGGGACGAGGACGGCCTGTGCGAGATATTCGCCAAAATGGGGAAGTCCGGCGGGTGCATTTCGTCGCATTCCGAGGCCTCCTCGCGGCTCATATCGCTCGCCCTCCGCGCCGGCGTAACCGTCAAGTCTATAGTAAAACAGCTTCGCGGGATTCGATGCCCGATGCCGACGTGGCAAAACGGCGAAGCCATATTGAGCTGCCCCGACGCCATCGGCATCGTTATTGAACGTCATATGGGGGCGAAGACGACGCCGCTTTTCGACGCCCCGCCCGTCGCGGAGGAAATGGAAGCCATGCGGCGGGAACGAATGTTGAAAGAACTCGCTAACGTCGGCCCCCAATGCCCGGAGTGCTCCGGCCTCTTGGAAATCGCCGAGGGGTGTTTGACGTGTCGCGCGTGCGGGTTTACGAGGTGCGGCTAGTTGGGCCGCGGCCGCGCGAGAGGAGGTGAACGCGCCCTCATGGCGACCAAGAAGAAAACGTCTAAAAAGAAGTCAACTACCAAGAAGACGTGCGGTATGACTAAAAGGTAATTCCGCCCACCCCCGGGCGGCCGGCGTAAAGCGCACCTGCCGGCGCGCGGCGGCCCGGAGCAAGAGAGCAGGGCTTTGGCCCGGGTAGGGCATGGATATCTCGGGCTCTCCTTAGCGGAAGGTGGTGAGATGATGGCGACGAAGAAGAAAGCCACTACCAAAAAGCCGGCTAAGAAGAAGACTACCGCCAAGAAGAAGACCACGAAGAAGAAGGCCGCTACCAAGAAGAAGTAGCTTTCGGATTCGGCTGTCAACGTGGAACCACGCCTGGGACCTCTTCGCCGGCTTGATGCAGCGCCGGAAACCGATAGCGACCTGTGGGGAGGGGCCGCGGGTGCGGCCCTTCCCCTGGAACGGCGTTGGGGGCCGTGAAGGGGTTGGGACCGGGCGTCGGCCGTTTCCGACTGCAGTAGGATTGGGTTGGGGCGGGGGCGGGGATAGAAGCCCCGCGTAGGCGTTAGGGGGGAACGTGGGCGTTAACGTAAATAATATTTTTGCTGTAATTATCTATAACGACGTGTTTATAAACGTTGAAGCGGAGCCGGCCCTGACCCGGCTAAAAACCGTGGAATTGGAATTCGGACGTCGAAGTGTAACGTTGTGTCGCGTCGTAACGTCGTACGGGCGTCGGCCCGGTGCCCGAAGTGCTCGGGTGTTATGAGGAGTTCCGGGTCAATTATTAACGGTTCGTGTCTTGCGGGTTTTCTTGTTGTAGTCGGCGTTAATCGTCGGTTACATGAGAGGAGGTGACGGCCCGCAATGGCAACCAAGAAGAAAAGCAAGCCTAAAAAGACGACACCTAAGAAGTAGCGATGAATCGACCCGTCAAGCCGCCCTTCGGGGCGGCTTTCTCGTCTCTCCTTTATTGCGCCTATCGGCCGGGATTTTTTGATATAATTATTGAGGGTCGCGCCGTCGGGTGTCGTTATTATTTTAGCTGCGCCGCGAGGGGCGCGCCGGTTTCGGCTTAACCCCCGACGGAAACCTTTGGCCATGGCCGCGATATCGTTCCGAGAATATCTGGCCCAGAACGTCGTCGTCGCCGACGGCGCTATGGGAACGTACTTATATTCCAAAGGAGTCGAGGCGGGGCGTTGCCTCGAGGAGCTTAACGCCACCCGGCCCGACCTCGTCGCCGGCGCGCACGCCGAGTACTTGGCGGCCGGGGCGCGCCTCCTCGAGACCAATTCCTTCGCCGCTAACGGCGTCAAGCTAAGCCGCTTCAACTTAGAAGGCCGCGTCGTAGAGTTGAATCGACGGGCGGCGGCCCTCGCCGTGAAGGCCGCGGCCGGCGAAGCCTTCGTCGCCGGTTCGGTCGGGCCGCTGGGCGCGTTGATGAAACCTTTCGGGTATCTGAGCGAGGACGAGGCCCGGGAGCTCTTCCGGGACCAGATGACCGGCCTCCTCGAAGGCGGCGTAGACCTCGTAATTATCGAGACGATGTCTTCGCTCGTAGAGGCCGAGATCGCCCTGGCGGTATGGCGGGGATTGACCGAACTCCCGGCGGTCGTCTCGTTGACGTTCCTCCCCGACGGGACGACGAAGTTCGGCGACGACGTCGTCGTCGCCTTCACGTCTCTCGTGGCCGGGGGCGCAACCGTCGTCGGCTTGAACTGCAACCTCGGCCCCAAGGAGACCTACGACGTCGTGGCGGAGCGGGTTCTGGCGGAGCCGCCGACGGCCGCGACGTGGTATTTGAGCGCTATGCCGAACGCCGGGTACCCGGCGAGCGTGGGGGGTCGCGCGGTCTTCGGCGCCACGCCGGAATATTTCGGCGAGTATGCCGGCATGTTCGCCGAGCTGGGCGTAAACGTCCTCGGCGGCTGCTGCGGCACGACGCCGCGCCACGTGGAGGCGATGGCGAAAGCGCTCGCGGGATTGCGGCCCGCGCGTCGCGCCGCCCCGGCGGCGGTCGGCGAAATGCCGGCGGCGGGTTTGGCTAAGCCGGCCGCGCGCGTCGAGGGCGGCCGCTTCGCCGATAAACTGGGCCGGCAGTTCGTCGTCACCGCGGAGGTCGACCCGCCGCGCGGCGCCGATTGCGGCCGGGCGGTGGAGGGGGCCGCGCGCCTTAAGGAGTTGGGGGTCGACGCCGTAAACGTTGCCGATAACCCCTTGGCCCAAGTACGGATGTCGTCCGTGGCGCTGGCCCATATCATCCGCGAGGAAGTGGGGCTGGAAACCATACTGCACTTTACGTGCCGCGACCGCAATCTGCTGGGCCTCCAGTCCGAGCTCGTCGGCGCCGCGGCGTTGGGAATCGGCGTAATCCTCGCCTTGACGGGCGACCCGTCGGAGGTGGGCGATTACCCGAAAGCCACGTCGGTTTTCGACCTCGACTCCACCGGCCTCGTGCGCCTCGTGACCAAATTGCGTTCCGGGGCCGACCTCTCCGACAAACCGATAGGCGAACCGTTCGACGTAACGGTCGGCGTGGCCTTGAACCCCGGCGCGCAGGACCTCGACCGCGAGTACCAACGTTTCCGCGAAAAGGTGGAGGCCGGCGCCGATTTCGCGATGACCCAGCCTTTTTACGACGCGGCGGTTTGGTTCGATTTCCTGGAACGATACGGCGAGCCGCCTATACCCGTTATCCTCGGCCTATTGCCCTTCAAATCGTTCCGCCATGCGCAGTTTTTACACTACGAGGTCCCGGGCATCGACGTGCCGCCGGCGGCGCTGGCGCGAATGGAGGCCGCCGCGGCCCGCGGCAAGGACGCCGGGCGCGCCGAGGGATTGGCGATCGCGCGCGAACTTTTGGCGCGGGTGCGCGACGCGTGTCAGGGGATTTTCATAATCCCGCCGCCCGGGAGTTTCGACGTCGTGGGCGAGGTCTTGGCGTAACGTCGGCCGCCGCCCCGAGAGGAGGCCCCATGGCTAACGGCGATACCTTCGATAGAGACGAGGCGCTGTTCCTCTCCATAATGTACTCGTTTCATGCCGCCGCGATGCAGCAGATGGGTAAAATCGCGAACCCCTTTACCGGCAAAATCGAGCGGGACCTGGACGCCGCCCGCGGCACCATAGACGTGCTCCTCATGTTCCGCAAAAAGACGGAAGGCAATTTGACCGACCGCGAGCGGCGCGTCTTGACCAACCTGATAACCGAACTTCAGCTCAATTTCGTCGACGAGCGCAAGCGCGAGCCGGCCGCGGCGAAAGAGGCCGCCCCGGCCGCGAGCGAGGCCCAACCGCCGCCGGGACCTTCCGGCGAGGGCGGCGAAGAGGCCGCGGCGGCGGAAACCAGCGCGGCTGAAGCCGATAGCGCGGTCGGGGAACGGCCCGAGGAAAAGGCGGCCCCCAAACCCCCCGGCGCCAAAAAGAAGAAGGGGAGCTGAGAGGTGCCCGTTTACGACGGCTCGCGGGTGCACGAGATTCGGCAAGACCTCTATTTCGCCCGGGGCGTACGCGACGCCGCGCCGGTGCGGGATATATTACGGATGCTCGGCGCCGCCGAGGGCCCGGTCTTGATAAAGGCCAACTGGTTCAGCCCGTACCCGGGCCAGTTCACCGACGCCGCGACGTTGGCGCTGGCGTGCGACGCCGTCGACGGCGAGAAAATAATAATCGAAGGTCACGCCGCCATGCGCAACGACGGTTCGCGCCGGATAACCCCCCAAAACGGCCGCGAGAACTGGGATTGGATTCGCGAACAGGAGGCCGCGTACTTCGCCCGCTTCGGCCTTGACGCCGTGCTCGCGCGCGACGACGTGACGTACGTTAACGTCACGGACGAAGTTTGGGCCGGGCGCGCCGCTCCCGCCGCGGAGGTGCGCGCCGCGCTGGAGGGCGCCGGGACGCCGCTGGCCTTCGACGAGTTATACGGCGCCATGCCGGCTAAGCTCCTGGCGTGGCGCGGCCGGCCGCTGTTGGACCTCGCGCGCGTGAAGGTCCCCGACCCAACCTCCGACGCCCCCGGTTTCAGCCTCTCGCTCAAGAATATGTTCGGCCTTATTCCCGAGCCGAACCGCGGCGCCTACCACGAGCGTCTCCCGGACGCGATAACGGACGCCCACCTGTTGTACGGCGCGTTCTTCCGCGTCGTCGGCGCGTGCGAGGGGATATTCCACGCCGTGCGCGTGCGCGCGGGCGGCGCGTACGAAACCGACTGGGGGGACCGCTACGACGACCTCGAGAATCTGGGTATCGTCGTCGCCGGCGCTAAGCCGGCGGAGGTGGACGCCTTCGCCGCGGCGCTCTTCGGCCTGGACATCAGCTCTCGCGCCGTCATGAAGGCCGCCGAAGGGCGGCTTGGATGGTGGGACAAAATGGTGGTGCTGGAAGCGGCGCGGTACGGCTTGGAAGGATAAGCCAATAATAAAAAATTAGGACATCGAGGAAAAATATGGAAGCCCGTTATCGGGAAGAAGTTATTAACGTCGTTTTAGCGGAGCTCCTTAACGAGAGGGGGATCGCTTCGTTGCCGGAACAAATAATAAGGGATATTATACGCAAGAAAAGGCGTTTACCGGACGTATGGGTAGATTATGAAGGGTTAACCGTCGCCATCGAAGGTAAAATAGAAAATAGTTTGGTAATCGAAGACGCGAGGAGAAGAGTCGAACAAGGATTGGCGCATATCGCTATAGCGGTTGATTACCCGGGCGTATTGCGGGTTGCGCGGGACTTGAAAGAATTGAAAAGGGAGATGGCAAGTACCCCGTTGAAAATCGCGGTTGTAACCGAGGATGGGGAAAGCGGTTTCGTGGAAGGGGACTTATCTTTTATCGATAATTTATTCCGTAGAACGCATGAAGAATTGGTGAAGGAGGATGTAGTAACCGAAGCGGTTAATTATATAAGGCAAGCTAACGCGGAACTCGCGAAGCATCTAACCGACAGGCCGGCGGTATTAAAGCGCGTCGCGAGCGCTTTGGAGATACAACCGGCGAAGCCTAAAAAAGCTGGAGATAGTAGACGGGTGGAGCAGGCAACCGCGGGGGTGGCGGCGCTGGTTGTTTTCAATGCTATGGTTTTCCAGGAAATTTTAGCCGAACGCAACGAACGGGTAACTTCGCTGCTCGAATTCGGGGGGAGTCCGGATGTCCAAATGGCGTTGGTCGACCATTGGCGTTTTATCATCGAAGAGATCAATTACCATCCCATTTATTACGTCGCGGGTCGCGTATTAAGGAAGATACCCGCCAGTAGGAATCTGGAACGGGTACTGAAATCACATGCCGGAGTAGTCAGGCGGATAATACAAAAACGCGCGGCGTTAAGGCACGATTTAATGGGGAGGGTTTACCATTCGCTTTTAGAGGACGCGAAATATTTAGGCGCGTTTTATACTTCGGTCCCGGCTGCCACGTTGCTTTTAAAATTGGCGCTGGCCCCGGAACGATGGCCTTTGGATTGGGCCGATTTGGAAAAGGTTGGCGCTTTACGCGTGGGAGATTTCGCTTGCGGAACCGGGACCCTACTGATGGCCGCGGCCGAAAGCATCGCCGATAACTACGTACGATATGCCCCGTTGCGCGACGTAAAACCGGACTTAGAAAAATTACATACGGTATTAATCGAAGACGTGATCAAGGGTTTTGACGTTTTGACTTCCGCGCTGCATTTGACGGCGTCATCGCTCGCGATGAGGTCCGCGGGCACGCCCGTTAATAATATGGGGTTATATACGCTGCCGCTGGGGGGAGAGATGAAGGCCTTAGGTTCGTTGGATTTTATTAGGTCGCCCGTAATTACAACGGGCCAAGATTTATTCGGTACCGGCGGAACGGCGATTGCGGTAGGCCCTAGCAATACCGAAGAAACCGCCGTTAAGTTGCCGGAATTACACTTATGCGTAATGAACCCTCCTTTTACGAGGTCCGTCGGCGGCAATCTCCTCTTCGGTTCTTTTCCTACGGAAGAGCGGGAAAAATTACAGAAGCGACTTAAACAAGTCTTAAACAAGTCTAAATATAACGACTATACGAACCTGACGGCAGGTTTAGGTTCGCCTTTCATAGCCGTCGCGGATAAGGCGTTAAAGGTCGGGGGCAAACTAGCATTAGTATTACCTAAAGCGTTTTTATCGGGCGTCGCGTGGTCGAAGTCGCGCGATTTAATTAAGAAGGGTTACGAGCTCGAATATGTAATTGTCAGCCACGACCCCGGCCAATGGAATTTCTCCGAGAATACGAGCTTAAGCGAAACGCTGTTGGTGGCAAAGAAGGTCGCGGGCACGGGCGAAAACCCCGGGCGAACCGTTTTCGTTAACCTTTGGAAAAACCCCGGAACGACGTTCGAGGCCTTGGCGGTAGCGCGCAGCGTCGCGACAAAGAAGGTACCGTCCGTAGACGAACCTTACGACCGCGGCGCTTTGTCAATCGTAGTCGGCGATAAAAAATTCGGCGAAGCGATTTCGGTACGGTGGGATAATTTTAAGGGCGACCGCCATTGGCTCGGGCCCGCCGCTTTTGCGCAATCGGGCCTTATTAGAATAATCTGGGGTTTGCGCGATAGTTACTTCGCTTTACCCGGCGAGAGGCCCGTTAGTTTATCCTTGCAACCGTTAAGCGAATTCGCCGTTTTAGGATTCGACGTTAGGGATATGCATGACGGTTTTTCGTTATCTCTAGGCGCTACTGCTTATAAAGCTTTTTGGAATCACGATTCGGAAAAAGTAACTACGCTACAACAGGAACCCAACGCTTTCTTAGAACCTTTGAGCGAGCCTAAACCTGGTAGAAATTTAAGGGACGTTTCATTGTTGTGGGGTTCTGCATGCCGTTTGCTTATCGCTGAAAGACTAAGGTTGAATACGCAAAAATTACCAGCGATTTTAGTTTCCGAACCTGTGTTGTCTAACGTTTGGTGGCCTCTTAAGCTTAGGCATACGAAAAGTGGTTTTCAAAAAGGTTTGGTGTTATGGTTGAATTCTTCTTTAGGTATCTTAATCCTATTATATAATAGGGAGGAAACGGAGGGCGCATGGGTTAAATTTAAAAAGGCTAGTTTATTACGCCTACCGGTTTTCGATTTCGGTACGTTACCCAGAAAAAAGTTAGATCGTTTGGCATCGGTCTTCGATTCGCTATCTGAAGAACCTTTCCTTAGTCTCGCCGATATCGCCGACGACCCGGTCCGGGTGAAAATAGACGCGCTATTCTCCGAAATTTTGGGTTTACCGGATTTAGCGCCGTTACGTGAAATGCTCGCCCGCGAGCCCGTCATATGTTTACGTAGTTTAAGTCCGACCTAATTAAAAAAACCGGCCTCGGGCCGGCTTTGTTTTTTATTAATGGATTCGCCGTTTAAAATAACTAATTTATTTAAAATTCGCAAAACTCTTGTTCTTCTATTTCCCCTTCGTAACCCAATATTTTGAACAATAATTTAGCTATAGAATTTTGTAATATAAACGCGTCACGAAACCTAAAATCACTGTTTTCCGAGAAGCCGCCCTCGTGGATTATTTGGTTACGGAATTTTTCGAACAACTTGACGAACCGGCCGTCTTCTACGCGGAATTGTTTTTTAATGGCTTTTAGAAGTCGCTTAGGCGCGTAAGATTTACCCCCGGCATTAACGAAAGGACAATCCTTTTTTTCGCAATTACGTATTATATTTTTCGCGTAGGCGTACTTCAACGCTTCGAGCAATACTACCCCTATTAAAAATTTTAGATGCAAAGACGAGGTTTGGTTCATAAGTATGTACCAATCTATGAGCTTCTTGAAATCCAGTTCTGTTTTATATTTCAGGTAAGAATCGAAACACGGGTTGATGTATGTCTCGATTTTATTTTGCCCGTAGAATTGTAACGGCCCATAAAAGGCCTTTTGTTTCAAACCGGGTATGATTTCGACTTCGAGGGCGTTTCTATAATGTATAAATTTATGGCTCGCGGTCGCCCATCGGCCCAATCCTAAGGATATTAAACAATAGAAATCGTCCCAAGTTTTTCCTATAAATGCCCTCGCCGTATTTAGCAGACCTCTGTATACTAATGCGGCCGAATAACCTTCGATATTCGGCTGGTTAAGTTCACATAATTTAGTATTCGCTAAAGGTTCCGGTTCGAAGTGTAAATACCCGAGTCTGAATATCGGGTTTTCCGGGTCTTGACCCGAATACCAATGGAAATCGCCGATCGGTAGGTAAACCTCTACGTCCTCGTCTTCACCTAATGCGCCTTTAACGGCTCTTAACTTGGTTGTGTCGCCGGTTACTTTAACCTCTATTGGTTTCCTTACTTCTATATGTGTCCTAACGTTGTTAATAAATATATTGTCTATTTCTACGTCCCATCCTTCATCCGTCGGGAATTTTAGCGGGCTTCTATAATCCGGGTATCCTTTAATATCGCCTGTTTCGTCTCCTTCGGCTTCTATTAATATCTCAAACGGGTTATTTAAATATATTTTAACGTTGTGCAGATTTATTTCTTTATCGTCTGCGTAGTATATTAACCGGTTAGTCGTTAAATATTCGGGTATGTCGGGGAGTGTTACTTTAGACATCTCGTTTTCGCCCCCCTCTCCCTGGAGCGTTAAAGTTCTCCGACCGCCGTGGTTAGTACTTATATTATTATTATTGGCCCCGAGGCCGGCTTTTTTATTCGCCGTTATTTTGTCTTTATCGTCAACGCGACGATGACGCCGACGGCGGCGACGATGGCCCCGGTAACCCAGGGCGAGCCCTGGCTGGCTCAAGGCGCGAGGCCCCGCGGCGCGAGCGCGAGCTGGTGGAAAAAGTACCCCGTGGCGAATCCCGCGCCCCCGAGCAAAAAGGCTATGCCCAACTTAAGCATCTACCGCCGCGCCAACGCCGCGAATAATACACCTATTATGGAGCCCAAGCCGCCCGTGAGCCACGGGCTCGAGGTGGCGGGTCAAGCCGAGCCGACGCAACGCGTCAGGTAACCCCAACCGAACCCCAGCGCGCCGCCTATCAGCGCTCCCAACAGGACCTTAGCGGCCGCCGCCATAAGGCCCGCCGGTGAGGTAGTCCTGCGCCGAGAACGCGGCCGCGGCGCCGTCCCCTACCGCGGTCGCGACCTGTTTGAGGGTTTTCGAGCGGCAATCGCCCGCGGCGAAGATGCCGGGCGCGCTGGTCCGCATGTCTTCGTCGGTTACGATGAGGCCGTTAGCATCGACCTTCACCAGGTCCTTTACGAAGGCCGTGTTAGGGTCGACCCCCACGTAGAGGAAGACGCCGTCTACGGCGAGCTCGCTTTCGCCGTCGGTCTCGACGTTTTTAATTTTCAAGCCGGTGAGGCCGTCGGCGTCGCCGAGCATCTCGGTTACGACGGACCCCCACAAAAATTCGATTCTCTCGCTGGCGAACGCTTTTTCTTGTATTATCTTCTCGGCGCGCAATTTATCCCGGCGGTGTATCACGTAGACTTTGCTCGCGAACCTGGTGAGGTAAACGGCTTCCTTCACGGCGCTGTCGCCGCCGCCCACGACCGCCACCGGCTTGTCGCGGTAGAGGGGGCCGTCGCACGTGGCGCAGGTGGTTACGCCCATCCCCCAGAATTCGCTCTCGCCCGGCACGCCGAGCCTGCGGCTTTCGGTCCCGGTCGCGACGATGACGGCCTTGGCCCGGTAATCCGCTTTGGCGCTCTCGAGCAGGTATTCGTCGCCGTCGGCGCGGACCCTTTTTATTTGGGCGGTCGCGAACTTAAGGCCGAAGCGTTCCGCCTGCTTCCGCATCCTCTCCATAAGTTCCGCGCCGGAGAGCGGGTCCGGAAACCCGGGGTAGTTCTCGATTATATCGGTAAGTACGATCTGTCCGCCGGTTAGGGGTTTGGCTTCCAGCAGCATTGCGTCCATCCGGTCGCGAGCCGCGTAAATGCCGGCGGTCAAGCCGGCGGGGCCCCCTCCCACGATGGCGAGTTCGTGTTCTTCGACGGCCACCGTTACCGCACCCTGCGCAAGAGTACCAGCCGTTCGTACTCTTTTTTCATACAACGGTTCATGACGACCTCGAGGCCGGCCTCTTGCGCCAGGGCCGCGAATTCCTCGTCGATTACGCCGAGTTGCAGCCAGATGACCTTGGCGCCCAACCCGACCGCGTCTTCAATAACGCCCCCCAGGTGTTCGGGCCTGCGGAACACGTCGACGATGTCGACCGATTCGGGTATGTTCCTTATGTAAGGCCACGAAATTTCGCCCAGCACGGATTCGTACCGCGGGTTGACCGGATAGATCCGAAAACCGTGGCGTTTTAAGAACCGCGCGACGCGGTTGGCCGGGGTCTCTTGTTTGGGCGTCAAACCGGCGACGGCGACGTTTTTGTGGCTCTTGAGTATCTCCGTCAGTCGTGCGTCGCTCGGGTTTTGGAATTTTTCGAACTTTTCGTCGTTCATAGATAACCGCTCCCGATGAGGATTATCGCAGTCGGGCGATTCGTAGGAAGTTATTTGTCAGCGGTTCTCGCGCCCCCGGGACGGCGGCCGAGAGTGCACATTACCCTTTCGCGCGACGTGAGCCGCGTTACGTCAATACGCGTTTTGCCCCGGTATCTACAAAAGGTTTAAACCGAGCCGCGTTAAAAAATCTTTCTAAAAAGCTTTGGCCGCTGCGGCCTGCCGCCGCCCCCGTCAGCGGCCTCAACCCGCTTTGATACTACACCCGTCGCCGGCGCGCGGTTTCGACGTCGCCGGCGCGACGCGGGATATCAACCGCCGGGTCTTTGGCGAGTCGCACGCGGGGCAGCGCCCTTCGACGTCGTCCGCCGTGCGGCACAACCGTTCGTATACGGCACCGCATGCTTCGCATTTGAATTCGTATATCGGCATACCGTACGTCGGGACGCTTGAAACCGGTCGGCGTTTCGCATCTCCTGCCGCGCGACGCCCTTAAAAATCGGGGCGGCCGCCGGACTCATTTTTCGCTCTTTCGCGGTTTACTTTTTTCCCGCCCCGCTCTCCTTGCCCTTACGCATCTCCCAAAACTTGTCCTTCATTTGGGCCCATTTTTCGGGATGGTTCTTTTCCATATGGGCCGCGTACTCCTCATCCGTCATGAAGAGCGTTTTGCACTCTTTGCAGATGAGGTCCTCGCCGGGGGCGGGGCACGCGATTTCTTCCCCGGCCGCGGTCTTAGCCGCCGTCTCGGCCGCGGTCTCGGCGGTAACGACCTCCTCTTTTTTCTTACAACCGCAGAAGGCGGCCGCAAGGCTTAACGCCAAGCTTGGAATTATTATGGCTTTTAAGAAATTCACGTTTAAACCTCCTCTTAATATAAATACGGTTAATGTTATCATAAATACGTCGAATTTTCAACTACGCTCGCCTAAGCTCAATAATTTCATCCCTTAGCGACTCGGGACCTTTTGCGGCGTCCAGCCATACGGCCCGGCGTTCGCGTTTTAGCCACGTGCGTTGCCTTTTTGCCAGCCGCCGCGTTTCGCGCCCGACGAGCGCGTATGCCGTTTCCGCGTCGAGCTCGCCCTGCAAGAGTTGCACCATTTGACGGTACCCTATGGCGTTGAGGGGAGGCGCCGACGGATTGTCGACCTTGGCTAGCAGGTCGCGGGTTTCGGCAAGTAGGCCGGCGCCGACCATGCGTCGCGTCCGCGCCTCGATCCGGTCCGCGAGCCAACGCCGCGGCGCGTCCAGAGCCACGACGGTTATTTCGTCGATGCCGAGCGGCCGCGCGCCCCTGGAATGAATTTCCGTCAATGGGACGCCGGTTAACTCCCATACCTCGAGCGCGCGCAAGATGCGTTTCTCGTCCGAGGGCGAGATGCTGGCCGCGGCGGCCGCGTCTACCGCGCTTAAATATTCGTGCAGGTCCTCGCCCGCGGCCTGGCGCGCGCGCAACGCGCCTCGGACGGCGGCGTCCGCGGGTGGCGCCTCGCAGATCCCGTCGACGAGGGCGCGGAAGTAGAGGCCGCTGCCGCCGACGACCATCGGCAATTTCCCCCGGCGCCACAACTCGTCGCATGCCGCCCGCCCTTCTTCCATATAGCGGCCCGCGCTATAGGGGGTGCCCGGTTCGACCACGTCCACCATGAGGAACTCGTAACCGCGTCTCGCCGCGCCCGTTAGTTTGGCGGTCCCGACGTCGGCGCCGCGGTATATCTTCGCCGAGTCGCACGCGACGATCGAAACGGCTTCGGGGCCGCCCAACGCGTCGGCCAACGCCGTCGCCAAGTTCCCCTTCCCGGTGCAGCTAAGGCCGACTATCGCTATCAATTCCCGCCGCATAACTATAAAATCTAATATGAACGGGGGTGCTTTTCAACCGTAGACTTGGGATATTAACTTGATTTTATAAATTAGGTTTATTATACTAAAAATTGGTGCGTATTAAACGGATAATCAACGCCACGGGGGTAATTTTACATACCGGCGCCGGCCGCGCCCCATGGGGCGCCGCCGTCCTCGGGCGCGCGGCCCATATCGTAGAAGGGTACAGCAACCTCGAGGTTGACTTGGAGAGCGGCGAACGCGGCCACCGCGATATGTCGGTCGCCGCGCCGCTGCGCGAGTTGACGGGGGCCGAAGACGCGTTGGTGGTCAATAACAACGCCGCGGCGGTATTGCTCGCGCTGCACGCTTTGGGTGACGGCCGGCCCGCCGCGGCTAGCCGCGGCCAACTCGTGGAAATAGGCGGCGCTTTCCGGTTGCCCGCCGTTATGGCTTCCGGCGGCGTCGACCTTATGCCGGTGGGGACGGTGAACGTAACGCGGGTGGAGGATTTTCGGCGCGCCCTCGACGGCGGCGCGTCGCTGGTGGTCCTGGCCCACCGCAGCAATTTCTACTTTCGCGGCCGGTACGAGGAACCGCGGCCCGACGAAGTAGTAGCCCTGGCGGCCGAATACGGGAAGCCCGTCCTATACGACTTGGGCAGCGGTTTACTCAGTAGGTCGTTATACCCGGAATTGGTTTCGGCGGACGAGCCGTCGGTGGAGAGTTTACTCGATGCCGGCGTGGACGTCGTGTGTTTTTCGGGGGATAAATTACTCGGCGGCCCGCAGGCCGGCATCGCGGTGGGTAACGCGGCGGCTGTCCGCGAGTTGCGACAAGATAGTTTATACCGGGCGGTCCGGGCCGGCAAGGAGACGTACGCTTTGCTCGGCGCGGTGTTGGAAGCGTACCTGCAGGGAGAAGCGGCGTTGGAAGAGATTCCGACGCATCGGCTGCTTAAACGCTCGCTCGGCGAACTGAAGGAACTAGCCGTTGTGGCCGCGGGCCATTTTCGGGATGCCCGGGTAGCCGGTTTGGAGGTACGCACGGCCGAAGCTGAGTCCTATGTCGGCGGCGGGACGCTGCCGTACGTGCGGCTGCCCACGGCGGTCGTCGCGTTAAGGCACGAGCGCCTTTCCCCCCACGCGCTAAGCGGGGCGCTCCGGCAGCTCGAGCCGCCGGTCCTGGCCCGGGCGACGGGCGACGCGGTTTTTGTCGATATGCGAAGTCTCCTCGACAGTGATTTGGCTTTGCTCGAGCGGGCGGCGAAAGGATTATCGGCCGTGGCGGGATAACGGCGCGGCGTCAAGTGCCGGTTTACGGGGAGGGGCGGGATGGTAATTTCGCTTGACTCCAAACCCGCAACTCGTTAATATTAGCGGGTTAATTATATTAATAGGGGGGCGCCGCGTCCGCCGCGGCAAACGTAAAAATGGGTGCCACGAAAATAACATTACCGGCACTTTTGACGTTATGCGCGGTGTCGCTAGCCGCCGCCAACGGCGGCGAGACGACGGCAACGTTTTTGACGCTCGGCGTCGGCGGCCGGCCTTCAGCTATGGGCGAATCGTACGCCGGCCTGGCCGAAGGCGTCAACGCGTTGGGGTATAACCCGGCGGGCGTCGCGAACCTGGAGGCGCCCGAGGTTTCGGCGATGCACGCCGAATGGCTCGAGGATTTGCGTTACGAATACGTTGCTTTTGCCTATCCTTTCGCGTGGGGGACGCTGGGCGGCGACGTGCGAGCCTTAACCGTCAGCGGCCTCGAACTCCGCACCGACCCCGTTAACCCGCCCGAGGAACCCGAAGGGACTTTCGGCGCCACCGACGTCGCCGTCGACTTGAGTTACGCTTACCCGGTAAGCCGCGTTCTGGCTTTCGGCGCCAACGCGAAAGTAATAAACCAAAAAATATACGACGTTTCCGCTATGGGGGTCGCGGGCGATGTCGGCGTTTATTGGGCGCCCCATCGGTCGTTGAGCGCGGGATTGGCGGCGAGGAACCTCGGGCCGCCGGTGACGTTCGAGGAAGAGTCGAGCCCCTTGCCCATGACGGCGGAATTGGGCTTCGGTTACCGGATATACGGCCGCAAACTAATAGTGTGCGGCGCGGCCGAGAAACCCTTCAAAGACGATTTCCTATACAAAGGCGGCGCCGAGTTTTCGCCGTTCGAGTTCATTTCGGGGCGGGTCGGTTACATTTACGGCCTGGATACCGGGGACGGCGCCGGCCTTACCGGCGGCCTGGGCGTGAACGTCGCCGGGTTTTCCTTCGACTTCGCGGTGGCGCCTTACGGCGACCTGGAAACCACCTACCGCGCCGGCTTTACGTACGTCTTCGGCCGGGAAAGGCGCCGCATTACGGAGGAGGTTACGGCCGAATTCGAACGGCAGCGCCGGGAAATGATCGCTTCGCTGTCCGCCAAGGCCGAGAGTTACTACGGCGCCGGGAATTATCAAGGCGCCGCGGATACCTGGGACCTGATACTAGTTTGGGACCCGGAGAACGCGGAGGCCGGGTCGAAATTGGAAGAAGCACGCGACCGGTGGAACGAGGAACTCGTCGCGGAACACGTTCGGAACGCCGAGGCGTTTTTCGCCGACGGTAAATTCAGCGAAGCGGCGCTGGAATACTCCATGGCGGAGAAGATAGACCCGACGAACGAGGCCGCGATCGCGGGCCTGGCGCGGGCCGAGGAAAAATTGGCCGAGGAGGAAGCGCGTCAAAAAGAGGAGATCGCCAGGTTGTTGGCGCAGGCGCGGGCCGCGTACAGCCGCGGCGAGTACTCGACGGCGGTTACCAGGTGGGAATCGGTGCTTGCCCTCGAGCCTGAAAACGTCGAGGCGGCGGCCAACCTTAAAGACGCCCAGGCCCGCGTGGCCAGTATGGTCGAGGATTATAAAGCCAGCGCGCGGCGCTACGCCGACGTCGGCAATTGGGTATCCGCGTCGTCGAGCTGGAAACGGGCTCTTCAGTTGGCGCCCGACGACGCCGAAGCGGCGGAAGGCCGCGCGAAGGCTCACGCCGTCCTGGCCCGGGAGGCGGAAACGCTAGCGAACGCCGGCGTCTCGTTATACGAACGCGGCGACGTGAACGGCGCGGAAGCGAAGATGATAGCCGCGTTGAACCTCCAACCGGACAATGCCCGGGCCTCCTCCTATTTGACTATGATTCGAAAGAGACGGGCGGCCCGGGCGGAAGCGGCCGTGGATTATACCAGCATATATATGAAAGGCGTGCAGGCGTATACCAATAACGAATACCGCGCCGCCATAGCTTATTGGCAGCAAATACCGACCAAAGACCCCCTCTACCGGAAGGCGCAGACGAATATAAAACGCGCCAAAGCGGTGCTTAAAGAGCTAGAGTAAACGATGACGTCTTTAAAAAGGGCCGCGGTAGCGGAAGAGGAGCACGGGTGCTCAAAAAAGTTTTAACGGCGTCGTTATTATGTGGCCTGGTCGTATGGCGAGGCGCCGCGGCGCCGGAAGGCGACGCGCGCAAGGCGAAATGGGCCGAGCGGCCTAAGGCCGACGAGGCGCAAGGCCCAGCCGGTGAAGCCGCTTCGACGGCCGAGGTCCCCCGCCCGGTTGCGCCGGCGCCGGGCCGCGAAAAGGAGTGGTTGCAGGAGCGCTGGGACGGCCTAGAGCAAAAAGATTGGAACGGTAGCAATTCTTATTGGAAAAAAACCGACGTCGTCGTGGACTTCATGCCGCCTTATATAAGCCCGGCCTACGCGTGGGCGGCGCGGCGGGAGCTCGCGATGGCCGAGGGTTCGCGGTTCGCCGTCTCGTCTTACGGCGCCAATACCGGTATCCTTTACGGCGGCGTAGGTACGGGCGCGAGCAGTAATACCGGCGTAGTGTGTTATGCCGAGGACCGCGAAGGCGCCACGTGGAAAGTATCCGCGGTTAAAGATAGCGGCGGCTTCGCGAGCAAGAAGGTTTTCGACGTTTGCTGGACTTCCAAACCGACCTCCGGGACCATCTTTGCCGCGACGGGCATAGCTTCCCCCCGGACGACTGCGAATACGTCCTTGTTTTCCCAACGCGGCGTAGTCCCCTCGTCCTCTTGGACCTCGGCCCCCGAATATTCCTCTACTATTCCCCCTCGCACGGTATGCGAATTTAGCGCGGTCGCGCCGGAACCGGCCGGCGGGAATACCGAGGTCTACTTGGGTTACTCGGCCGCGAGTGTAGGCGCGGCGCAGGCTTATCGTTATGTCGAGCCCCGCACGTGGGAACTCTTAGGCCAGCTCCCTTCCGCCAAAGACGTTTACGCGCTATATACGACGGAGACGGGTTTTTTGGCGGGTACCGGGCCGAAGGGTTATGTTTATGAATGGAACAAAAGCCCGAGTAGATTTACGCCGCGACTGGTGGGGGCCCTTACGGACGGCGACATATATGACGTAAGTAAAATCGGCGATTACTACTACGCCGCGGCCGGCAATTGCGCCCCCGGCGATAAAGCCCGCCTTTTCCGAACCAGGGACTTGGTGCAATGGGAGGACGTCACCCCCCGGGCGACGGGCGCGTCGTCGCTCATCGCGTTTAAGGCCTTAAGCGAGTTCGGGAAGGATGGCGCCGTCGCGGCGTTGGGCGATACTTTCGATCGGTTATACGTTAGTTACTACCCGGCGCAGGCCAATTGGGGCGTGGTCGCGGGCGACGCCGGCGCCAAAAGCCGCGATGCCGTCCACGTCCAGGCCGGAAGCGACTTCTGGGGCGACTTCGTCGGTTACGAAAAAGAAGGCCTCGTCTACGCGAGGAAATTCCAAGGGTTTAAATCGGGCGGCGTCCTTTACTCGTCGGTATATGATTCCTTCGATAAACTGGTCGAATATAAGGGGTTTAGCGTCGAGGGCCCGATGGCTTCCGGCGGCGCGACGTTCTGGTTGCGTGCGGCTGACGACACCCAAAAATTCAGAACCGCCGAAGGGTACGAGACCGGCGAACCAACTTGGGTGGCGGTGGTGCCCGGGCAGCCCTTACCCGCGGAACTCAATAACAAGAGGTATATACAATACAAGGTCCGGTTCGACGTGCCCGACGGCCAGAAGTTCCCGCCGGTTGTAAAAAAAATAGGGCTTACTGTGCTCTCGACTTATTCCAAGGTTACGGCGACGTTGCCGGCGAACGGCACGAAAGGGCACAAAGTCGACGTACCAATGAAGTTCGTTTTTTCGAAGGTCGTCGACTGGAGCACCATCGGGTCCGAAAATATTACGATAACCGGCGCGAATAGTAAACGCGTATACCGTTGGTACGGGTTTGGGAACGACCCTACGTGCGAGTACGTCGTCTTCCACGAGGATTTCGAACGCAACGACAAAATAACGGTTAAGCTGGAAAGTATACCGCGCCGCGAGGTTCTCGATAAAGACGGCTGGGAGATCGACCCCGACGGCGACGGCCAACAGGGCGGTACGTATTGGTTCGAATTCGGCGTCGGCACCGGCGGCGGCGGCGGCGAGGGGGAAGGGCCCGAGGTATATGACGTTAACGTAAAGCCCAACCCCACCTTCGGCGCCAAGAAAATTAATATTACGGCGACGGCCGACGATACCGAGACCGGCAACTCGCCGATCGTAGCCGCGGAGTATTCGTTCGGCGCCAGTCCGGCGCAGGCGGGCGAGGGCACGCCGATGGAAGGTGAATTCGGCTCGCCCAAGGTCGAGGTATCGGCGGAGGCGGACATCAGCGAGATAGTTAAAGGCGAGAAGCGCCTTACGGTATACGTCCGGGCGATGGATAAACCCGGCAACTGGGGCGACCCGACGGCGGCGCCGATCTTCATTAGGCCCCCGGCGTTCTTGCCGGCGGAGTACGTTTATTTCTACCCGAATCCGTGCCGCGGCGAGGTCGGTTATTTCCACTATTTAGTTACGCAGGATAGCGACGTAAACGTTCGCATCTACGATATCCGCGGCCGCTTAGTTGAGGAAATAAAGACGACGGCCACGGCTTATTCTACCGACAAGGGTTTGCAGTGGGACGTCTCGCGCGTGGGGGCGGACGTTTATATCTTCCGATTCACGGCCCGCGCGCTCGCCACCGGCGAAGTGGCGACCGTCACGAAGAAATTGGCGGTATTGAAGTAGATGACGGCCGCCGACCAAACGCCTAATGCCGCTTAAATTCAAAATCGCCTCGTTCGTCGTTTTGCTGACCGTATTCGTTACGGCCGTGGCCGGCGTGTTAATTACCGGTCGGATGGAATCGTCGCTTAGGCGGGAGATCGAGATGCGGGGGGAGGCCCTGGCGCGCAACTTGGCCGCCAACGTCGAAGACGCGCTGTCGGAGGGCGACGACTTGTATATCGCTCGTTTTACGACCGGCGCCATGGATAACCCGGGGGTGGTATACGCGACGGTCGTGGGCGGGGACGGCCGCATCGTCGGCTACCGGGACGCCGTCCGCGACGATTTCACCCCTTTCTTGGGTAAGCCGTACGAACTGCCGCCGGGGATGGAGCCGCTGGGAGACCGCGCGTCCTTCAGCCAAACGTACGAAGCGCCGGAGTGGGGGCGTATATACGACGTCGCCGTCCCCGTTATGCTCGCGGGGCAAAAGCGGATCGGCGTCGTCCACGTCGGCATATCGCGCGAGGACGTCAATCGCGCCGTCGGTCGAACGCGGATAACTATCGCCGCCATATCCGCGGTCGCCGTACTCCTCGGCCTGGTGGGGTCGTTCGTATTGACCGGGTTTATTACGCGCCCCATCGACCGTTTGATGGCCGGCGTCCGGGAAATCCAGAAAGGTAACGGCTATGCCACGCAGTTGCCCGTTACCACCCGCGACGAGGTGGGGCACCTGACGCAAGCGTTCAACGACATGGTGAAGTCCCTCAGCGAAAAGGAGCTTATCAAGGAGGCTTTCAGCCGTTACGTGTCCCGCCAGGTCGCCGGCCTTATAGTCAACGACCCCGAAAAATACCTCTCGACGCTGAAAGGCCAGCGCAAAACGGTTACGGTCCTCTTCGCCGATATCCGCGGCTTCACCCGCATCGCCGAAGCCTTGGCGCCGGAGCAAGTCGTCGCGATGCTCAACGTCTACCTGACTTATATGACGGACGTCGTTTTCAGGCACGAGGGCACGCTCGATAAATTTCTGGGCGACGGCCTGATGGCTATTTTCGGGGCCCCGGTAGAACAACCCAACAGCACGCTGAACGCCGTGCGCGCCGCGGTCGACATGCGGGAGCGGCTCCGCAAATTCAACCTCGCCCGGGAGATAGGCGGCGAGGAACCGGTGCTCGTGGGCATAGGCATTAATTACGGCGACGCCATCGTGGGCAATATCGGCTCGCGGGAGCGGATGGATTACTCCGTCGTCGGCGATGCGGTGAACATCGCCCAGCGGATCCAAACTTATACCGAGGGCGGCCAAATTATCCTGGCGGAACCGGCGTACCGGCGCGTGGCGGACTACGTGGAGGTCAACGCCTTAGGGCCGCGCGAGCTTCGGGGCAAGCGGAAAAAGATAGGGTTGTTTGAAGTCGTAAGAATGCGGGACGGCGGCGACGACGCGGAAATAGCAAAGGCCGGGCCCGAGACGTTCGCCGGCGCGATATAAACGACCCGAGGCGGATTTCCCCGCGCCGTAAATACCCGTAAAAAAATCGCCCCGCTTGGGCGGGGCGTTTTTTTATTCCTATTTCCCGTTAACTTAGGCCCGTCGCTTGGCGGCGACCGGTTGTATTTCTTTTTTGCGCGCGTGCCGCGTCCGCTTTTCGGCCTTTTTGCTTTTCTCGCCCAGGTCGAAGCCGACGAGCGCCGCCCTCAATACGTCCCCTATCGTCTTGGCGTACGCGACGTTGACTTTTTGGCGGTGTTCCTCTTCGATTTCGAGGATGTCGCTTTCGTTTTCGTCCGGGAATAGAACGTTGGGGATGTCGGCGCGTACCGCGGCGAGGAGCTTTTCTTTGACGCCGCCGATGGGCATGACCTTGCCGCGGAGCGTTATCTCGCCCGTCATCGCGAGGTCGTGCCGCACCGGGTGGCCGGATAGGACCGAGGCGAGGGCCGTCGCCATCGCGACGCCGGCGGAAGGGCCGTCTTTGGGAGTGGCGCCCGCGGGCACGTGGATGTGGATGTTGTATTTTTCGAAGTCCTCGGCTTCAATGCCGAGTTCTGCGGCGTGCGCTTTGACGAACGAGTACGCGGCGCGGGCCGATTCTTGCATGACGTCGCCCAACTGGCCGGTCAAGATAAGCTCGCCCTTGCCCGCCATCTTCAAGGCTTCGATGAATAGTATGACGCCGCCGACGGCGGTCCAGGCCATCCCGGTCGCGATGCCGACCTCGTCCTTGCGGCCCGCGGTCTCGGGATAGAAGGGCGGCGCCCTCAGGTAATCCGCCAGGTTCGTTTTCGTTACGGTGACCTTTTTGACCTTCTCCTCGACGATTTGACGGGCGGTTTTGCGGCAGATGGTCGCGACCGCGCGCTCGAGGTTGCGGACGCCGGCTTCGCGCGTATACCGGTTCACTATTTCCTTCAGCGCCGAGTCGGCGATTTTCAAAGTTCTTTTTCCCAGGCCGTGCTCGGCGAATTGCTTCGGGACGAGGAACTGCTTCGCGATGTTCAATTTCTCGGGCAAAGTATACCCGGGCAACCTGATTATTTCCATGCGGTCCTTCAGCGCCGGCGGGATGGGGTCGAGGATGTTGGCGGTGGTTACGAACATCACCCTGGACAGGTCGAAGGGGAGGTCGAGGTAGTGGTCGGAGAAGGAGAAGTTTTGTTCGGGGTCGAGGACCTCCAGCAGGGCGGAGGCGGGGTCGCCGCGGAAATCCATCCCCAGTTTATCCACCTCGTCCAGCATGAACACCGGGTTGTTGGTGCCGGCCTTGCGTATGCCTTGTATGATGCGCCCGGGCAGCGCGCCGACGTACGTCCGGCGGTGGCCTCGAATCTCGGCCTCGTCCCGCACGCCGCCGAGGGACATGCGGATGAACTTACGCGCCACGGCCCGGGCGATCGATTTGCCCACCGACGTCTTGCCCACGCCCGGCGGCCCCACGAAGCACAGGATGGGCCCCTTCATCTCTTTCTTCAGTTTGCGCACCGAGAGGTACTCGAGGATCCGTTCCTTGACGTCGTCCAGGTCGTAGTGGTCTTCGTCCAGGACCTTCCGGGCGTTGGCGATATCCAGGTTGTCCTCGGAGCCCTCGAGCCACGGCAGCGTCAGGATCCAGTCCAGGTACGTGCGCGCGACGACGTATTCCGCGGCCTGCGGCGGGATGGTCTTAAGGCGGGTGAGCTCGCGGGTCGCCTCTTCGCGAACTTCCTCCGGCAGCGGCTTCTCGAGAAGCTTGGCCTCCAGCTCGTCGATCTCGACGGCGTATTGGTCTTCTTCGCCGAGTTCCTTGCGGATGGCTTTGAGCTGTTGCCGCAGGTAGTAATCGCGATGGGCCTTATCCATCTCGCTCTTGGCTTCGGATTGGATTTTGGAGCCGAGCTCCAACAAGTCGACTTCGCGGTTCAGAATGGAAGTAAGTTTTTCCAGCCGCGTCGTGATGTCCACGGCCTCGAGGATCTCTTGTCTTTCGCCCAGCTCGACGTTAATGTTGGAGGTGATGAAATCGGCCAACTTGCCGGCGTCGTCGATGTTCATCGCCGCGACGTACGCGTCCTCCGGGAGGTTGGGCGCGAGCTCCACGATCTTCTGGAAGAGGTTGAGGGCGTTGCGCTGGAGGGCTTCGATTTTAGTGGTTTTCTTTTCCGCGCTTTCGAGCCGTTCGATCTTGGCCTTGAAGTACGGCGTCGTTTGCACGAATTCCTTTATCGCCAGGCGGGCGATTCCCTGCACCATGATGCGCGCCGAACCGTCCGGCATCCGCAGCATCTTGAGTATCGTCCCGCCGGTCCCGACGTTGTAGACGTCGGCCGTTCCCGGGTCCTCGTTTTCGGGGTCTTTTTGGGCGAAGAGGCCGACGATGCGATTGCCGCGGATGGCGTCGTCGATTAATTTTATGCTCGACTTCCGGCCGACGACGAGGGGGACGATCATATAAGGGAATATGACGGTCCCGCGCAGCGGCAGGATCGGCAATTCCTCGGGGAGCTCTACGGTCTCGACATGCTCTTCGTTGGCCAACGTTACCCACCACCTTGCAACTCAGCCGGGCCGCGGGCGGGCGCGGCCTTCGTTATCTCTTATAATATTTCTACTGTCGTGTGGATCGTGACGGGCCTCTCTATCTTGGGAAGGATTACGAAGAGGAAACCGTCCCGATACAAAGCCCGGCCTTTGTCGCCGTCGACGGGCCGGGGGAGATGGATGACGCGGCGGAATTGCCCGTATTCCACCTCGATCTGGTGGTAGTATTCGCACTCCTCTTGATATTCCTCTTTGCGGGTCCCGGTAATGATAACCGTATCCTCGTCCAATAATACCTTGACCGCGTCGCGGCCGACGCCGGCCAGGTCCATCCTGATTACGAGGTCGTTTTTGGTCTCGAAGACGTCGGCGTCCGGGATCCAGTGGCGCGGCGAGCCCGCGGCCAGCGGCGGCGATATCGAGTACAGGCGGTCGAAAAGCCGGTCGACGTCCCCCAGCCGCCAAAGACTTACGCGCGTAGGTTCTCTGCGTTTTACCATACGGGCCTCCGGGCCTTCGTGGTCATTAATGCTTCGCGTTGAAATTAACATATTTCGGCGGTTTTGTAAATAACGCGGTGACGCCCGGAGCGGCGCGGGAGGCGCCCCTCGCTCGAGGGCCTCAAGGTTTGTAGCGTGCGGCGTCGCTTTGGTGGAAGACGAAAAGAAAGGCCGGGGGGCGGTAACTAAACGCGGCAAAAATACCGTCGCGTGGCGGCTCGAGATATAATAAAATGCCGCTTAGAAAGGAGAGAATTATGGCAGCTAGAGTCCACGAGAGCGGAACCGCCGGCGCCGTATATTTTTTGGGATTTATCGGCGCCGCAGTATATTATATCGGCCAGGCCACCGGCTTTTGGATGGGCGTGCTGGGTTTCTTGAAGGCCCTCGTGTGGCCGGCGTTTTTAGTTTACGGCGCGTTAAAGTTCCTGGGGATGTAACACGCATTCCCGTTGCCGCCGGCTTCGTTACCTGGGCCTTTCTCCCTTGCCGCCGCCGGGCTCTGTTATATTTATTAACCCTCGAGCCGGAGTGGCGGCCAATTAACGGCAATTCGGCGTGGGTGTAACACGAAGTTAACACAAAAAAAGGCGCCTTGAAAAGTTAACTTCCGGGTACTGATAGGCCGGCGGGTTAATTCACGTACTCAAGGCAATTCCGAAACCATATTAGTTTTAAAGGAAATATACCTTATTGTTCTCTTCTCAACTTTATGATATATTAAATATAAAGGTAAATGTATGCGAACGATAGTGTTGAGGCCAAGGATGTTGTTAAGGCCAAGTATAATGTTGAGGCCAAGGATGGTGTTGCAGCGATGGTTACGAGCGAACCAATTACGAATTTCGGTAAAGTCCTTAGGCGTATAGGAGTGACCGCCCAAGACAGGAAGCGGGTTCGTGCTATGTTATTTGGTACTTTCGAAGGCACACGCTCACGCTGCGCGCGTACTGCTATGCCCCGTAAGATGACGGACAAACCGGTACGGGCTAAAGGTTCGGGAAAAAAACGGGTTCGCTCTAAAGCTTAAGGCGCGACTGAAAAGTCGCCGAAATGACGTTTTAAAAACCGAGTCGGGCGAATTAACGGAGAACGTTAAGAGATCCCAAATTGTAAATGCCAAGAAGGCCGAACACCGAAGACGTTTTCCTAAATGTGCCGTTCGACCGTCGGTACAATAGATTGTTTTTAGCTTTAGTTTGTTCCCTAATCTGTATTGGGCGCAACCCTCGATGTGCTAGAGAAGTCCAAGAAACTAGCCGGGCGCGCATGACTCGAATAACAGAATTAATCCGGAATTCCGCCTATGCGATTAGTGATCTTTCTCGTATGACAGGAGGAGTCCGTAAGGAACCGCGGTTAAACATGGCATTTGAAGCGGGGATAATCTACGCCGTAAACCATCTCAGACCCAAAGTTTACCAATGGTTTTTACTCGAAAGCGAACAACACCGGTTAACTCGTACCCTTTCTGACCTAAACGGGCATGGACCGGAAATCCATGGAAATCGACCGGAAAGAATAATCCAAATCGTTATTAATTGGTTCAGGCCTCTAAGTATAAATTACCGCTTACCGACTCCCCGTCTGGTATTAGGATTATATAACGTGTTATTGTCTCGGCTGCCTCGGTTGACTAAGGACGAATGCGGATACCCTGCTTTTGAAGTATTAATACCGGCGGTCGTCGAAATAGCAGAACTTCGAAACGTGGCACCTACGCGAATACACAACGATACCTAGAAACGGTAAAATTATTTAACGTTACTATTTTTAAGGCGCCTTTTAAGGCGTTTTTTTCGCAAGCAATTAGGAACTTGTCCCCAATACATTATATTACTTGATAGTTGTACCTAACCCCCCGAACGCCGTGCGCCTTCTAACCCGTACCCGCCGCCGACGCGCGCGTCGACGTTCCTCCAAAAATTAACCCCTCCACCTAAAACGCCCGCTACGTTGTCCGGGCTCGCGACGACGCCCGGGCCCCCGTGGAAACGCCCCGCGCGCCCGCGTTTTTTATTCGGTCCCGGCTCACCCTTTCGCCTTGACAGTCGCGGCCTTTTGGTTCAATACTACGTCGCGAGCCGGCGTTCTTCCGGCCCGCGCTGCGTTACTTATGCCCGACGACGCTCCCTTCTGGACCTCGGACGCCGCGGCGTGGCTCAGCCGGCTAGAGGCTTCGGCCGACGGCCTCAGTACCGCCGCCGCGGTTGCCCGCCTGGCCCGCTACGGCCCCAACCGCCTTAAGGGGCGTCGCCGTACCGACGCCCTTACGTTGCTGGCCAAGCAGTTCATAACCCCCGTCATCCTTATCCTCCTGGCCGCGGCTACGTTGTCGTTCTTCCTCCACGACGCGACTGACGCGTTCATTATCTACGCCATCGTCGCAGCCAGCGGCCTTTTAGGTTTTGGCCAGGAGCGGGGGGCCGCTCGAGCGGTAGAGAAACTCCTGGCGGCGGTGCGCGTCTCCGCCACGGTCTTGCGTGACGGCCGGCCGACGTCCGTTCCGATGGAGGAGGTCGTCCCCGGCGACGTGGCCCTTGTGGCGGCGGGGGCCGCTATCCCCGGCGACGGCGTTTTACTCGCGGCTAAGGACCTGTTCGTGGACGAGGCGGCGCTTACGGGCGAGAGTTACCCGGCGGAGAAGGACGCCGTAACGGGGGCGCCGCCGTCGCGCGCCGGCGCGGTCTTTATGGGGACCCACGTCGTGAGCGGGACCGGCCGCGTCCTCGTCGTAGCCACCGGCCGGCGCACGGAGTTCGGCGACGTCGCCGTCCGCCTTCGCGCCCGGCCCCCCGAGACCGAGTTCGAACACGGCGTCCGGCGCTTCGGCACCCTCCTGATGGAGATCACGCTCTTCCTGGTCATCGCGATTTTTGCGGTTAACGTCTTGTTGGCGCGGCCGGTGCTGGATTCGTTGTTATTTTCGCTCGCCCTCGCGGTCGGCCTTACGCCCCAGCTCCTCCCCGCCGTCATCAGCGTCAACCTGGCCCGCGGCGCCCGGCGCATGGCCCGCGCCAAGGTTATTGTAAAACGGCTCGCGGCCATAGAGAACTTCGGCAGCATGAACGTCTTTTGCTCCGATAAGACCGGGACCCTCACGGAAGGGCGGGTGCGCCTGCACGCCGCGATGGGGGTGGGCGGCGCCGAGGACCCGCGCGTTCTCCTATATGCCTACCTCAACGCCGGCTACTCGACCGGCTTCGCCAACCCCATCGACGCGGCGCTTCGCGAGGCGGCGCCGCCGGACGCCGCGGCTTACGAGAAATTGGACGAAGTCCCTTACGACTTCGTCCGCAAACGGGTTAGTATCCTGGTGGCGCGCGGCAGCGAGCGGCTGCTCCTTACCAAGGGGGCGCTGGCTAACGTTGTCGCCGCCTGCGACCGGGCCGAGGTCGGAGGCAAGGTCGTCCCGTTGGGCGAGGTACGCGAGCAAATCGAAGGCCGCTTCCGGGAACTAAGCGCCGCCGGTTACCGGACGTTGGGCGTGGCCTACCGCGAATTGCCGCGCGCCGACCGCGTAACCCCGGCCGACGAAGCCGCGATGGTCTTCTTGGGATTCCTTTCGTTCGCCGATCCGCCCAAGGCCGGCGTGAGCGACGTCCTGGCGCGACTCGGGCAATTGGGCGTGGCGGTCAAGGTCATCACCGGCGATAACCGCCTGGTGGCGGCGAACGTGGGGCGCGAGGTGGGGCTCGGCCGCGGGCGCGTCCTTACCGGCGACGAAATGCGCGCCATGAGCGACGAGGCCCTGGTAGCGGCGCTGCCCGGCGCGGACATCTTCGCCGAGGTGGAGCCCAACCAGAAAGAACGGATAATAATCGCGCTCCGCAAGGCCGGTTACGTGGTCGGGTATATGGGCGACGGCATTAACGACGCGTCCGCCCTCCACGCCGCGGACGTGGGCCTATCGGTGGAGGGGGCGGCCGACGTCGCGAAGGACGCCGCCGATATCGTCCTTATGGAAAAAGACCTGGGGGTCTTGGCGGAAGGGGTGAGGGCGGGCCGACTCACCTTCGCTAACACCTTGAAATACGTATTCATGGCCTCCAGCGCCAACTTCGGCAACATGTTCAGTATGGCCGGCGCGTCGCTCTTCCTCAAGTTCATCCCTTTACTCCCCAAGCAGGTCCTTCTCACCAACCTGATGACCGACTTCCCGGAGATGAACATCGCCGGTGACCGCGTGGACGCGGAGTTGGTGGCGGTGCCCCGGCGCTGGAACATGACGTTCATCCGGACTTTCATGCTCTTCTTCGGCCTCCTGAGCTCGGTTTTCGATTACCTCACCTTCGGTGCGCTCCTCTTGCTTCTGCACGCTTCCCGGGCGGAGTTCCGCACGGCCTGGTTCGCGGAGTCGGTAATCTCGGCCTCCCTCATCGTGCTCGTAGTGCGGACGCGGCGCCCTTTCTTCCGGAGCCTGCCCGGCCACGGCCTGGCCATAGCCACCGTGGGCGTAGTAGCCGCGGTCCTCCTCCTCCCGTATACCCCTCTCGCTCCCCTTATGGGTTTCGCGCCGCTGCCGCCGGCGTACGTCGGTGCGGTCGGCCTTATCGTCGTGGCCTACGTCATCGCCGCCGAGGCCGCGAAACACGTCTTCTATCGGAAAGTAAATTTTTAGAGTGGCGTTTTCAGGGGACGAAATACGCCGCCCGCGCCGGCGCTTTCTCTAAACCCCTTACCCCCTCCGATGACGGGGTCGTATTAAAATTGAACTTTAGCGATCGGCGCCGTAGCCGTATAACGTCGTTATGCCGTTTTACCCGGGCGCGGCTAGTCGCCTACTGAGTCGTCACGTCCGCGGAGACGTGGCCTCGTACTTCGGCCGAAACGGTGCCTTTTACGTCGACGGGGATAGCGTTCGCCGGCCACTTGAACTCCACTTCTACGGGGATACGTCCGGATACGGACCTGACGTTGACGTCCATAGTACCCGCGCCACCCTGGGCGTAGAGGGGCTCCGCGCCGAATAAGCCGCGCAGCGCGATTACGCAAAGCGCCGCGGCGATGACGGCCAGGACGACCTTTAGGAAGGGGGGAACGACCAGCGACACGGCGCCGTCTTTTTGGGGTCGCGACATGATTATCTCCTCTCAGCGTTTTAACGGCCTTTCGCGGATTTGGATTATACCACCGCTAAGGCCCGCTCGGGTTATTTTGCTACGCGCCCCGACTGAAGTCGGGGTCCTACGCTCCGCGGGTGAATCACCGGCCTATGAATAGGCCGGTATGGGGGCTAGCGGCGGCGCCTTTCTCCCTTGCCGCGCCGCCGAACGCCGTTATATTAACCTTCGAGCCGGAGTCCCGGGCAGTTGAGCGCAACTCGCGGTGGGTGTTACACAAAATTAACGCAAAAAAAGGGCGCCTGAAGAAGGCGCCTTTTTGGATTCGTTAGTTTAATACGACTTGATTGGTTATATATAGTAAATGGCTTGAAAAACGCGTAGTTAATTGGTATAATTAACTTAATTAGAGGCGTCGTGCGGCGGAAAGGAGGTCTTCGAACGTAATAACTCGCGGCGGGATTCACCGATACCCGTTTTCGTAACTAACTACTCCTACCACTTTGAATTCCCCGGACCGCTAATCTCATCGGAGTTAGGGGTAGGGAGCGGGGCGCGGGAAACGCCCTAATTGATTCCGGAGGTCGAGATGATAGAGAACCGTATCATGACCGGGATAACATGTATCCTACTTACCGCCACGTTAGTTTTGGCCTGGCCTACGCCGGTCAACTTGGGCCCGAACGTCAACTGGGCCGGTCAGGATATGGGCCCTTGTATAACGCCCGACGGCCTGACCTTGTATTACAACAGCTCGAACCGCACGGGCGGGATGGGAGGCTCCGATATTTATACGTCCAAGTTCAGCGGCGGCTCGTGGCAGGCCGCCGTCAACTTGGGGAGTATCGTGAACTCCTCCGACAGCGACTTCGACCCCTTTTATTGGCCCGCTACGCCGCCCGAACTTTATTTTGCAAGCGGCCGCCCGGGCGGCGTGGGTAGTAACGACATCTGGGTCTCTCGTTATACGGGCGGCGCCTGGACCGCGCCTACGAACGTAAGGGCCGTCAACTCAACGGACACGGACTGCGGCCCGTGTATCGTAGGTTCGCCCCTCCGGATGTTTTTCTCCTCGACCCGCCCCGGCGGCCAGGGCGGTTGGGATATCTGGATGTCCACCTGGACCGGCAGCGCCTGGGGAACGCCCGTCAACATCGGGGCCCCCGTTAATACGTCCGCGTGGGAGAGCGACCCTTCCGTAACGGCCGACGGGAGTAAGTTATACTTCCAATCCGGCCGCTCCGGCGGCGTAGGCCAGGACGACATCTGGGTCGCGACCTGGACCGGAAGTAATTGGGGTAACGTCCAAAACCTGGGTACGCCCGTCAATTCGACCGATTACGAAAGGGAACCCGGTATTTCGCCCGACGGGTATAAGCTCTACTTCGCCTCCAACAAGCCCGGCGGCGTCGGCGAGTTCGACGTCTATTGTTCCGACGATACCGTAACGGTTACGCCTACTTCCCTCGGCCGGGTTAAGGCGTTATTCAGGTAAATCGATTCCGGTGTGGAGTAAAAAGGGTATTTAACAGCACAAGTGTGCGGAGGTGACGTGATGAAGAAGGTCGCACGAATTTTAAGCGCGGCGATAACTTCGGCCGCGGCTCTCGCGTTTGGCTGGCCTACGCCGGTCAACTTGGGCCCGAACGTCAACTGGGCCGGTCATGATCACGGCCCTTGTATAGCCCCGGACGGCGTAACCTTGTATTACTCTTGCTCGAACCGCCCGGGCGGGTACGGAGGCGCGGACTTATACCGTTCCAATTACAGCGGCGGTTCGTGGCAGCCGTGCGTCAACTTAGGAAGTGTCCTGAACTTCTCCGACGACGACTATGACCCCTTTTATTGGCCCGGTACCCCGCCGCAACTTTATTATACGTGCTTTAACCGCCCGGGCGGCTTGGGTAATAGCGACATCTGGGTCTCCAGTTATACGGGCGGCGCCTGGACCGCGCCTACGAACGTGAGGGCCGTCAACTCAACGTCCTCGGACGGCGGCTCTTGTATCGTAGGTTCGCCGCTCCGGATGTTTTTCTCCTCGACCCGCTCCGGCGGCCAGGGCGGTTGGGATATCTGGATGTCTACCTGGACCGGCAGCGCCTGGGGAACGCCCGTCAACATCGGCGCGCCCGTTAATACGTCCGCGTGGGAGAGCGACCCTTCCGTAACGGCCGACGGGAGTAAGTTATACTTCCAATCCGGCCGCTCCGGCGGCGTCGGCCAGGATGACATCTGGGTCGCGACCTGGACCGGCAGTAATTGGGGTAACGTCCAAAACCTGGGTACGCCCGTCAATTCGACCGCTTACGAACAAATGCCCGGCATCTCGCCGGACGGGAATAAGCTGTATTTCTGCTCCAACAAGAGCGGCGGCTATGGCGAGTTCGACGTCTATTGTTCCGACGATACCGTAACGGTTGCGCCCACTTCCCTCGGCCGCGTCAAGGCATTATTCAGGTAAATCGATTCCGGTGTGGAGTAAAAAGGGTATTTAACAGCACAAGTGTGCGGAGGTGACGTGATGAAGAAGGTCGCACGAATTTTAATCGCGGCAATATCATTGACCGCGGCTTTAGCCGGCGCGGGCACGTGGACGGTAGTCGCCTCGTTCCAGGGGTTTAATGCGTACAACGGTTACGGTATCGAAGCCGACGGGACCTACCTCTACACTCTCGACCCTGACGCCGCAGCGCGGATCATCGTCTCCACGACTACCGGTTCATGGGTTAGAACGGTCCCCTTACCTTCGAGTGGTTTGGACCTGGATTTCGACGGTACCTTTTTCTGGGTCGGGCACGGCGACCGTTACTGCCGGCGGTATACTTCGGCCGGGAGTTTATTAAACTCGTTCCTGCCCGGCTCTCTCTCCCCCCGGGGTATCGTTTGGGACGGGACGTACATCTGGGTGTCGAGTCAGGGCGGTTCTTCGTATAATATCTACCGAATGAATACTACCGGGTCGATATACTCGTCGTTTCCCGCCCCGGGCGGCGGCACCGGAGGTTTAGACCGCGACGGGGCGTACCTGTGGGCAGCTCAGAGTTTTTTCTCCCGCAACGTTTATAAAATTACGACTACCGGCTCGATCGTGGATTCCCTGACTGTAGTCCCGCCTACCACCTATCCTTACGGCGTCGCTTGGGATGGCAACTACCTCTGGACGACCAACTTCAATAATAGGTGGATTTACAAATGGCGGGACGTCACCGACGTGGCGCCCGCTAGTTTGGGCAGAGTAAAAGCGCTATACCGCTAGCCTCCGGGGGTTTTTTCGAGTTTACATACGCGGGCGGCGGTTTCGCCGCCCGAAAACCGTCCCCCCTTCCCTTTCTCCCTTGCCGCGGCCGCCGAACGTTGTTATATTACCCCTCGAGCCGGAGTGGCGGCTAGTTAAGCGCAACCCGCGGTGGGTATAATGTAAAATTAGATAAAACTAAGCTGCGGCGGGCGCCGCACGCGCTTTCTCCTGCGGTCGCGCCCGCTGAGGTTGTTTACTGGAAAAATAAACTTGAATACGTTAAAAAACAAAAGCGTCACGGAAGGGGGTACCGAGATGGGAAGGGTAACGGCAGCCGTTACCGTATTAATTTTCGTGGCCGCCGCGGCCTACGCGGCCGTCGGCGACGTTCTAAGCTCGTTCGCGTGGTCTTCTTATATGCAAGGTATCTACCGCGACGGCACGTACGTCTACGGCGTTCTCCAGTATACATATGAGCCGGCCGAGTTAATAACTTATACGCCGAGCGGGTCGATGCTACCTAGTTGGGTGCGGTTACCGGGTTTGAACGCCGCGGGCGACGCCGACTATAGTTCCTTAGGCGCGAATTACTTAGCGGTTCTGGACGGCACGACCCTTTTACGTGAATACGTCATATCGACCGGCTCGTTCGTGAGGTCCACCGCGGCCTCGGCTAAGACCGGTTACGCGTACATACCCGGCAGCGGGTATATGTATTTCGCGAACGGGACGCGCGTTTATCGTTATACTACGGCCGGGAGCTTAGTTAATTCTTTCCCTATACCGGGGCCGTATATCGGCGGCATCGCGGCGACCACGAAATATAAAGGCTCGAGCGGCGAATATATCATCGCCGCGGTGTGGGCGTACGATACGGACGCGGTCCTGGTGTATAACGCGAACGGCTCAGTCGTGGGGACCTTCAGCGTGCCCGGGACCACGTACGGCTGCGTCTGCGGCCCGGGTTACCCGTCGTCGGCCAACGCCACGTTCTGGTGTAATCTCCACACCGGCGTCACGCGGTGGGCTTACCAAATATCCCTCGGCAACGACATCGCCGTCGCGCCCACGTCGCTGGGGAAGGTCAAGGCGTTGTTCCGATGAGGAAACCCGGAGCGGCGGCCGGCTAAGGGCAATTCGCGGTGGGTGTGACACAAAATTAACACAAATACGGCGTTAAGGATCCCCATATTATAAGAGGCCGTGACGTGAATTATAATAAACAAGTTTTCGTTTTAGAATCCCTGAATGAAGGCGAACCTTCCGATATCCCTATTATCGAGGGAGCGTTAGACGGGACCGGGTTTAGTATCGTACCCTACCGTGGTATTTCTAGCATCCCCGAATTTAAAGCCGCGATTAATCAGATAAGAAGTAGTTGCCCAAAACCCACTACGGACATGGGACCTTTTATCCATATTAGCGCCCACGGGAAACGTGGTTCATTGTGCGGGGGGATTGGAATCGCTACGTCCGGGGGTTTAATAAGATGGCGAACACTAGATTCGTTATTAAGCGGTTTATATGCGAGTATTCAATCTTGGGCGGTCCTTTACCTTTCTGCGTGTCACGGTTTATCTTTCCGAAAGTATAACGTGTTCACTAATGCAAAACCCGACGCCGACAACCTAGCGTATTACGGAATCGTAAGCGCTGAGAATCCTATACCGTTCAGTCCAAGTAATAATGAAAGCGAACGAGCTTGCCGCGTATTTTACGAGGGGATATCGCGGGGAGAGGTTATTAAGGGTAGCGCCGCCTATGATCGGACTATAATAAAACGGTTAGCGGCCGAATGCCCGTATTCCGGTTTTAAAGCACAATTACATCCAAGTTTTGTAGCTTATTTACGCAAGCGCAATAGACAACTTATTGAAGACGGTGTCGAAGGAATCGATTTATTAGCCGGCATTGACCATCGCGATTAGTTTGAACGAGGGTTTTAATAAAACATATGCGCCCGTGAGGGCGCCGTTTTTCCTCTATTGCTACCATTTCCTACCGGAATCGAAATCCTAATCGGCTTAGCATAACGAACGTATCTACGTAAGGTATGCTAAACGCTTCGCACACGTTAGGAATCGGGACTTTTTTTCGGACATCCGGTGCTAGTTGCTCGTGGGTCACAACGGTATAACCATTAACGCCAGCGTACGTTATTAACCACCCATCTGGCTCTTGGGCGAATTCGTATTTAGCCGCTGGTTTAAATTGAGTTTGGTTTTGTACCCAAGCGATAATACTTTTATAGTACGCGGCGATCTCAGGAGTATTAGTCGATGCAAAAGCCCAAGCGAATTCTTTTTCCGCCCAGTCGGTTAATCGGTCTTTCCCTTTATCTATTTCGCCTTTAATACGGTCAATGCTACAAATTCGGCCCGCTCTCGCGTATTCTATTAAAGAATCCCAAAACGGTTTTGCTAAGTCGAACGCGTAATATCGGCGAGACGCATCCATCAATACGTTAGCGTCAAGAACGAATACCTCGGCTTTTTCCATTAAACGCCCCCGAAGCCGAGCGAAGACGCGTAATTGCTAAAAGTTTTGCCGTATAGCCCCGTAAGCCGGTAGGCCTCGGCGTAAAGTAAAGTCCCTTCTTTGGTAGCGCGTATTATGGCGTTAGCGAACGGACGTCCGATACGCGAGTTTTGATTAGCGTGGAAGTCCCCGCCTCCCTTTCGCTTTTTTGCTTTTTCGTATTCTTTCTGTTGGTAATCGTTGTAGAAAATTAAAAACCCTTGTTTATCGATCAGTTTTAGGTCTAACGCCCTCCGCGCTCCAACGATCGGACTTACCTTGAACTGACGAGCGATTAAATTAAATCGGTCGCGATTTTCCGAGACGTTTGGCCAAAATTTACTCAACTCACGGGCGGGAACTAGGAACTCTGCCGCAACCTTATTACAAGCCTGCTCCATAGGATCCGCGGCCGGTTGCATCTCGCGTAGATCAAATGCAGCGCTACTTCCAAAGAATACGTGAGCTAATTCGTGCGCCGCCGTGAACATCTGTGCTGCTATCCCGTCGGCACCGTTAATGAATATTAACGGTACGTAATTGTCTACTAATACGAAGCCACGGAATTCTTCCGGTTCTAATTTACGGTGGGTATTATTTTGGACGACGCCATTGGTTACTATTAATATCCCCGCTTTTTCTATAGCCTGGCGAAGCGTTTCTAACGCATCCGTCCACGTGGGGCGGCGTTTAGCCCAACCCTCCACCAAACCCAAAGTGTTACGGATGCGGTGCGCTATATATTCTGGTTGCTCTCCGGTACGGGCCGACTGTACAAAAGGAAGTTCGTCGTTGCCTCGGTCGATTAGATAATCGCGCATCCAATCTTGGCGCCGCTGCATTATGTAGACTGTTTCTATAAGGTTGGGGCTAGGTTCCTCTAAAATCGCTTCTACCCTAGTCCTATATAGGGGAATAGGTAACCGTACCTCCGGTGGTTCGTCTAGGAAAAAATATCCGAAAGGCGTCGACGTAGCTTTTGCAAAACTCTCTAGCTGTAATAAGGTCGGATATCGTTCGCCGCTAAGCCATTCATTTATGCGTCCGAATTTATTTTGTAAATAATCGGTCGTGAGGCCAGACCTCTTTAACGCCCAGCTTAAAACGCGCGGGTTAACGGAAACGGCCGTCCTGTGGCGGGGCTTTTTCTCCGGTTTATTATTATCTAGCATAGTTTCGCGAACAGAAAGGGCAACCGTTCTATTAAGATTTTACCATAATACCTAAGGGACAACCACTACTATTCTAACGAGCGGGGCGATGTTTACCACTGCCCTAGCTTATTCAACCCGATACTCACCCCCACGAACGTATGGCGCCCTCGAGGCCGTAAACGCCGCGCGCGTTAATTCGAAAATCAACGAAACAAGAGTTGTCCGGATGAACGACGTGTTGTATAATAACATCGCGTCGCTCAGGCCCCGGGACGCGGAAGTTTTTTCGAGCCGGTACAACCGGCCGTACCGTTCGGTGAATAGTGGCTTCGAAGCGGTGCGCAAGCGTGCGAGGACCGACGACTTCACGTTCCACGACGTGCGCCACACGTTCGCGTTGTAGCTCGCGATGGAAGGGGTTCCGACGTCGACGATAGGGAAGTTGTTGGGCTATCGGACGCCGTCGATGACTATGCGCTATGCACACCTGGCCCCGAATACCTGGCCGACATCGTGGGCTTATTAACCCCGGATAAAAGCGAAAAGAACGAAAGGAAGAGTGGTCGTAATGAAGACGGGGAAAGAGCCTACTAAACCTAGTACGATCGCGAAATATATCGAAGATATGGGCGACCCGTATTGGAAATTTAGTAAAGGTAAGAAAGTCGAAGCAGAAAATAAATCCTACCAACCGGACCTGTACGGAAAGATCCGTCCAAATACTAAGAAATATTGGGGAGACCGAGTATTCGAAATAGAAAAGAACCCTACTTACAGCTATTACAAATCTATGGTTAGCCTGTTGGTTTATGTATCCGAGAACCGAGGGGCAAAAGGTTTTTTATGTGTCCCTTTAAAAGATAAAGATAAAGCCGAAGACCTTGTTAAATGCTTTAGGGAATTAATTAGTACGATAAAGAAAGGGACGGGTCCTAAGACCGCTATTGGTAGGATCAGCGTATATACATTTAGGGATATTCAAAATGATTATCGCCGGTTTAAAGAAGCCCGAGGCAAAAAAGGGCCTAAACCTAAAGCGGGATTTTTCTAATAAGCGGCGTTACCGTTCGGCTTCCTTGACACAAAATTCACACAAAGGTAAATCGGAGAGGATGGGTAGTAGCGTAACTCGCTGATAATAAACGCCGCCGGAGTGGCGGAACAGGGAGACGCAAGGGACTCAAAATCCCTCGGAGCTTTTGCTCCGTGCGGGTTCGACCCCCGCCTCCGGCAAAATAAAACCGCCCCGCCGCCGCGGGGCGTTAATTATTTTTACGCGTGGGTCGCCGCTCAAACGCGCCGCGGCCGGGCCATCGGTAGACCCGCCAACCCCACCGCCCGGAGACGATAGCCGAGCGCTTCCCGCGATACCGCTAAGTGGTTGGCTACCGCCGCTACCTTGGCCCCGGGCGCCAAGTCGCTGAGCTTGAGCCATAGGGCCTTCACAACCGCCGCGGGCATCAGGAGCGCCGCGGCGAAGCGGTTCGCTTCGCGTTCCAACGCCGTTTGCCGGGGGAAGGGGCAGAAGAAGTCGCCTCCGTGGCCCAGCGCGTAGTGACCCAATTCGTGCGCGGCGGCGAAGCGCATCCGCGGCAGCGCGAGCGACGCGTTCACGAAAATCACCTTCACGTTCCTTATTAACGCGCCGTTAATTTTCTCTTCGTCCGGTTCCCAGCTTAGGATTTCGCAGCCGAGGTAGGCGGCGACCGCGGCCAGGTCTAGCGGCTCGACGCGCCAGCCGTCCGGGCAGATAACGCGCCACAGCGATCTCGCGGCCAGCTCGGACCTTTCCACGCCATAATTATACGCGGGCCCCCTGACAGGACGCGTCAGTAGTCGTTACGGCAGGTCGGTTCTTTCTTCGGCCGACGCGAGCTTCTTCTTCTTGAGGATGAGGTAGAGTTTCATTTTCAGGATATCCTGACGGGCTTGGGAAGATGGTGTGGCGAGTACGAGCGGCGTTTGGTCCGGCATCTCGCGTTCGATGACGGCCTCGAGTTCCGGCCCTATGACGTCCGGGACCTGGGCGAGGATTTCGCGGTCCGGCTGGAGGAACGCGGGCGTATCTTCGGGCAGCTCGCCCCTGAGGAGCTGTCCCGGCGGGATGTCCAGATACTCCGACATTTTATCGAGGGTCCCGCGTTTGGGGGTACGCGTCTTGCCGTTTATGATTTGGTAGATTGCCTGGCGGGAAAGACCTGTCGCTTTAGCGATGTCGCCGGCGCTCAAGCCTCGGCGGCTCATTATTGTGCGGAGCGAGCGCGGAAAATCCAAATCATCGTATTTCATTCCCATTCATCCTTCAGGTATAATAACCTCCGATTAAGTTGACGGGTTTGCTTTTACTTATTTATATTCACGTAAGGTTACTAAATCGCGCGTAAAATGTCAATTATTTTTTGGACTTTATTTTTTTGGAATCCGGCGAAATTGCCGAAAAACAGGTGAATGGCATCGATTGTTTAGTACGAATTAATGCCAAAAGCCTAGGCGTAACCTTATCGCGGGCCGTGCTTCGTAACTTCTCGCCCAATTACGTCGGCGGCTACGATTAGGCCTTAATCCGACCGGGCGGCGTTGCGGCGGGCCCCTTCGCGTTACGAGATCTCGGCGCGGGCGAGCGGCCGGGGCGGCCGCGGCAAGTCGTAATCCGGCGTCGGCGCGAACGTCATTTTAAATATCTCGAAGCCGCCGGCGCGACTCGACGTGAAGACGAGCGCGTTGCCCGCCCGGGAGAAGCGCGGGTAAAGGTCGTCGCCGGGTCCCGAGGTCAAACGTACTTTGCCCGAGCCGTCGACGTTCATGGCCCATAATTTGTAGGGTTCGTTTCCGGTTTTGCTCGCGTATACGACGTACTTGCCGTCGGGCGACGGCGCCGGCATCCGGTCTTGCGTTTCCGGCCCGCTGAGCCGTCGTACTTTGCCGCCCTTGAGGCCGGACGAAAATATATCCCAGTTGTCGTAGCGCCTCGAGGCGTAATACAGGAGGTTTTCGTCGGCGCCGAAGGCCGGTTCTATTTCGTCGTAGAAGGTTTCGGCGGTGGGCCTCTCCCACCGGCCGCGCGCCGTCATCGTCCAGAGGTCGAAGTTGGCGTCGTCGCCGCTTTTTACCCGGCGCGAGGCCACGAGCCAGCGGCCGTCGGGGGAGTAACTCGTGGCCGCGTACGCGCCGCCGCTTTTAGTCATCTGGGTGAATTCGCCGCGGACGTGCTCGCAGGTCCAGATTTCGGGCCCGCCGCTCCGGCCCGAAATGAAGGCGACGTGGACGCCGTCGGGGGAACAAACCGGCGCGGCGTCCGGCGCGGCCGCGAACGAGATTTGCCTCGGGTTTTTGCCGGCGGCGGTTATTTCGTAGAGGTGATCGACGTCGCCGTCCTCGAAGTGACCGGAGAAGATAACGAAGCGGCCGGGGGCGTCGAGGCAGGCCGTCGGGACGCCGTCGCTCCGTAAGCCTTCCGTTAAGCGGCCTACCCGCTTGACGACAAGCGCCACCGGTTCCCCCTCCTCCGCCGGCGCCGATTCCTCCGCCACCACGTCGTCGCGGGACGGCACGGCCGCTTTCTCCTTCACGCCCAGCACGACGCCCCCTTCCTCGGTCATTACCAGGACCGGGGGCGCCAGGCCGCTAGCCAGCCTCCGCATCGCGAGGTCGCCCGCGACCAGGATCGGCAGGTCGACGTACTCCGCCTCCGCTAGTTTCGCCGCCGCGCCCGACGACGCCCCCAGCATCACCGGGACCACTTCCACGTCGTCGCCCACGTCGTCGGCGAGGTGCTGCAGCGGCGCGAGCGCCGCGCGGCCCTGTTTGTCCTGCGGGTCGAACATATAGATGAGAGCGCGGCGTTTCTTTAGGGTCACCGCGCGCAGGTTGTAGAATTTCCCGTCGGAGGCGGGCAGGATGAGGTCCGGCAAAAGTTCGCCCGCTTTCGGCCTCCCCGGGGGGCCGGGGTCGTAACTTAGCCGCAGGGCCTCCGCTACGGTGATAGGCCCGGGGACGTCGGCGAAACGGCGGACCACGTTGCCGGCGCGGGTTACCAGGAGGACCATCGGCAGCTTGCCGCCTTCGCCGAGCACCTCCGGCGGGACCGGCGGGGCCCCGGCGACGACCGGGAAAGGCATTCCCTCGCGAAATTTCGCCAGCGGGCCGGCGGCTTCGCCGTAGGTTACGGCGACCACGGCCGCGGCGTCGCCCAGTTCCTCCCGCAGGAAGCGAAGGAGTTGTAATTGGCCGCTAACCGTCGCGACCCGGGGCGACGTCAGGAGGACGACGGCGGGTTGGCCGGCGATTATGTCGTCGACCGTTCGGCCGGCGCCGTCCGTGCCCCGTACGGCCGAAAGGTAGGAAGCGCCGGCCGCGGCGACGGTTGTCGCCGCTAAGACGACTATAACGCACCGTGGCCTCGTCGTCGAACCCATCGTCGCCGTTAACATACCACGTCGTGCCGTTTTATACAACGCGGAAAAGTAACGCGGTATTTCGCCCGTTTGGTATGCCGTATGGTTCCGCCCCTCCGGTTATTTCGGTCCAGACGACGTACGGGGGCGCCGGGCCGATTTGACTTGCCGCGACCCGGCGGCGGTGTTATAAGATGGTTCGCTCATTTCCGTCACATCAGGAGGCGCGAGTTATGGCGATACGCACGGTGATAATGGGCGCCGCGGGGCGCGACTTTCACAACTTCAACGTCTTCTTCCGCGATAACGAATTATACGACGTCGTCGCCTTCACCGCGGCCCAGATCCCGGATATCGCGGGGCGCGCGTACCCGCCGGAGCTCGCGGGGCGCCTTTATCCCCGGGGTATTCCCGTCGTGCCGGAAGAGGATTTGCCCCGGCTCATCGACGAGGAGGGGGTCGAACGCGTCGTCTTCGCCTACAGCGACGTTTCGCACCCGTACGTCATGCACCGCGCGTCGCTCGCGAACGCGAAGGGCGCCGACTTCGTTCTTATGGGTTGGCGGCAGACGGCGCTGAAATCGTCGAAGGCCGTGGTCGCCGTGTGCGCCGTACGGACCGGCGCCGGGAAGAGCCCGACGACCCGCCGGGTGGCGGAGATTTTGGCCGCCGCCGGGAAGCGCGTCGCCGTAATCCGTCACCCCATGCCGTACGGCGAGCTCGCGAAACAAGCGGCGCAGCGCTTCGCGAGCTACGAAGACCTCGACGCCGCCGATTGCACGGTCGAGGAGCGCGAGGAGTACGAACCGCATTTGGCGCGGGGCAACGTCGTCTTCGCCGGCGTGGATTACGAGAAGGTCCTCCGGATGGCGGAGGGCGAGGCCGACGTGCTCGTATGGGACGGCGGCAACAACGACACGCCGTTCGTCGTCCCCGACCTCCTCGTCGTCGTCGCGGACCCGCTGCGGCCGGGCGACGAGCTGGCTTATCACCCCGGCGAGACGAACCTGCGCATGGCCGACGTCGTCGTCATAAATAAAATCGACTCCGCGGAGCGCGCCGCCGTCGAGGTCGTGAGGGCGAACGTCGCGGCCGTCAACCCGGGCGCGGTCGTCGTCGAGGCCGAGTCCCGCGTGACGGTCGACGACCCGGCCGCCATCGCCGGCAAGAAGGTTTTATGCGTCGAGGACGGCCCGACGGTGACCCACGGCGGAATGTCTTTCGGCGCCGCGGTCGTCGCCGCGAAGCGGGCCGGCGCGGCCGAGTTGGTCGACCCCAGGCCTTATGCCGTCGGTTCGCTCAAAAAAATTTTCGAAGAATACCCGCATATCGGCGCGCTGGTGCCGGCGATGGGTTACGGCGGCGATATGGTCGCGGACCTCGAGGCCACGGTCAACGCCGCGCCGGCGGACGTGGTCGTGGCCGGTACGCCGATGGACTTGGGTCGTTTTATAAAAATCAATAAACCGGTGGTCCGCGTTCGCTACGATCTCCACGTCGTGACCAAGCCGACGCTGGAGGACGTGGTGCGCGAACGGCTGGGCCTTGGCGCGGGCGGCGACGCCGCGTGAGAACGAACGCGATGGACGGTTACGAGCTGGCCTGCCGCGGCCCGACGGTGGTGGCGCTGGGCGGCAACGCCGTCATTAAAAAGGGGCAGCGCGGCGACATATACGAACAGTTCGCCAACGCGCGCGCGTCGCTCGAGCCCCTTATCCCGTTGATCGCGGCCGGCGCGCCGCTCGTCCTCACCCACGGCAACGGGCCGCAGGTGGGAGACCTCTTGCTGATGGCCGAGGCCGCGCGCGGCGAGGTCCCCGAGCTGCCGCTGGGCGTCCTGGTGGCGGACACCCAGGGCCAGATGGGTTATATGTTCCAACAGTCGCTCAAGAACCGCCTTATTCGGGGGGGCATCGACCGCGACGTCGTTACGGTCTTGACGCAGGTCGTCGTGGCGCGAGACGACGACCGCTTACGGAGGTTCACCAAACCGATAGGCCCCTTCTTCGACCAGGCCGGCGCCGAGCGGCGAATGGCGGACACGGGCGTAGTTTTGAAGGAGGACGCCGGCCGGGGCTGGCGCCGCGTCGTGCCGTCGCCGACGCCCCTGGCCGTCGTCGAGACCGAGATTATCCGCGAGCTGGTCAACCACGGCGACGTCGTCATCGCTTGCGGCGGCGGCGGCATACCGGTTTACCACGAGGAGGACGGCCGCCTCGAGGGCGTGGACGCCGTCGTGGATAAAGACCTGGCGTCCGCCGTTCTCGCCCGCGACCTCGGCGCGCAGGTCTTCGTTTCGGCGACGTCGATCGAACAGGTTTATTTGGATTTTAACGGCCCGCGCCGGCGGCCGCTCGACGCCGTGACGTTGGCCGACGCGAAGGCTTATTTGGACCAGGGACATTTCGGCGAAGGGTCCATGAGGCCGAAGGTGGCCGCCATAATCGGTTTCTTGGAGGGCGGCGGCAAGTTGGGCGTCGTTACCGCGCCGGAGTTGGTGCCCGCGGCTCTCCGCGGCGAGGCGGGAACGCGATTTATGCGCTGAGGTGCTTAGGGGCCCGGCGGGAGATATGGCATGAATAGAACTAAGGGCCTTTTAGGGTATGCCGCGCTAGCGGCGGCGTTGGGGGCGCTCGTACCAACTTGTTCGGTGACGCCCACCGAAAACCCGACGTGGGAGCCGCCGGCCTATAAAGGCCAGTGGGGTTCGGAGGGCACGGCCGCCGGCGAGTTCGAGGCGCCTACGGGCGCCGCGGTCGCGGCCGACGGGACCGTATACGTCGCCGATTTTTCGCGCCATGACGTGCAATACTTCACCGCCGCGGGGAGTTTCCTGGGGCGTTGGGGCGCGCGCGGGAACGGCGACGGCGAGTTCGAACACCCCTGGGGCGTCGCCGTCGCGGCGGACGGTACGGTATACGTCGCCGACAGCCACAACGACCGCGTTCAATATTTTACGCCGGCCG
>CAZLXP010000008.1:0-43895 GCA_964563535.1 uncultured bacterium | reverse complement strand
TCTCGTTCGAGCTGGCCGAAGGCGCGGACGTCGCCCTTGCCATATACGACACCGCCGGCCGGAAGGTGGCCACCCCGGCCGCGGGTTACTTCCCCGCCGGGCGCCACGACGTCCTTTTCCAGGGGGACCTCGCCCCCGGCGTCTACGTCTATCGCCTCGACGCCGGCGCCCGCGCCGCCGCCCGCAAGATGGTGGTAATAAAATAAAAAAAACCGGCGTTACGCCCGCCCCCCAAGGGCGGGCTTTTTTTCGCCGAAGGCGTGAAAAAATATTTGCGCATTCGTTAACGGCAGGTTAAGATAATCGCGAGGTGAGTTTCCCGTGAGAAATTTCGCGCTTATCACAGCTCTCCTGGCGCAGGCGGCCTCCGCGGCCGCCGTAGCGCCGTTCGTCCTCGGCGGCCTGGCCGATACCGCCCCGGGGAGTTGGACTTTCGTAAGGAAAAGCGGGCAAACGCTCGTACCCGCGGGCTACGGTTATACTTTCTACCTGGGTGGCGGCGTGACGTACGACCTGGCGAAATTCCGGCAAAAAAGGATAATCCCGACGCTGAGCCTGGACACCGACGCCGGGTTCACCCGCATCCACCGCGAGTGGCGTACAAAAGAATTAGAAGGATGGGAACAAACCTTTTACCAAATAACCGCGGTTGAGACGTTTACCCTCCGGGTGAAAGTGCCCGCCGGCGATCGTCTTATAACGCCGTACGTCGGCGTGGGCGGGGGCTTCGCGATAATTCCTACCTCGATCGACCGGCTCGAGGGTTTCCGCGGTTCAGGTCAAGCAGGTATGTTCGAGGATTCCGTATCGGCCTTAAAACCGGTATATACGGTACCGTTCGGCATCGAGATAACGCTCACGCCCTCGAGCACTATATTTTGGCGTTTCGGGCCGGTGGCGCCGGTGGGAAAAGCCGTATACGAATACCAAACCGGCCCCACCAGCCGTGAGCGCGTCGAATCGTCGGTGCCGAACTCCTTTTTAGTGGTATTCGGCTACCGGTGGGGGCAATAAACGCCGGCCCGCCGCGCGCAACCGCGGCGAGGGATATAGGCCCGGGATAATCGAATATGTACGGGCCATTATAATGTTTGTATTCTCCAGCCCTGGTATTGATATTATTTCGGTAGAAGTACGGCGTAAGCGGGAAAGCTTAGCCCTCGCGCCCGATTTCGGATTATAAAGGAAAACACGTAATCGGGCAACGTACCCCATTATTACCTTCATAGATCGAAGAGAACGGCCCCGGCACCCCGCTTGCCGGGACGCGCGTCGCCGGGCTTTAGGCCGAATCGCTCGGCAGGGTCAAACCCCGATTCGGGCAACTACCCCGAAATTACTTGAGATGGGCCCCAGCCCTCTTCGCTTGTCGCCCCCTGATTATGTTTTAAACCGAAAGGGCTACCCCCCTTTCTAATACTAATAACGTAGAAAACCCCTTTACGTAACCGCTTATATCAGGCATGTTAAACCAACGACATACCGTAAGGAGGCGCGATGCGGAAGTACGTCGCCGTCGCCGCGGCTTTGGCCATCATCGCTATACTGGGTGGCTGCGAGAAATTAAAGGGCCTTTCTAAAAACGAACCGAGCGAACCGGCGGACCCCGCGGTCGCGGCGCCCGCGGCCGAAACGGCCGCTAAAAAGCCCTTCCGCGCGCCGACAAAAGAGGAATACTACCGCATGCTCCGTGCCGGTTACAAACCGCCCCGCGGTATTGTAACCGGCGAGGGCTATACGAGCTCCGGCACAACCCCCGCCAAAAGGCCGCCGCTTTCCGAAGCAGAGGGCGACGCGTTGAAAGTAAAGTTCGGCGAGGGAAGGAAGTACGCCGCATCGGGCCGGGGCGAAGAACCGAAGGCCCCTTCTTATGTCGAACATGACGACGACGGGACGTACCCGCCGCGGGAGTTTAAAGGCCACGACTAGCTGAGGTCGCTCGGACCAGCTGATTTTGACCCGGGCCGGCCTGAATTTTTTGTAGCCGGAGCCGCCTTCGCTATGATATAAAAGGCGAGTGGCCTCGAGGGTCCTCATAATAGCCGAGGGCGACATACGCCGCGACGCCGAGGGTGAAACGCCGGCCGTCGACCTCTTCGACGGGCCCTTATTCTCGCTAGCGCGCGATTTAAAGGACCGAGGGAGTTGGCCCGAAGAGGTCGCCTTGTACGTCGTCACGTCGCGATTCGGCATGGTGCCGGCGACCCAACCTTTAAGGCCGTACCGCGGCACGATGAGCCCGAGCTTAGCCGCGGACGCCATATACGAAAATTTCGGCCGGCTAGCCGCGGCGTTGGCGAAAGCGCAACCAGCCGAGTTGATGCTCGCTTTGCCCGAGACTTACCGGCGGGCTTTGATCCGAAAAGATACGCCGCAAGTCCAGGGCGTGCCCGTCGTCTACCTGGAAGTGGCCGCAGCCGGCGCGACCAAACGGTTATTATCTTGGCTTCGCGGCCGCAGCCGAAGCGGATTATAGGTCGAAAACATGAAAAAAATAATTTTATACCCGGCCACCGTCGTTGCGACCGGGTTTACATATGGCCTTCTGGAGTGCCTACTCGCCCTGGCTTTCAAACCGGCCGGCGTCAACCCGATCGGCAATATCGGCGTATCGCTCCTCCACCGTTGCCTGTTTTACACGGTCCTCTCGGCCGCAATCGGAGCCGGGGTTTTATCGGCGGTCGCGGCGGTAAACGCCATTCGCCGGAAAAGGAACCCTTCGCCGCCGCGGGCGGCCGCCGCCGCCCTGCTCGCGTGCGTTTTAGCCGCAAACTTTTTCTGGACGTTACTCGCGGCCTTAAGGATTAAATCGTTCGTCCTCTTCGGGAGGGAATACGATATTTGGGAACCGGCCGTTTTTTTCACTTTCGGCTCGTGGACGTTGCTGCTTTTAATATTCGCGGCCGCTATCGCCCTTTATAAAATTATCGGCAAAATAAAACGGCCCCGCCGGGTCGTGAGCACGTTGGCCGCGGCGGCACTCGCCGGTTGGGCGGTGCTGTTAACCTGGGCCGCGGCCCGGGCCTTAACCCGGCCCAAGCCGGTCGCCGACTTTCCCGACGTCGTCCTCATTACCCTTGACGCCTGGCGCGCCGACGCCTTCGGCCCCGGCGACCATAGAAAAACGCTGACGCCTAACCTGGACCGCTTCGCCGAAAACGCCTACGTCTTCCGGCACGCCCGGGTGCAAGCCTCCTGGACGCTGCCCTCATTTGCTACGATATTTACCTCCCAATATCCGGCGGTACACGGCGCCAAAATCAACGTCCCGTTAGGTAATAATCAACCCACTTTTGCCGAAATCCTGGCTTCCCACGGTTACGACACGCGCGCCGTCGTCGCCAACGAGCTATGTCTGCCCTTCACCGGCGTCACGCGCGGCTTCCGAGATTACCACTACTGGAATATGGTCGGGTGGCTCGACGCCATCGGCTTCTACGACACCAACCTCTTCTTCCCGGCCTTCCGCAAAAGCCGCGAGGAAAAACCGGAATCGCGTATTACGACGGCTTTGACCGACGCGGCCCTTGAACGGCTGGAACGTCGCGGCGGCCGCCCCTTCTTCCTCTGGGTTCACTACCTCGACCCCCACGGCCCCTATCGGCCGCCCCCCGCGTACGTGGAACCCGCAGCTTTCGAGCCCATCGAACATCGGGGCTTAGCGGACGTGGATAAAATCGTAATCTTGCGGGCGCGTTACGACGGCGAGGTCCGCTACGTCGACGACGAATTGGGAAAGATACTGCGCGCGTTGGCGCGACGGCCGCACACGGTCGTCATTATCTCGAGCGACCACGGCGAAGAATTTCTTGAGCACGGCGGTTCCGACCACGGCCATACCGTATACGAAGAATTACTGCGCGTGCCTTTGATAGTGAAATTGCCCGGCCTCGGCGCGGGGCAAGTCAATAGCCCGGTGGACGCCATCGACCTCGCCCCCACGGTCCTCGACTACCTGGGTTTCGAAATACCGGCCTCCATGCAAGGGCGAACGTTGGTCCCGGTGATCCGCGTCGGCGAAAGCGAGCGGCCGTCGTTCGCCGGCCCTACCCCGCTAAAAGGAAGTAAAAAAGAAGCCGTATATTACCGGGGCCGTAAATTCATATACGATTATCAATACCGGCGGGCCGGCGCCTGGTACGACTTAGTCCGCGACCCCGGCGAACATCTGCCGCGGCCGCCTACCGACGCCGAGGCCGCGGAGCTATGGGGCTTCCTACAAAACTGGCGCAAGGCCAACCACGAGCAACGTTACGGTTACCGAAACGCCGGCGAGGACCACGCCATCGGCGACGCCATGAGGGCCATGGGTTACGTAAAATAGAACGGAGCGCCTCGTCGCCCGCCGCGACGCCAAAAAAGTTGAGCTTTCGCGAAGAAACGGCCTTATGTTAATATTATCGTAGCATCCAACGTCGAAATCGTACTAAGTCAAGGCGGTACCCCATGCGCATTATTAAGAAGATAATTTGCGGCGCTTTGGCCTTCGGCGCGGTAGTGCCCGCCTACGCCGCCTACGACTACCTCGTTCGCGTCTACTACGACGGCGCGCCCGGGCGGCTGGCCGACACGTCTTTCGTGCCCTACGCGATTTACGAAGAGTTCGCCGTAGGCGAGGTGAGCGTCGGATACAGCTCCCGGCTCATCGAGCAAGGCTTTCGGCTGGACGTCATAGGCGAAGACCCGGCCCGTAAAAAGATATGGGAAGTTTACTTGCCGGCGGCCGCGTTGCCCGCTTCGGCCGAAATATTACTGACGCTGAGCCCTTCGCACTACATCGTCGCGACGCCCCGGGACGTTGACGTCGTCGCCGGCGACGGGACGAGGCGGCTCGGGCCGATCGCCGCCGACTTCGAGGCCCTCGGCCGGATGCCGCGGCCGCTCGAATTCGAAGCGCAAGACGAGGTCGCCGAAATCGTGGCGGCGGTTAAACGCGACCGCTACGAAAAAACGGTCCGCGACCTCGTAGCGTTCGGCACGCGGTACTCGTATAGTTCGAAATGCAAACAAGTCGCCGATTATATCGAGGACGCGCTTGATGAGTTGAACGTCGACGTGAGGAGGGACCGATACTTCGGCGCGGAGCTTACGAAAGTGGCCGCCGCCGGCGCCGACGTGGCATGGGCGGCCGGCAAATTGGGCCTTGTAGCCCGGACGACCAACGGCGGCAAACGTTGGCAGGTTATCGGCCCGGTAGGCAACGGCGACGCGACCGCCATTGCTTGCACTTCCGCGAATAACGCGTGGCTAGGCGGCGAGGACGGCGTAATATGGCGCACGGAAGACGGCGGCCTGACGTGGGACGTGCACATAATCAGCCGGGGGGACGTTAACGACCTATATTTTCTGGATAGTAAACGCGGTTGGGCCGTTACTACCGACGGCGAGGTCCTGCGGACGCAGGACGGCGGCGACTCGTGGCAAAAAATAAGTAGCGTCGCGGCGTGGTTAAGGGGCGTCTCTTTTCGCGACGGGAACAACGGCCTGGTATGCGGCTCGAGCGGTTATATGGCGCGGACCACGGACGGCGGCTCGAGCTGGGAGCGGGTAGGCCCCGCCCCTGACGTCAAACTTGAGGCCGTCGCTTACCGAACGGCTACCGAGGCGTACGTCGTCGGCGACGAGGGGACCGCTTTCAGCTCCGCCGACGGCGGCTCGAGCTGGGCGCCGCTTCAGCTGAGGACGGGTCAATACTTGCGCGACGTCGCCTTCGCCGGGAACTACGGATATATCGTGGGAGGCATAGGAGGATTCTGGCGGACGGCCGACGGCTCGAGTTGGCAAAAAAAGGCGGCGCCCAAGTACGTCCTGTATTCCGTGGCCGCGGCGCCGCCGGAAATCGTGTGGTGCGGCGCGGGGGGCGGCGCACTCCTTTACAGCGCCGACGGCGGCGACTCGTGGGAAGACCAGGCCGCAAACGCGGACCCGACGTCCGAATTCGTTTGGGACAACGTATGGGCGGAACAGCGCGGCCGCGGCGGCGTGCCCGGGACGGTCCTGGTATGCGCCCACTACGATTCCATATCCGAATTGTCGTCGCTCGAGGACCCGCTCGCGCCGGCGCCGGGCGCAGACGACAACGCCACCGGGACGGCCGCGGTCCTTGAGTTCGCCCGGGCGAGCCGCGGCCACGCATACCGTCGCGCCGTCATATATATTTGCTTCTCGGGTGAGGAACAAGGACTATTCGGCTCCTCCCACTTCGCGTCTAAAATGGCCTCCGCCGGCGAACCCCTCGTAGGCGTCATCAACATGGACATGCTCGGTTACGCCGACAAACTCCCCGAAGACGCGGACGCCATTACGGACCGCCACAGCATCTGGCTTGCCGAATACACCCGGGCCGCGGCTTCGACCTACGTGCCGAGCCTCGGCGTCAACATGAACCTCAAGGGAAAAATGTGGTACAGCGACCACAAATCTTTCTGGGGCTTCGGCTATCCCGCCAACCTCATTATCGAGGATTGGCCTATTATCTATAAATACGCGAATACAAGCAAAGATACTATAGAAAAAATAAACTTCGACGTCGCGACGCAAATGACGCGCGGCGTCGTCGCCGCGGCGGCCTCGCTCTCGTCGCCCACGGCCGTGCCGGCGGTAACGTCGCTCGACGCGGTGAACGTATACCCCAATCCCTATAAGGCGGGCGTACACAAAGGCCGCGTATATTTTGCCAACCTCCCGGCGAATTCGCGCATAAAGTTTTACAACGTCGCCGGCGAGTTCATAGCGGAAGGCACCAACGGCGCCCAGCCCTTATGGGCGCTCGAGTTGGAGCTCGCGAAAAAACCCCTCGCCGCGAGCGGCGTATATTTCTACGTAATCGAAGCGCCCTCGGGCGAAAAGAAAATCGGCAAACTCGCGGTTGTGCGGTAGGCACGGCCGCGATAAAATCCGAGAGGTAACCCCGTTGAAGTTAAAGTTCGTCAGCTCGGCCGTCGCGGTAATCGCCCTTGGCGCGCTCTTGCCGATACCCGGCTGCGCCCAGCCGCCTAAAGGAAAAATCCCCGCCGGATTGGACGAAACTTCCGTCGCGGCGGCCGACGCCGCGGTTGCGGCCAGCCGCTCTAACGCCATCGTGGCAGCGTCGGCGGCGTGCAGCAAAGCCGTGGTAACGGTGAACACGGTGCAGACGGTCCGGCGCCGCGTTTTCAACCCGTTCTTCAGCCCTTTCTGGCAAAACTTCTACCGGGATTTTATGGGCCCGCCTTATCAAGAATACGAAGAACAAGTGCCGTCGATGGGGTCCGGGTTCATATTCGACCCGAACGGGTACGTCCTCACCGCGGAACACGTCATCCACGGCGCCGATAAGATCGAGGTAACCCTCCCCGACAACCGGACCTTTCAGGCCGAATGGCTCGGTTCCGATTACGAGCACGACGTCGCCGTCCTCAAAATCGAAGCGTCGAATCTCCCGTACATAGAACTCGGCAACTCCGCCGACCTCATGATAGGCGAATGGGCCATAGCGGTCGGCAACCCCTTCGGCCACGTCGTCGAGAGCGCGTCGCCCACGGTATCGGTCGGCGTAATATCGGCCGTCCACCGGCAGATGAAGAGCGCCGACCAGGGCGGCCTGCGCGTCTACGACGACCTCGTCCAGACCGACGCGTCCATCAACCCGGGCAATTCCGGCGGCCCGTTAGTCAACGCCCTCGGCCAGGCTATCGGTATAAACGTTACCATCATAACGACCAGCGGCGGCTCGCTCGGCATCGGCTTCGCCGTCCCCATCAACGTCGCCCGCGATGCCGCGCGCAAGATTATCGCCGAAAGCCACCCGGGAGGCGCGTGGGTCGGCGTCTACCTCGTAGAAGTGACGGCCGCCGTGGCCAAATCTTTCGGCTTGCCCGACGAAGAAGGCCTGCTGATAGGCGACATCGACGAGAACGGGCCCGCGTACCGCGTCAACTTACGCCGCGGCGACGTCATATTAGCCGTGAACGGCAAAGCGGTTAACGACCTTGACGGCTACAACGCGATTCTGACCGCGGTAAAACCCGGAACCACCGTCGAGCTGAAGGTCCGCCGCGACGGCAGCGTAATGGAAGGGAAAGTCCCCACCGAAGCGCGGCCTGGACCTTAGTTGGGCGGGACCCGGACGGTACCGCCGTCCGCCCCAAAGAGTTCCAAAGAAAGGCCGACCGAAAATGATTCCCCGCTACACGTTGCCGCCTATGGCCGGGCTTTGGTCCGAGGAAGCCAAGTACGGACGCTGGCTTAAGGTGGAGCTCGCGGCTTGCCGGGCGTGGCACCGCGCCGGCCGCGTGCCGGCGGCCGCCCTGGCCGAGATCGAACGGCGCGCGCGCTTCGACGCGGGGCGCATCGCGGAGATAGAGAAAACCTTAGGCCACGACGTCATCGCTTTCCTCACGAACGTAAACGAGCACGTGGGGCCGGCGGGCCGATATATCCACCTCGGCCTAACCTCGTACGACGTCGTCGACACCGCGCTCGCGCTCGCGCTAAAGCAGGCCGCGACGCTTATCCTACAAAAACTCGAGGGTACGGCCGATGCCGCCGCTAAGATCGCTTTGAAATATAAAGAGACGCCCACCATAGGGCGGACCCACGGCGTCCACGCCGAACCCACCACTTTCGGCTTGAAATTCCTGGTCTATTATCGTGAACTCCTGCGCGCCCGGGAACGGATTCGCCGCGCCCGCGGCGCCATCGCGGTGGGTAAACTCTCCGGGGCGGTGGGCAACCTCGCCCAGATCCCGCCCGACGTCGAAGCGGACGCGCTGCGGCAATTGGGCCTTAAACCCGCCGCCGCCGTCACCCAGGTAATCCAGCGGGACCGGCACGCCGAATACGTCGCCGCGCTCGCGATATGCGGCGCGACGCTGGAGAAGATCGCCCTCGAAGTCCGGGGTTTGCAACGAACCGAAGTCGGCGAGGCCGCGGAACCGTTCCGGCGAGGCCAAAAGGGCTCGAGCGCGATGCCGCACAAACGCAACCCGGAACTGAGCGAGCGCATCTGCGGCCTGGCGCGGCTCTTGCGCGGCTGGTTAGTAACCGCTCTCGAGAACGTCGCCCTCTGGCACGAACGAGACCTAAGCCACTCCTCCGCCGAACGCATAATTTTCCCCGACGCTACGACGACCCTATATTATATGCTCGACCGGATGAATTACATCCTGGAGGGGCTCGACGTTTACCCCCGCCGCATGAAAGCGAACCTGGCCGCCAGCCGCGGCCTTATATTCTCCGGCCGAGTCCTAGTGGAGCTCGCCGCCGCCGGCGCGTCGCGGGAGGAGGCGTACGACGTCGTCCAACGCCAAGCGAAAAAAGTAGCGACCGGCCGCGTTAAAGATTTGCGTACGGCGCTCGCCCGCGAGCCGCTCGTAAAAAAGTACCTTTCGAAAAAACGACTGAGCGATTGCTTTCGCCTCGAATATTACATGCGGCACGTTGACGACATCTTCACCCGAGCGGGGCTCGGGGCCGCCCGGAAATAAACCGCCACCCGGCCACGGACGCTTCAAGGAGTAACTATGGCTAAACCCTACAGACACGCGGCGCTAATCTGCCTCGCCTTGACGGCGTTAGCGATAATCGGCGTCGTGCTGGGTTTTATCCTTTGGAACCCGCTGCCGCTGCTCGTCCTCCTCCTTCCGACCGTGGCCTACGAGGTCTACCGGACGCAGGGCGAATCGACGAAATGGGCGTCCTGGCTGCTCTTAATAATCGTGGTGGCCGAAGTCGTATTGGTAATCGCCAACGTCGAATTCGACCTCGCCGGATACTTGGGACAAGAGACCCAATACGTCGGCGGGTACGAGGTGCCGTTGGGCGATTTGAGGGTGGTGGCGCCGGCGGCGGTCGCGGTCCTGGCGGTAATACTATTGCTCCGGACGCGGGGCGTATATACGAAGTGGCTCGCGGTAGTAATTTTCCTCGCGGCGTTCGCAGTAGTATATACGTTGGACCCGAGTTATTTCGGCCGCCTGCTTCGCGTCGGCGTCGAGGAGGCGTCGTACGCGGTCCCTTAGACGCGGCGCCGGTTCGGCGAAAATTTAAGGCGCGGCCGGGCCGCGCCTTTTCATTCTTCAATCCGGATTATTATTCTGCGCCCGCATCATCGTACGCCATATGGCGAATGCGCGACCCCGGTTCCTGCCCAACTTATCGTCAAGCGCCCCTTCCTGAATCAGGATACCCGCTTCCGCATCCGGGCGACGGCCAAACCGAGTATCGCGGCCCCCATCGCCGCCAGGATGGCCGTCTGGCGCAGGAGATGCTCGAAGCTTTGGCCCTTCAGTATAACGCCCCTACAAATTTCGAGGAAATACGTTAACGGGATTATATACGACACGGGCCTGATGACGCCCGGCATCGCCGCCACCGGGAAGAAAAAACCCGAAAGCATTATCGACGGCAAGAAGACGAAGAACGACATCTGCATCGCCTGCTGCTGCGTCTTCGCAACCGTGGATATCAAAAGGCCGAAGCCCAGCGTCGACGCCAGGAAGAGAAACGCGAGGACGTATAGGGCGAGGAGGTTCCCCGCGATGGTGACGCCGAACACGTAGCGCGCGATCAAGAGGGCGAGGGTGATGTCGGCGTACCCCAGGACGATATACGGAATCAGCTTGCCGAGGATAAGCTCGAGACGGTTTACGGGCGAGACCAACAGTTGCTCGAGCGTCCCGCGCTCCCGTTCCCGCACGATAGCCATCGCCGTCAGCATCATCGTGACCAGCTGCATAATGACGCCGATGAGGCCGGGGACCATAAAGTTCGCGGATACCATTTGCGGGTTATACCAGGCTCGGGTCCTTATTTCGAATGGCATTTCGCGGGCGGCGCGTCCCCGGGCCAATATCCCGATGGACCGGTACATGCCGATGGCTTGGGCGCTCGATATCGCGGACCCCGCCGTCATCGGGTCCGAGGCGTCGAAGACGACGGCCGCCGTCGCGGCTTTCCCGGCCTTCAACCGCTCTTTCATATCGGGCGGGAAAACGATGCCGGCCCTTACCGCGCCTTTGTCTATCAACGCCGTCAGTTCCCGGTAATTGGAGACGTGACGACGCACGTCGAAATACTGCGAGTTGACGAAATCCTGGACGACGGCGCGGCTCTCGGCGCAAACGGCGTAGTCGAGGACCGCCGTCGGCAGATGCTTGACCTCGAAGTTGATGGCGTAACCGAAGAGGCACAGCTGAACCGCGGGGATGGCGAAAATTACCGTAACCGTTACGCGGTCCCGGAAGAACTGCCGGTACTCCTTGCGGAGGACGGCCCAGAAGCGAACGACATTCACGCTCGCCCCTCCTTCCCGATGAACATAACGAAGAGGTCCTCGAGGCTGGGCTTAGCCGGCTCGAGAGCCGCGTAGGCGACGCCGGCGTCCGAAAGGACCCCCGCCAACGTAACGTCGTCTACGCCCGCGCCGGAAACGTGCACGTTATTGCCCAATATGCTTATCGTCGCGCCCGGAAGGCCTCGCAGCAGCGCCGCATACGCGGCCCCGACCGAAGCCGGCGTTATTTTATAAACCGCTCCCGCCGAGCTCGCCTTCAACGCGTCCGGCTTACCCTCGGCGATCAACTTCCCGCCGTATATGAAACCGAGGCGGTTGCAGTGCTCCGCCTCGTCCATGTAATGGGTCGTAACCAGGATCGTCGTGCCGGCCGCGGCGAGCTCGTACAACAGGCCCCAGAAGTCCCGGCGGCTCAACGGGTCCACGCCGGCGGTCGGCTCGTCCAAAAAAAGCAGTTCCGGCCGGTGGACGAGCGCGCAACCCAGCGCCAGCCGCTGCTTCTGGCCGCCGGAAAGGGTCCCGGCCAGTTGGCCGGTTCGCCCCGCTAAACCCGCGGTCCTGAAAATATCCTCGCCCCGTTCCCTTTTTACCGAGCCGGTCAGGCCGTAAATGCTGGCGTAGAAATCGACGTTTTCGGCGACGGTGAGGTCCTCGTAAAGGCTGAACTTCTGCGACATGTATCCGATACGCTTCTTGATCTGTTCGGCCTCGGCCACGACGTCGTAGTCGAGCACGCGGCCGCGGCCGGCCGTGGGCGCCAGGATACCGCACAGCATTCGTATGGTGGTCGTCTTGCCGGCGCCGTTCGGCCCCAGAAAGCCGTAAATTTCGCCGCGGTTTACGCGAAGGTTCAACCGGTCTACGGCAACGATATCACCGAAAGTCCGAGTCAAGCTTTCGGTATAGACGGCGTACGTCATATTTATCAATCCGCCGCTCTTGCCGTACCGCGTGCCGTCGCGGTAAAGGTCGCGTCCGCGGGCATCCCGGGTTTCAACCTGCGGTCGCGATTGGGCACCGTTACCGTAACCTTGAAGACCAACGTTACGCGGTCCTCCTTGGACTCCACGTTGCGGGGCGTGAATTCGGCCTGGCCCGCGACCGCTTTGACCCTCCCGGCGAATATTTCTCCCGGGTAGGAGTCTACGGCGATCCGCACCGGGTCGCCGACGTCGACCGCGCCCACCTTGCCCTCCGGTATGTATACGTAAAGCTCAAGGGCCGACAAATCGGCCAACGTCAATACCGCGGCGCCGGTCCCAAGCACTTCGCCGGGCTCGAGATTCCGGCTCAGGACCGTACCGGATATGGGCGCCAGTATTTCGACCTCCTTGCGGCGCGCGCCGAGCTGAGCCTTCGACGCCTCGGCCTGCGCGGCAAGCGAGCGGGCACTCGCCAGGTCGGCAGCCGCGGCATCCCGTCCGGCCTTGGCCCGTTCGTATTCGGCCTTCGTCACGCCGCCGCCGGGGTAGGCTTGCGCTACTCGTTTGAACCCGTCGTCGGCCGCGGCATATGCGGCCCGGGCCGCGCCTATACGCTCCTCGGCGGCCGACGCCGCGGCCGCGGCCGCCTTTAAACCGGCCTCCAACTCCTCCGCGTCGAGCGTCGCTACTACCGAGCCCTTGGCGACCTCGTCGCCTTCGTCGTAGTGGATGGCGACGATGCGGCCGGGTACGAGGGCGCCGACGTCTACTTCGACGGCTTCGAGCGTACCCGCCGCCTCCAAGGCCTTGTCGCGTTCGCGAGAGTGTCTCACGGCCCAATAAGTCGCCACCGCCGCGGCGGCAGCCAAAAGCAGCGCCGGCACGACGATCTTCTTATTCATTCTTGGCACGTTTGCTTCCACCTTTCCCCGCCGGAGGGCCGAGTGCGCGCCGGACGTACCCGCGATAGAAATCGACGTAGGCCCGGCCTTCCGGTAAAAGTCCCCCGGCTTCGTCCAAGAAAGGCCGGCCTACGGCCAGGCCGAAGTTGGGCATGATCATCCCGCTCAAGACCGCCACCGCGGCCATCAACGGCGGCGCGTCCGCGAATTCGCCGCGCGCCATTCCCTCTTCCAATATCGCCGCGACGTGGACGGCGTTGGGTACTAAATAACGTTTGAATATCAATTCGCGTTCGGGGCCGCCGGTCGCGACCTCCCTCATAATTAACGGCATCGCGTCGCGGTTCGAAGCCAACGCCTCCCATAAACCCGTTACGTACTTATCCAGCTTTTGGGCCGGCGCACCTTCCCTCGTCTCCCGCCTTTCCCATAACGCCGGTATTAAATCCAGAATCGTCTTTATCGCTTCCCGGTATAAGTCGCGTTTGTCTTCGAAATAATAATATAGCGCCGCGCGGTTCACCCGCGCGGCATCAGCTAAGTCGGTAATCGACACCGCGTCATAACCGCGGCTGGAAAAAAGCCGCCGGGCCGCCTTGAGAATGCGGCGCCGGGTGGGATTATCTCGTTGCTCTCGGGCCATGGGTGGTCGAACCTCGACTGGGTTAAAATAACCGTTCATTTATATTTTAACTAAACGGCAGGTTAATGTCAAGGGAAAAAAACAGGCCTTACCGATACACCGCGTAAGGGCCCGGGAGGTCGAGGTTTATTCCGGATAGACTTTCGCCGGGTTCAACAAACCCGACGGGTCGAAGAACGATTTCACGCGCCGCGCGCAGGCGAACTCCGCGGCGCTTTGCTCGAGCGCCAGGAAAGGGGCTTTCGCCAGGCCGACGCCGTGTTCGCCGGTTATAGTGCCGCCCAGCTCGACGACGCGCGCCATAAGGCGGCGCACGGCTTCGGCCACGCGTTCCCTTTGCCCGGCGACGCGCCGGTCGTACATAAAATTCACGTGGAGGTTTCCGTCGCCGATATGGCCGAACGTGGGGACCGGTACGCCGTACGTCCTCTCCAATTCGGCGATGAATTCGAGCAACGGCGGGACCTTCGACGGCGGCACGCACACGTCCTCGTTCATTTTGTGGGGCGCGAGCATCCCCAGCGCAGGCGCGATGCCTCGGCGCGCGCGCCACAAACGTTCCGCGGCCTTCGCGTCGGCCGCGGTCTCCACTTTCCGGGCGCCCCGCGCCGCGGCTATGGCCGCCGCGACGCCAAGTTCCTGCGCGACGGCGGCGCTCGAGCCGTCGAACTCGAAGAGCAACGCCGCCGCCGCGCCCTCAGCCAACGTCCCCGGCTCCTTAGCGTTTACGCACGCGATACACCGACGGTCGAGGAATTCGAGCTTCGCCGGAAGGACGCCCGCGCGCAGCGTGCCGCCGGCAACCTCGGCGGCCGTTTCGGCGTCGTCGAACGTCGCCACCGCGGCCGCGCTAGCCGCCGGCGCCGCCAATACCCGCAGCCATATCTTCAGGAATACCGCCAACGTGCCTTCGGACCCGACCAGAAGGCCGAGGATATCAGGTTTATCCGGGCCGTGGTAATAAACCTCCCGGCCCCGCGCCGGGCTTATAACCTCTACCGCCGTAACGTAATCCCGCGTGACGCCGTATTTCAGCGCCCGCGGCCCGCCGGCGTTCGTCGCGACGTGACCCCCCACCGTCGATGCCTCCGCGCTCGCCGGGTCCACGGGATAAAACTTGCCGACGTTTTTTACGTATCGGCTCAGGTCGTCGCCCACTACGCCCGGTTCCACTTCGACGACGTTGCCTTCCGGGCCGCGAACGGCCTTGAGCCGGTCGCACGCCACTACCGCGCCGCCGCGGGCCGGGACGGCGCCGCCGGCGTAACCGGTCCCCGCCCCCCGCGGCGTCGTCGGCACGCCGGCGCCCCATAGCGTTTCGCAAGCCCACGCCAACTCTTCCGGGTTGGAAGGTATTACGACGGCATCGGCCAGGAGGGGCGTCGCCGTCGCGTCGAAGGAATGAACGTACCGGTCCGCGGCTCCCTCCAGCACGGCGCCGGCGCCGAGCCGCGACCTCAGTTTTCTAGCCAACTTCTTGGGGAGAGTCACGCCCCGGTACCTCGAGCCGTCGCCGGCAAGGGCTCCGGCAACGCAGCCACGATCTCGACCGCTATAGCGGCTAAGTCGTCGAAAGCCCGGTATAAGCTGCCGTACGGAAAAGGCCCGTGGCCGAAGGGGTCAAGCCCGGCCGAGGGAACGTCGCTCACCGCCATTACGGCGAGGGCGTGCGCGCCGGCGCGTTGGGCCAAGTAATAAATGACGCTGGTCTCCATATCGACGGCGGCGGCTCGCCGCGCCCACGCCGAACGCATTTCGTCGGTCTGACGGTGAAATGTATCCGTCGTCGCGACGGCCGCGGCGCGGTAACGAAGCGCCGGGCGGCCGGCCAGGACGCCGGCCGCGACTTTCATTAGCAGCGGCGACGCGAGAACGTCGGCATCGCCGGCAATCAACCGGGTCGCGTTGTCGAACGGGACCGCGCGTTCGGCGACGACGACGTCGCCGACCTCCATAGCCGGCTCGAGGCCGCCGCAGATATCCACCCTCAACATTACCTTAGCGCCGACCCCCAGACACGCGAGTACCTTGCCTTCCGCCGACGGCGTGCCGACGCCGGTGTTCACCACCGATACGTCGCGGCCCGCGATCGAACCGCGGTAGGTGTCCCCTCGTTTTTTCGGCCGGCGAAGGGCCTTTACCAGCCGCGTCGTCATTTGGCGAGTAACCGGTAGGAAAACGACCGGCGCGACGGCGGCGCAACCCAACTCGGCCTGCGCGATCTTTTCGGCCCGGGTTAGAGAACCGCCCACGGCGCCGACTATATTTCCGATCAATCGTCCTTTAATTCCCATTACAATGCAGCGTTGCTTGACATCGAGCGCGTTAATCCTTAATATCGCAGGTACTTACCTTATGAAAACGTATTATACCATAACGGCCTTACTACTAGCGCTCTCCTGTACGCCGAAAGGGCGCCTCTTATTCTACGCTGACGTCGGCGCGTTGAATTTTCCCAACGATTCCTGGGAGCCCGCGGCCGTAGCCGTCGCCGCCGACAGGACGATTTACGTTGCGGATTCTTCTTTGAACTGCGCTGTACAGGTCTTCAACGCCGGAGGTTTATACTTAGGAGGCATCGGCGGCTTGGGAAAGGGACCCGGCGAGCTCTTCGTCCCCACCGACGTCGCCGTAGCCCCGAAGGGCAACATCTACGTTGCCGAATTCGGTACCCACCGCATTTCCATCTTCGGCCCCGACGGGACTTTCCGAAAAACCGTCGGCGAAAGCCACCTCGCCGGCCCCTTAGGCGTAGCCGTCGGCCGGGACGGTAAAATATACGTCGCCGACGCCGAGGCGGGGGGCTTATTGGTTTTCTCGCCCGGCGGCGAACTCCTCGAAACCTGGGGAAAAGAACGCGACACGGGCCGAATTTTAGACGTGGCCGTAGCGGCGGACGGAAGCGTGGCGTTCGCGCCAAGCGGCACGGGCGACGTCGCGTTTTTCCCGGGTTACGGCGGCGGCCCGGTTCGGTTGAAAGGCGCCGAGGACCCGGCTTTCGTCGCCACCGACGTCGCTTTCGGCCCGGCGGGGGAATTATTTATCCTGGGCCGGCGGCCCGACGAGGGGGGCGCGGTGGCGAACTTCGTCAAAAGGTTGTCGTCTGGGGGGAAACTGCTCGAAGAAGTCGAAATTACGTTGACATTGCCCACCGGCCTAGCCGTCGCCGCCGACGGTACGATGTACGTGACCGACGGCACCCGGCACGACGTACGCATATACCGGCCCCGCCCCCAAAACGGCCGCGACGTATCGTCGAAAAAGCCGGCTCGCTGAGCCGGCTGGCGCCGTCGACGGCCGTTAACGATACAAAGCTCGGACGCGCCCCAACGACGCCGGCGCCACCGCGGGATAGCCGCCGAAGTCCACGCGGTAGACGTCCCCGGCGCCGCCCTTGCTCGTCACCCACAAGTAGTTACCGTCGAACCCGAGGCCCCGGGGTTCCCCCGCCGGGAATAAGTACGAGGCTACCAACGAACCGGCGGTCGTAAGGCGGTAGATAGCCGTTTGGTTGTATTCCGCGGTCCATAAGTAATAACCGTCGAAGGCCACGCCGGTGGGCACCCAGTTTGTGCCGAACGAACCGACCAACGAGCCGGCGGTCGTAGCCCAACCCAAGACGCGGAAATAAGAGCTCAGCCACAGGTACGTGCCGTCCCACGCCACGCCGACGGTGCGCGCGAGCGGCGACTTCCAAGACGTCAAGATGGAACCCCCGTCGGTCATCTGGTATAAATAGTAATTCAACGTCGGGTCGAGCGCGTCGACCCACAGGTACTTCCCGTCATAGGCGCAGGACATTAAACCCGTGGTATTAACTTTGAACGAGGATACGACGCTCCCCGACCCCGGGTGGCACTTGAACATAGTTTCTTTGCCGGCTTCGCTACAAGCTACCCAGACGTACGAACCGTCGTACGTAACGCCGTACGGCCTCTGCCCCGGCGAGGGCCACGACGAAATAATAGACAGGTCCGCGAACGCGCCGGCGGCCGTCGCGACAGCCACCGCTCCAAGCCAACGCCCTATCATCACCGCGACCTCCTTAACGCGCTTACGTCAACGGCCGACCCGACAGAAACCTCCTGAGATCAAGAGGGTACTCGGTTTTTAAGTAGAACCGCGTTTCGCGGGCCCGACCCTACGCTTCGGCGCGCGCCATCTTCAAGAGGTCCAAAAACGACCGCACCGTTTTCAACTTCCTTTCGGACAGCGCGTACAGCTTGGAAGAATATAGCGCCGTGGCGGCGTGGCCCGCCAACAGGTCGAAAAGCTTAAAATCTATGGACGTAAAACCGTCTTTTTGGCGTAAAAGCTTGTATATAGATATGACCCCGATCAAACGGTCCTGGATCTTGACCGGTATACACGCTATAGGTTCGCCCGCTTTCTCGGCCCGGCGTTGTTTCGCGTCGTCGGTGATGTAGTACGATTCGCCTAGGGCGGCGACTTTACCCTGAAGGCTTTGGCCGATGACGATGGGCCTCCGTTCCTGTTCGGTGAGCCCTTCGTAAGCGACGCATTCCAGCCGCTCGGTTTCCTCGTCGAAAATAAACACGCCGAGCTTCTCCGCGCCGATAAGGTTGATCACGATTTCGACGACGATGCGCAATACTTCGACGAAGTTGAGCGTCGAATGAAGTCGATACGAAGCGACATATAAATTGGCGAGGCTGGTGTTCTGCTCCTCGATCTCCACGTATTTCTTCGCGAAGTCGATGTTCTCCGTTTTAATGGCGTTCAATTCGGCGGCCAATTTCCGGTAGCGGTCGCGCAGGCCGTTATAAGCGCCGGCGAGCTCGTCGTACCTTTTTTTCGTTTCGGCGTCGCCCACGGGCGCCACGCTTAACCCGGGGCCTTCCCCTACCACCTGCTTTTGTAAGCGGGCGATGGCGCCCCGGAGCGCCGCGTTCTCCCTGAGCAACTGCTCCGTAAAGGCTTTGCCCTGCTCGAAAACCCGCAGCAAGTACTCGCCCTGTACGTTCTCGTCCTTAGCACCTTCGGCCATATCTACTTCGACCCGCGTCGCGGCGCCCTCGCGCCATTAGCTCCTACCCAACAGACGATTTATCTTATCGAGCAATTCCAACTTCCGTATCGGTTTGAAAATATAATCGTCACACCCCGCCTCCAAACAACGCTCGACGTTCTCGGCGTCGCTCCGCGCCGTCACGATAACCACCGGAATACTCTTCAGTTCGGGATCGCCCTTCATAATACGGCACGCTTCGATACCGTCCATGACCGGCATAAGGATATCGAGCAGAACGAGGCCCGGCCTTTCCCGACGCGCCCTTTCGACGGCTTCCGCGCCGTTCTTGGCGGTCAGGAAATCGAAGTCTTGGCCGGCGAGGAGGGTCTTCAAAAATAACAAGATGGTATCGGTATCGTCGACCAATAAAATTTTTTTCCGTTCCGTCATGGTGAAGGATCTACCCCCTATCCGGTCAAGCCGTCAGCGAGACTATCTCGGCCGCGATGCCCTCGAGGGAAAGCACTTTGTCCACCACCCCCGCCGCCACCGCGGCCCCCGGCATCCCGTAAATAACGGCGCTCGCTTCGTCCTGGGCGAACGCTACCCCGCCCGCGCGCCTCAGCTCGGCCAAACCGGCCACGCCGTCCGTACCCATGCCGGTGAGCAAAGCGCCGATGCAGCGCGGACCCCACGTCCGCGCCGCGGCCGTAAAAAGGTGGTCGATGGAAGGTTTATGTCCCTTTTCGGGCGGTCCGTCGTCTAAAGCGATAAGGCCGTCCTGGTCGATTACCATGTGGTAACCGTCCGGCGCGAAATAAACCGAACCCCGCAGCGGCTCTTCGCCGGGGCCCGCGACTTTGACGTTCAGGGCCGACTCCTGGCCCAACCACTCCGCCAGGCCGCCGACGAACCCGGGGGCGATATGCTGTACCACCAACACCGGGGCCGGGAACTTGGCGGGCAACTGCGATAGTATTTTTTCGAGCGCCGCCGGCCCCCCGGTCGAGCTGCCGATAAGCAACACCCGGCTTTTCTCCCCCCTACCCGTTACGGCCCGCGGAAGGCGCGAACGACGTCGCAACCTCGCCTCCGGCATACGGCGGACTACTTTGACTTCGCTCATCGCCTTAACGGCCCGGATAAGCCTCCCCCGCACGGCCTCGTAATCTTTCTGTCCTATCCCTTTGGGTTTTTCAAAAATCTCGAGGGCCCCGGCCCGCAACGCCTCGAAAGTGATGTTCAAATCCTGCACGTTTACGCTCGCGCTTATGACGACGATGGGGGTCGGCGCCTCTTCCATAATCTTGCGCGTCGCGACGAGGCCGTCCATTTTGGGCATCCGGACGTCCATCGTTATCAGGTCCGGCTTCAGCGATTTCGCCATCGCGACCGCCTCGGCGCCGTCGTACGCCACGCCGACCACTTCGATATCCGGGTCCGTCGTTAAAACGTCGACCAGAACCCGCGCCACCACGGCGGAATCCTCCGCTACTAAAACCCTTATGGGAAGCCTCTGCTCGGTCATAACTAGCGCCCTCAGATGAATTGTTCGATAACCGATAACAATTCGCGTTGGTCGAAATGGCTTTTCTTTATATAAGCGTCGGCGCCGGCCTCCAGGCCGCGAGCCATATCCTTGTCGGTCTCAAGCGACGTTACTACCACCACCGGTAAATCGCGGTATTGCGGGGACGCCCGAAGGCGCCGGGTTAGCTCGTACCCGTCCATCCTCGGCATTTGGAGGTCTACGATGGCGAGGTCGCACGCCATCGCCGCCAACGCCGCCAACGCCTCCTGGCCGTCGCTCGCGAGGGTGACGTTGTACCCCGCCGCTTCCAAGATATTTTTCTCTAACGCCCGGGTCGTCAAGGAATCGTCGACTACGAGTATAGTACGTTTCCGCACCTCGGCCACAGGCACCGCGGCGGCGCGGAGAAGCGCCTCGCCGCGTATTACATCGCGCACCAGGGCGTCAGCATTTAAAATTAGGACCACCTCGCCTTTCCCCGTCACGTGGGCGGCGCTGAAATAAGCCATTAGCGCCCCGGCCGGGCCCAGGTCCTTCGTCAAGAATTCGCCCTCTCCCCATACGGCCGACACGACGAGCGCCGCGTCCCCCGAAGGCGACGATAGAAATAACGCCGTAGTACCGGCCTCAAAGCCCCGGTCTTCGCCGATCCCCAAGACCGAAGCCAGGTAGGCCGCCGCTACCGCCCGTCCCTCGAGCCGCAACACCGGTTTGCCTTCTACCGTCTCGAAATCGCCGGCCGACACAACGGCCACCCGCCTTATAATACTGGACGGCACGATAAACTTCGCGCCGCCCGCCTCGACCAGCATCCCCCGCGCGGTCGCGATGGTGAGCGGCAATTGAATCGTAAAACGGGTCCCCACGCCCGGCGCCGACCAAACGTCGACCGCCCCTCGCAGCGCGGCCACGTTCGCCACCACGACGTCGAGGCCTACGCCCCGGCCGCCGAACTCGGAAACCTCCGTCGTGGTCGTAATGCCCGGCTCAAACACTAACCTCGCGATATCTTCGGGCGCCAACGCGTCGGCGGCTTCGGCGCGGACAATGCCCGTAGCCACCGCCGCTTCTCTAACTTTTTCCAAATCGATCCCGGCGCCGTCGTCCTCGACTTCGATAACCAGACTTGAATCTACGCGCGTACTGGAAATGAGAATCCTCCCCGCCGGCGGTTTGCCCGCGGCCCGCCGCGTTTCCTCATCTTCGATGCCGTGGTCGACGGCGTTCCGCAGTATGTGGTTGAGCGGGTCTTTAATAAATTCGATTATGGCCTTATCAAGTTCGTTGTCCTCACCGATTATGTCCAATTGGACATTTTTGCCCAACCGTAAGGCGAGGTCCCGCACGGGGCGTCTGAAACCCCTAAACAGGCCGCGGAGAGGGGCCATCCTGAGCCTTCCCAATTCGGCCCCGAAGCCAGCCAAATTAAGTTCGAACCGCTTCGCCGCGGCGCCGAAATCGAAATCGATAGCGCGCATATCGCGGTCGGCCGCAACCAACGCCGCCGCCGCCTTCTCCACGTTGCGTAGGAATTCTTCGCGGTCTCCCCGCTGCCGGTACGTCTCCAATACCTCGCCGAGCGTTTTGTTCGCCGCCCGCGCCGATAGCGCCGCGCCGTGGAACCGCACGCCGAACTCGTCGTTTTTAAATTTTTCCTGCCACATCTCGGAAAAACCGTCTATCACGGCATCCAACTTCTCCACGGGGAGCCGCAGCGTCTCATCCCCTCGTGACCCCCGGCGCGTTACGCGTCGTTCGGTCCCGGTCGCCGTATCCGCCGCGCCCGGAATCTTTTTTACTTCCCCCTCCTCCAACTGCGCGGGAGCCGGCGGCTCCCCGCTCCGGGGTTCCAGCAAACGCCTGACCCGGGCGGCCATAGCACGCACGTGAGCTCCCCCGTCCTCCGTTCGTCCCGGCGCCGCTTCTTCTAACAGGCCGCTTATCGCGTCGACGGCCGCTAAAATGTCGTTATTCGCCGCTTGGTCGTACGTTATTTGGCGGCGCTTTACCGCGCCGAAAACGTCCTCCATGGCGTGAGCGATTTCGGCGACGCCGTCGACGCCCAGCGTACTCGCCGACCCCTTTAAACTGTGCGCGGCGCGGAAGAGTTCCTCCAATCCGCCGGCGTCGATATCATCCCGCTCCAACGCGAGCAAGAGCTCCGTTATCCGTTCCACGTGCTCCCGGCCTTCGGCCCGGAACAGCGCGTAAATTTCTTGGAGTGGGTCGGGCGAGATTTCGGCCATATCACCGCGCACTTAAAATTTCAACAGATAGCGACCGGTCAAGTCCGTGAGCCTGGCGCCTAAATCGCTCAGGCTGCGGGCCGCGTCTTCTATTTCCTTTACGCTGGTAACGCTCTCGGCGGCGACTTGGTTAATGTTCTCCATGGCCAGCGCCACCTGCTCCATCCCGATGCTCTGTTGGTTCGAGGAGGAAGCGATTTGCTTGGCGGAGCGTCCGACCGTCCCGACGGCCTCCGATAGGTTTTCCATCCTGGCGCGGAGGACGCCGACGATCTCTTTGCCCCGCTCGACCCTCTTCGACGCTTCCTCGGCCACCATCACCGAGGTGTTGGCCGCGCTTTGGATCTCGTTTAATATTTCTTGAATCTGCGACGCGGCGGCTTTCGACTGGTCGGCGAGGGTCTTGACTTCGACCGCCACGACGCCGAAACCTTTTCCCGCCTCCCCGGCCCGGGCGGCTTCGATGGACGCGTTGAGCGACAGGATATTCGACCTCTCGGCGAGTTCCCGGACCGTGCGCAATATCTCGCTTATCTGTTGCGTCTTCTCGGACAACGTCAAGACGCTGACGGCGCTCTTTTCTACCTGGTCGGCGATGAGGTTGAATTCCTCGGCCGTCTTCTCGACCGACGCCTCGCCGTCGGCGCAAAACTCCGTCGACTGTTCCGCGACGCCGACGATATCGCGGGCGCGACCGGCCGCCTGTTCGCTGGTTTGTTTGACTTCCGTAACCGTCGTGCTGGTCTCGCTTATGGACGAAGCTTGTTCGCTCGCGCCGGCGCTTTGCTCGACGATGGAGGCCAATATCTCGCTCGTCCCCGCATTGATGTCGAGAGCGGCTTGTTTTATGCCGGCCAACAATTCGCGAATGCTGAGGGCCATAGCGTCGATGGCGCCGTACAGCCGCCCCATCTCGTCGTCGGTCCGGGGCCGGGGCTCAAACGTCAAATCCCCCTCGGCCACGCTCTCCAGAACGGCCGCGGCGCCCCCGAGGGGCCGGAACAAACGCCGGTCGAACCACCAATATATCGCCGCCGCACCCAGCACGATGAATGCGAGGAACGCCGCGACAAGGCCCCACGACCCGGTTATCCGCGCCGCGACGGCCAATACCGCTAGAATCGCGACGTATATTAAAAATATCGCGACTAGGCGAAACCTCAACGCAACCCGCGGCGAACCCATAGCCATCCTTTCCGTCTCGTTACGAGCAGGCCGGCAACGTAGCTACGTTATGATGAATATTATACTTAAAACGTAAGGGTGTCAATAGGATAACGGTCAAGGCATTATATAACCCAGCCCCCGCAAACGCGCCTTACGCGCTTCAGATAACGCCACCGTCGCGACCCGGCCTAACCGGCGGATTTTTTCATCGGTAACTTTTACGTGACGGGCAATCCCGAGGTTCAATTCTTCCTCGATCGCCAAGCCTTGACCCGCGAGGTCTTCGCGAGCGCCGGGGTCCTCGGCCAAATTGTAAAGCTCCCTTTCATTCGTCCCCAGGTCTAAGATCAACAACCACTCATCCCGCCGGATAGCTTTCTTGTCGGCACCGCTCTGGAGGCACTCGGCCACCGCTGCTGCTTCGTTGCCCGCGGCCGGGGCTTCCCGGAGGACAGAGCGGCCATCCAATTCCGCGGGGGGGTTAACCCCCAGCGCGTCAAGTATCGTCGGCACGATATCGACGTGAGTTATATAGCGGCCGCGGGCCGCCCCGAGGGACTTTTCGCCCGGCAGCCGCGCTAAAAGGACCATATCGATAAGCTCAGGGTACAGCGTGTGGCCGTGGCCGTACGAGCCGTGGTCGAAAAATTCTTCGCCGTGGTCGTTCAAGACTAATACTATCGTATTACGGTCCAATCCCTCATCCTCAAGGGCGCCGATAATTCTTCCGAATTGTTCGTCTACGTGCGCGATCTCGCCGTCGTAGAGCATTTCGAATAGGCGGACTCGAGACTCGTCGATCGGCCATTCGCCCACGTTCCAACCGGGGGCCTGGAGCTTCTCCAACAGCTCGTAAGCCCTAGCCGGAGCGATTCCGGGATATGCCGGCACGTATCCCGGCGGCGGCGCGTAAGGATTGTGGGGGTCCATAAAATGACACCATAAAAAGAACGGCCGCCTCCCTTTTCCCAACCGTCGCAACGCCGCCACCGTCTCGTCGCCGTTATAACGCGTGTCGTCGCGGCGCCAGCCCAACCTATGGTCCAAAGCCCGCAACCCGGTCGAAACCCATTCGTATAAAAGCGTCCCCCTGAACGGATAAAGCCAACGTCTATCGCCATTCATCAAATAAAGGTCGAAGCCGTTGGCGTAGCCGTACTCGGGACCCATGAAGATGTTCGTCACGTAAGCCTCGTTCCGGTATCCGCGGGAACGGAGTATTTCCGCCAGCGTCGGTATACCGGGACGCAACCTGTGGAGCTCGTCCACCCCACATACCGCGGGATAGCGGCCCGTAATCACACTCGCCATTGACGGCAACGTCCACGGCGAGTTGCAATAGGCATTTTCGAACTTAGTCGCCGAGGCGGCGAAACGGTCGAAGTTCGGCGTCTTAACTCGCTCGTATCCGTAACAGCCGAGGTGGTCCCGTCGCAGCGCGTCTACCGAAACCAACAATACGTTCATCGCGCGTTCGGGCGCGGCGGGCCGCGTTAACGCCGGGAGCGCGAAGGCCGCCAACAACACGGCCGCTAACAACAACGCCCCGCCGTATCCCACAGCGGCCCACGTAAAACGCCGAACGCCGCGAGGCGCCGGCCCGAACCGGTTGTAAAGCTTCGCCCCCAGCGACGCCGATAAAATAAACCACATTATAAATGCCAACGCGTCGAGCGCGAGCATCGCCGGGTGCGCAACCGTCAACGCAACCGCCCGATTGGCCAACGCGACGAGTGCGAAGACGGCCGCGCACATAGCGCCGCCCGCGGCGACGGCGGCGACGCGCACGCGCGGCCGCAGCGTTTTAAACAAAAGGCCAAGGACCGCAGCTGCGCCGGCCGCGGCCCCGAGCAGAAGGAAGTAAAGGACGTACGACCGGTAGAAATACGTAAAAACGGCGTAATCGTAAAATCGCGCCCGCAAAAAAACCAAACGCAGAAAGACCGCATCCAAAACCGCATAAAACAGGGCGGCGGCCACGACGACTTTGAACGCGCCCAACGCGGTGTTCCGCGCCTCCGCCGGCCCCGGAGGCCGGGCGACCTTTGACTGAACTGACATACCGACGGTAAACGGCTGAGGTTACGCCAACCCTTAGACGCCGACGATTATAATAATAATCGAATCCAACGCAATAGAAAACGGCCTCCGCCTGCGGCGCACTCCAACGATGACGGCGGCGGCGCTAAAAACTTAGTGGCCGAGGCGGCGGCTACTCAACCCCGCTAACGCCGCGCCCTCGGCCAGCGCCGCGGGCGAGAGCGCGACGCCCCTCGCGACGTAGACCCGCAGGTGATAGTCCGCGCGGAAACTAAAAGTAAAAAGGTACGCGTACGCACGGTTGAAGGCCGCCGACCGATAATAACGCCACGCCCAATTCCTCGGCGGCGCCGCGGCGCCGTCGGCGCGGGAGCTATATAATATAAAAAAGGATGGCCGCCGCGCGATGAAATATCCGGGGTTATAACCGCCGCGCGTCGTCTCGCGCGACAATAGCCCTTCGGGGTTAATGTCGTATATAACGGGCAATTCCGAAAAGTAGGGTACGGCGCCCATATCCCAGGTGGCGAGGGAACTTCCCGCCGGCGCCGCGCGCCGCAGCCATCGCCCCAAGGCGACGTGAGCGCGGCTTAGCCGGGCGGTATACGACGTTTCCTTAAAAAGAAATACGCCCGGTATAAACAGGTATAATAAAACCAAACCCGTAACAACCGCCGCGGCCCATTTCGACCAGCGCCCCGTCAAGGCGGCGAAAGCGCCCCCGGCCGGAATCCAAAGAACAGCCACAAGCGGCAGCTCGTACCGGAACCCCGGCATCCACTCCCGTTTGGCGGCAAACGCCAATGTCAAACTCGCCGCCGCCGCAACCCAAATGAAACCCGCGTTTTTATTCCCGCTTTTGCGGCCCCGCCCTAAGGCAAAAACCGTCAACGGCGCCGCGTATATCAGAAACGGAAAGACTCCCCGCAAACGCGATAAAAACGTCGCCGGCGAAATGCCGGCCCGCGCGTAATAAGTATTAGGCAATAGCATGTCGTAGAAATTCGACCGCCAAACGAAATACGCGCCGTAACCCACCGCCAATACCGCGCCGGCAATCAGGAATCCCGACCTCCGCCGCCCGGGCGCGGCGACCGCGACACCGTACGCCAATGTCGCCCCGCCCAAAACAATCCCCTCGGGGCGCGCCAGCGCCGCGAGAACCCACGCGGCCCCCGCCGCGGCCGCGAATTTGAAATTCCTAGCCGCGGCCGTCGTGAACGATAACGCGGCCAATATTAAACACACGTACTGCGCCGTTTCCAATCCGCCCACGGCCCAAAAAGCGAAGTTACCCGTGCTAGCTAAAAACAACGCGGCAAACACCCCCGCCCGGGCGCCGTATACCTCGCGGCCCGTGGAATACGCCGCTGCCAACGCGCCCACTCCCCACAAAACGCCGAGCAATTTAGCCCACGTCACGACGCTTCCCGGCAACGCCAACGCGAAAAGCGCCGCCTGGCACGCAATCCACAGGAAATTAGTATACCCCTCGAGCGGCGGGACGGCCTCGTCGAACACGAATCCCCGGCCCGCGGCGACGTTGCGCGCGTACCGCAAAGATATATACGCGTCGTCGATCGTATAATCGAAATATGCCGCCGTCAGGGTCAGGAAAATGACAACCGCGGCGGCTAAGGCTACCAGGGCCCCCCCTCGCTCCGAGAAACGTATCGCCAGCTAAAACCCCTCCCGCACTTCCGCCAGCCAATCGGTAAACGCGGCGCGCGCCCGCTCGACGACGCGGCGCCGCCGGTCGATTTTCCCCTTCCCCCCGGCCGCCGGGAACAAACCGAAGTTGACGTTCATCGGCGCGAACGTGCCGGGCGAGGCCGTCGTTACGTACCGGAGCAGCGCTCCTATAGCCGTTTCGGGCGGCGGGTATACAAGCGGTATGCCACGCGCCAGCCGCGCCGCGTTAATGCCAGCGACGATGCCCGTCGCGGCCGATTCCATATATCCCTCCACGCCCGTCAGCTGGCCCGCCACGAACAACCCCGGCCGCGACCTCAGCTCCGTCGTGGCGTCGAGCGCCGCCGGCGAACATATATAAGTATTGCGATGGGCGGCGCCGTAGCGAAGAAACTCGGCCCGGGCGAGCGCCGGTATCATACGTAAGACGCGGCGCTGTTCACTCTGTTTAAGGCGCGTTTGAAAGCCGACGAGGCCGAACATCTTGCGCTCGGCATCTTCCGCCCGGAGCTGCAATACCGCGTAAGGCCGCTCGCCCGTCCGCGGGTCCACCAAGCCGACGGGCTTCATCGGCCCGAAGCGCAAGGTATCGTCGCCCCGCCGCGCTAATTCCTCAACCGGCAAGCACCCTTCGAAAAACAAGTGTTTTTCGAAATCCCGCAGCGACGCCGTCCCGGCGCCGGCCAGCGCCCGCGCGAAAGCCCCGTACTCCTCCTGCGTCAGCGGGCAGTTGACGTAGCCGCCGTCGCCCTTGCCGTAGCGGCTGGCGTCGAACGTTTTTTCCGAATCGACGGCCTCGGCCAAGACTATAGGCGCTAAGGCGTCGAAGAAGAATAGATTGTCCCTTCCCACGGCCGCGGCCAGCTCCTCGGCCAATGCCGCCGACGTCAACGGGCCGGTCGCGACGACGGCGGGAGCGGGCGGCAACGCGGTAACTTCGGCCCGCATTACCTCGACCGCATCCCGCGCCGCGAGCGCCGCCGCAACCTCGTCCGAAAAACGCCGCCTATCGACCGCCAAAGCGCCCCCGGCAGGTACCCGCGCCGCCTCGGCGGCCTTAAGAGTCAAGGAATCCAACCGCCGCATCTCTTCTTTGAATAAGGCTTGCGGCGTGCCCTCCACCATAGATTTAAACGAATTGCTACAGACCAGCTCGGCAAGGCCGCCGGTGCGGTGGGCCGGCGTCATCTTGGCCGGCCTCATTTCGTAAAGCTCGACCGGAACGCCAAAGCGGGCGCACTGCCAAGCAGCTTCCACGCCCGCCAAGCCGCCGCCGACAACCGTAACCGGCGCTTTCATATTTCCATCCGGGGCGAACCTCTTAAACTCAGTTCTTTGACGCGGCGCTTCAAAGCCGCGGACGACACGTCGAATAGCTCCGCTAGTATGGAAAGGCGGTTTTCCCGGTTAGCGGCGTACGCCTCCCAATAACGGCGCACCCACGTCGCGGGCATAAGCAAACAAGCGGCGAAACGTTCGGCGTCGCGTTCTTGGCCGTCCTCGCCGCCGGGTTCGGCGAAGGACTTTTGCCCGTGCCCTAAAAAATAATGGCCCAGCTCGTGGGCAATCGTAAACCGCTGTCGAACGCGCCGCTGGCGCGCGTTTACGATTATAACCGGGAAGACGTCGTCGTTTACAAACAAGCCCGCGACGTAATCGAAAGGGCGCTCCCGCACCGTCAGCCCCAAGGCCCGGCATATATTTACCAACGGAACCGGCGGGCCGGTTAAACCGAAACGGTCGATAACCTCCCCGGCCCGCCGCTCCGCGGCGGCCAACCCTCTGTCCCGCTGCACCATAAACCCCTACGACAAGACGACGCGATTTATTTACTTCGAGCCGCAGGCGCCCGCGGTCGCGTTTGCGCCCTCGAGCGGTACGATGTCGAGGTAAACGCTGAAAACCCAGCCTACCGCGCCGCCCATCACCTCGGCCTTATACCAATGGCCCTCTTTACCTGCTACGACGCTTTTGTCCTTAAGTCGAGCGACGAGGGTAAGCGGTGCGCCGGCGTTCAGGCAAATCACCGTATCGGCGTCGTTATCGGGCGTAACGTGTAGGCATACGGCTTCCTTCAACGTAGCCTGGCGCGGCGTAGAGAGTTGAAGCTCGACGTTTTCGGCCCCTGCCGACACGACGCATAAGCAAATCAACGCCGCAATCCCGATTAACCTGCAAACCATGCGGACCTCCTGGTAACCCTACTTTTCCTTTTTCCTCGCAATTTTTCCGGTACGGACTCGCCGCGCCCGCTCCCGGCGCCACCAGCGAAAAAAAGATAAGAGCTCATCGCGGTCGCCGGCGCCCACGTGCTCGCTGCGGAAAAATTCCACGATCTCCTCAGGGACGCCCTCGACCGACGGGCCTTTATCCTCTCGCAACAGATAATCCAAAGAAGCGCCGAAAGTGTCGGCTATCCGGCTAACGAGTTCCCGAGACGGCTTGCGCAAACCCATCTCGAGCTGGCTGAGGTAACCCGGCGAAATGCCGAGCTCCCGCGCGAAAGCGCTCTGCGTATACCCGCGGGCCAACCTTAATTTTTTTATCTTTTCGCCGAGCGTTAGCATAACTTGCCACCGCACTATTCTTCGACCCACTGTTCGTCTTCAAGGTTTATTTTAACACGGCCGCAGCGGGTTGTCAAAACGCCGTTTTTGTCTCACAAAAAATGGCGCAAATCCGCCGCCCGGGCGACCGACGTCCCGGCGCGGGCGATAACCGCCGCCGCGGCCAGGTTCGCGAACGCCGCCGCGGTAGATATCCCTAAACCGCCCCCCAGCGCAACCGCCAACGCCGCGGTAACGGTGTCGCCCGCGCCCGTAACGTCGACCACCTCGCGCGCCGCGGAAACCAGGTGGCGAGGACGGCCGCGCACCGGCCATACGAACATGCCGTCGCCCCCGGCGGTTATAACCAGATACCGGACTTTGAGGTCGGCGGCCACGCCGCTCATGGCCGCGGCAAGGCCGCCTTCGGCAACGGCGGCGGGGCCGGCCAGCGACGCGAGCTCTTCTGCGTTAGCCACCGCGGCCGTGACGCCGCGAAACTTCGTAAGGCTGCCGCGCGCGTTCGCCACCGAGACTATGCGCCGCCGCGCACTCTCCGCCCTCAGCCATCTCGCGAACGCGGCCGTTAGCGTACCGTTCCCGTAATCCGATAGCACCAGCGCACCCGCCTCGCCCAAAATTTGCGCCGCGAAAGCGCGCATCTGCTTTACGGCCTTGAGGGTGGCAGGCCGCCGCTCCTGCCAGTAGACGTGGAAAAGGTGCTGGTTATGGCGTTGCGCTTCGCGCGCTACGAACTTTACTTTAAAAGTAGTCGGCCGGCCGGGTTCGGCCACCAGGCCGCCGGCGTCCACGCCGAAATTATGTAATAGTTGTACCAGTTGGCTGCGGCGTTCGTCGGGGCCCGCGACGCCGATAAACGATACCCGTGCGCCCAGCGCCGCCGCATTGGCGGCGACGTTGGTCGCTTGCCCGGGCGCGAAAAACTCTTCCGCGGCCTCGAGTGCTACTACCGGGGCCTCTTTCGCCAACGACTCCGCCCGGCCGTAGACGTTCGCGTCCAGGCACGGGTCGCCGACGACCACGACGCGCGTTTCGCTGGCTCGGCGTAGCACGTATGCCAAGTCCTTGGCCCTCATAACTTCAGCATACAAAAAACGGCCCAGGCCGGCAATAAAAAAACTACTTCGTGGCGAAATTTCCCCGCCGACGCAAACATAAATTGACTCGGGGCGCCGGTTATGTTATTTTTCAAGCTACAACCGTCGCCGGCGGAGACCTTATGAAAATTTTGGGCATACATGACGGCCACAACGCCACCGCGGCACTCCTGGAAGACGGCCGCGTCGTCGCCGCGGTTTCGGAAGAAAGGCTCGTTCGCACCAAGAATATCGACTGTTTCCCCGAAAACGCTATAGCCGATTGCCTGCGGATCGCCGGCTGTTCGCCGAAAGATGTCGACGTCGTAGCCTTCAACGGCGAGCACCAACCGTACTCCAGGACCCGGGCCGAGCTTATGGCCACGTTTCGTCAAGCCTCGAGCACCGGGACCGCGGTCCGAAAATTCCTCCGGCGTACTCCCATAAACCGATATTTTCGCACGCGTCGCCGCGCCACCCGCCTCGACGAAGCCTGCCGCGTCGGATTCGACGAAAAACGGGTTCGCTTCGTCGAACACCACGCCGCCCACGCCTACGCCGCGTACTGGGGTTCGCCGTGGCGGGAGGGGCCGGTATTGATATTGACGTGCGACGGGTCCGGCGACGACCTGTGTGCCACCGTCAACATAGGCCAGGGCGGGAAAATCGAACGCGTCGCGTCGGTCCACGAGGGCAACTCGCTCGGCATTATATACGCCATGGCCACGACGCTCTTGGGTATGATGCCGCTGGAAGACGAACACAAAGTTATGGGGATGGCGCCGTACGGCCTGCGACGCGTTACGGCCCGGCCGCAAGAAGATTGCTTCGCCGGCCTCTTGCGGGTCGACGGCCTGACGTGGGAGCGCGCCGACGGCCTTCCCGACGCCTATCGGTCCTTCAAATACATGCGGCGCCGCCTCGGCCTTACGCGATTCGACAACGCCAGTTCGTCCGTGCAACTCCTCGCCGAAAAGGTGCTGGCGGAATGGATTACGAACTGCGTCCGCGAAACCGGCATCAAACGGGTCGCGCTCTCGGGCGGCGTCTTCATGAACGTGAAGGCGAACAAAGTCATTTACGACTTGCCCGAGATAGAGGAGCTCTTCGTAATGCCGTCGTGCGGCGACGAATCCAACACCATCGGCGCCTGCTATGCGGCCTATGACGAAGAACGGCGCCGCGCCGGCTTGCCCACCGAAATTCCGCCCCTCGGGCCTATTTATTTCGGCGGCGAATTCGCCGACGCCGACTGCGAACGCGCCCTCGTCGCCATCCGGCGGGCCGACGCCATCCAAATATCGGAACCGGAGGACGTCGACCGGGAGTTGGGTAGGCTGGTGGCGGCCGGAAAAGTCGCCGCGCGTTTCGCGGCCCGGATGGAATTCGGCGCCCGGGCGCTCGGCAACCGCTCCATCCTCGCCGACCCGAGCGACATGGCCGTCATTCCCAAAATAAACGAGATGATAAAAAACCGCGACTTCTGGATGCCGTTCGCCCCGTCGGTCCTGGCCGAGCGGTCCGAAGAATACGCCGTCAAACCGAAGGCCATGGCCGCGCCGTATATGATCATGGCTTTTGATTCGACGGCCAAACGGGATGAATACCGGGCCGCGACCCATCCCTACGACAAGACGACGCGGCCACAAGAGGTCTTCGAGGATTGGAACCCCGGGTATTATGGCGTATTAAAATCCTTCGAGGAAGCGACCGGCCGCGGCATCGTTCTCAACACGTCGTTCAACCTTCACGGCTACCCCATCGTCTACCGCCCCGAGGAAGCGGTGGACGTATTCCTTCGCTCCAGCCTGGACGCGCTGGGGCTGGGGCCCTATCTCATCCGACGAAAATAGCCCCCGGGATTAGAATAAAAGCGGCCCGAAGGCCGCCTTTGTTTTACCGCCGTCGTCGCTCAGAACTTTCCGAAAAAAATTAAAACGCCGAAAGCGACGAATAGCACGCCGGCGACTTTCTGGATAACGGCGGTGGGGACTACTTTCGCGAGGCCCGCCCCCAAAAATACGGCTACGAACGTCAACACCGTAAAAGCCAGCGCGGCGCCGAGGAACACGTGCCACGGTTTCCCGGTTTCCGAAGCCATCGTTATGGCCGCGAGTTGCGTCTTGTCGCCGAGCTCGGCCAGAAATATCAATCCGAACGCCGTCATAAAAGTCTTCATGGAACGCGCTCCTTAAAGCTCCGCTTCCGTTTTGAATTGCGCCACGCGATCGGACCAATAATTCCAGTCGTACTTTCGGAAAACGCGGCCGGCGAGGTCGAGGTACTTGCGAGCGTCGTCGCGACGCCCCAGCGCGACGCAAGCCGCCCCCAGACGAAACGCCGCGCGGGGCCAGTGCAGAAAATCCCTCCCGTCGGTCTGTTGCATCACCCACTCGAATTCGGCCGCGGCCGCGGCCGCCTCCCCCAGGAATAATTCGAGCTCGCCGAGTCGTAAGTGCCCCTCGTAAACCTCCTCGGCTTTCTTGACCTCGGCTAAGCGCGTCGCGAGTTCAGCCGCCAACTCGGCGGCGCGCCCGGCGTCTCGCCGCGCCAACGCCAATTCGGCCTCGAGCTTTACGCGCACCAGCGCCGCGGTCTCCCGGGAAGGAGGTTCGAACGCAAAAACGGCCTGGTAGTGGCGGCGGAATTTATCGGAATCGTACGCGCCGGCATCCAGTTCCACCCTGGCCGCCAATAACTCGGCGTAAAACCGATGCGACGTAGATTCGAGGTGACCGGCCGCCTCCAACGCCACCGAGGCGTGCTCGCGCGCCGCGCCCCATCGGCCGCGGCAGCGTTCCAACTCGCCCAAGTTTATATGGGCGCCGGATAAAATTTCGTAATCCGGTATGTCGCCCCCCAACGCCACCGCCTCGCGACCGTAACCCTCGGCCTTTGCCGGTTCAAGGTATAAATAATAAGCGGTTAAGTTACACACCACCGCCGCCTGCGTGCGCCGGGTGTCGATGCGCCGCGTTATTCCCAACGCGCGTTCGGCGAAGCCCACCGCCTCGTGATACCGGCCTAACAAGTAATGGGCATAACCCAAGTTGGTCAACGCTATAGCCTGGCCGGGGAGGTCCCGAGATTGTTGCCAAATATCCAGGCCGTCGCGGAAATATTCCAACGCCCGCGCCGGCTCGTCGGCGTTTAAATAATCGGAGCCGATGATATTATAACAATATGCCACCGCCGCGTCGTCGCCGGCCTCGGTAAAGCGGGCGAGCGCCTCGGCTATCGCGCGCCGGCGCGCCCCGGCTTCGCCCAAAAACGTCAAAACTTTGACCAGGTATTGCAGCGTTTTGCCTTCCATGAGGGGATCGTTCAAAGCGTTATAAATATTTCGCGCGTCGTCGAGGTACAAGCGCGCTTTGCGATTCTCGCGCAAGTCGCTATACGCCCGCCCCGCTAAAAACAATAACTTCGCCCTCGCGGCGGGCGTCTCCGCATATTTTAATTCTTCCTCGATAAGCTCGAGCGCGCGCTTCGGGTCCGCGTAGTCCAAAAGCCCGGAGGATAGCTTCTCTATCAACTCCAATTTGAGGTCGACAGCGGAAGGCCCGACCTGGCGGACGCGGTCCAAAGCTCGTTGGTAAAGAGTTATCGCCTCCACCAAAGCGTACGCCGCGGCCGCGCGGTCAGCCGCTTCCTTGAGGTGTTCGACGGCTTCGCGGCCCTTGCCGGCCTCCAAAAGGTAGTGCGCTACCACCCCCGGTTCCGCGCCCCTCGCCCCCGCCGCGCGCGCGATATCGGTAAGGATCGCCGCGCGCTCCTTCTTTACCAAAGACTCGTACAAGACTTCGCCGATAACGTCGTGGACGAAGGCTAACTTATCGCCGGTCAACGTCAATATCCCCGCGCGCTCGAGCTCCGCAAACAATTCCTCCGCGCCCTCGGCCAGTTCCGAAGGCGCTACGTCACGGACTAAGGCGAGGTCGCTTTCCAACCCGACGCAACTTACGATCTTGGCCAATTTTAACGCGTCGGCGCTCAGCCTATCGGCGCGCGCCCGGGCCGCGGCTTTAACCGACGCCGGGGGTCGAAAAGCTTCGCCCGGGCCGCGGGTTACAACCGCCGCCGCCACCTCCTCGCAATAAAGCGGGTTACCCCTTGCCCAAACGACGATGCGTCGTAACAACTGGGGGTCGAGGCGCTCCCGCGGGATCAAGGCCCGTACGAGCTCTTCGACGTCGGCCTCCGCTAAGGGAGCCAACCGGATTACGTCCGACGTAACGCGGGCCAAAAGCTCCGGCTCGCGGGCCGTTATGACCAACAATAACGGGAGCGCAGCTACCCGGGCGGAAAAACGCGAGAGGAGTAGGAAATCGGCGTTCGATGCCCACTGGGCGTCCTCCAATACCAATACCGTCGCACCCTTTTCGGCGGCATCCGCCCAAATTACCTCGAATAATTCATATAACCTTTCGAAACGGGCCACCCCTTTCAACTGCTCCGTAATCGGCGTCTCCAACGCCTCCCTTTCCAAAATTACGCTAAGGAGAGGAACCGCCTCCGCCAGCTCCGGCTTCCGGTCGCGAATCAAATTTCCGGCCCGCTCGAGGGGTGTAGCGCCCGGGGAGCTCTCCAACGCCGCGGCCAAAGGATTGCGGAACGCCGCGTAAAAAAGCTCAGCCGTTACCGGCAAACACCTACCGGCGAAGACGAATACGTCGTCCGCGGCCGCCAACGCCTCCGCGATTAAGCGGGTCTTGCCGATACCAGGGCCGCCGGCGACACCTACGACGGCGCCTCGCCCGGCGCGCAGCCCGTCCAACGCTTGACGCAACCTCTCCAATTCCTCCCGCCGGCCTACGAACACCTTGCCCGGCGCCCTTACCTCCACCAACGAATCGGCAAAACCTTCCGCAATATAGCCGCTTTCCGGGCCGCCGTCCGAAGTAGCAACGCCCAGAGCGACCGGTTTCGATTTAAACAGCCCCCGGACCTGGTCTGCCGCCGCGGCGCTCAGCAAGACCGTATTCGGCCGGGCGCTGTTTCGCAACCGCGCGGCGTTTTCGACCGGAGACCCTAAAGCGACGTAATCGGCCGCGGCGACGTGAGCCCCTACCCTGACGACGCCGAAATCGACCGCAAACCGGGCAGCGAGGTTCTGCCCGGACGCAGCGTATAACCGCTTGGAAACGGCGGTTATGTTATCCCGCGCCGCAAAGGCCGCGCGCACCGCGAGCTCAACTTCCCGTTCGCTCGCCACCGGCGCCCCGAAAATCGCCGTTAACCCGGCGGTGTGGCGACTGATTACGGTGCCGCCGAGCGACACGCACGACTCTTCCAGCGCCGCCATACACTCGCTAACGTAGTTCGAAACCTGGGCCGTTGGTATCCGGCCCAGAAGTTTCCCCCACCCTTGGACGTCGCCAGCCAAGCAGGCTACCTCACGTAATTCGACGCCGTAGCCGCCGGCGCGCCTCACCGGGGCGCCGCACACGGGGCAAAAATTGGCGTCGCCTCTCACCGTGGCGTGGCACGACGAACACAACATAGCTTAAAAAATCTCCACTTATTCGGACGAACCTTCGAAGATCTGAGCTTCCAACACTTGTTCACGTTTGAAATCGGCGAGTTGAAGATACCAGGCGGCGCAATCGAGCAACGCTTGCAGCGGCGACATGCCGACGAGTTCGGTGTTAACGACCGAGACGCCGTAGCGCGCCGCTTCCCGCCGAATCATCTCAACTACCCGGAATATGGGCGTCTTCTCGAAGTTGGTTAAATTCATCGAGACCTGCATAACGCCCGGGTTATCGGTAGCGAACCCCTTAGCCTTAACGAACCGCAGGCCGCCGCCGAGAAACCGCACGTCTTCCGCGATTTTTTCCGCGACCTCTAATTTATCCGTCCCGAGGTTAACGTTAAACGCAATAAGGAACGGCCTCGCGCTCACCGCGGTACACCCGGCGGTGGGATGAACCTCGGCCGGGCCGAAGTCCGGCTTCCACGCCGGATCTTTGATTTTCTCGAAGAAACCCTCGAATTGCCCTTTGCGCACGTTGGCGAGGTTTTTACGCTCCGGCGTAGTAGCGCTATCCTCGTATAGATAGACGGGCACGTTGAATTTCGCGGCGATCATCTCGCCCACTTCGCGCGAGAGCTCGACGCAGTCTTCGGTCGTCGCGCCCACTATGGGGACAAACGGCACGACATCCACCGCGCCCATTCGCGGATGCTCGCCTTTGTGTTTGGTTAAATCGACGTGTTTTAGGGTCTCGTCGAACAGAACTTCCACCGCGGCCTTGAGCGAATTCCGGTCCCCGACCATCGTAAAGACGGTCCGGTTCTGCGCCGCGTCGGGCGCCACGTTGAGCAGGCGCACGCCTTTTACGGCGCGTATCCGGTCGGCGACTTTTTCCACGACGTCAAGTTTCGCGCCCTCGCTAATATTGGGAACACATTCGATAATTTCAGCCATACGAACAAGACCTCCTAACGGCGCGCATTTCTAATCGTTGTCATCTCCCGAGTTCCTCGCGCCAACCGGCGAACGCTTCCGCGACCGCCTCGAGACATCGCTTTTCGATGAGAGCCATGTAATTTTGGGCCTTCTTAACGTCCGGCGACGGCATCCCCTGGCCCAATTCCCGCACAGCCACCGGCCGCGGAAACGGCATCCGGAATACGCCCTTATCGTATTTCACAGCCTTCAAACCCTCAAGCATAGGGCCTTTGACCAACTCCGGCCTCGCCGCCAGGACGCCCGCGGTCTCCTCCACGGCGCCGTGGCCGCCTTCGGCGCCGTAAACCTCCGTACTGGCCTCGGGCGCCATTAGCCACCAGTGCAGGACGATGGTGAAAAGGCCGGCGTCGCGGTACGCGACCTGGGCGGCCTCTCTCAGCTCGTCGATATGGCCGCCGTGGCCGTTCACGACGACGACCTTGCGGAAGCCCATCCGGCCGAAGCCGACAAAAATCTCGGCAACGTACTGTTGGAAGGTCGACGACGCCACGGTGTGGGAGCCCGGGTACGGCAAAAGGGTCCGCGTAACGCCGTAATTTACCGTCGGCGCTACCACCAAATCCAACGTCGCCGCGAGCCGCTCGGCCAGGTATTCCGGTATTATTATGTCGGTCCCCAGCGGGATGCCGCCGTGAGCTTCGACCGTCCCGATGGGGATTACGACGGCGTCGTACTTAGCCGGGACCAGGTCCCTGAATTCCTTCCAGCACAATTCCGCCAGCCGCGGCCCGGTGCGCGGTTCTGTCGCCATATCGTCCTCCGCTAATTCCTTAGTCGCCGACCACCGTTACGGAAATCTCGCGGCGGCGCCTCTTGTTGTCGAAATCGATAAAGACGATCTGTTGCCACGTCCCGAGCGCCGGCGCGCCGCCGACCACCGGAAACGCGAACGTCGGCCCCAACAGCGACGAGCGCACGTGCGCGTGGCCGTTGCCGTCGCCCCACCGCGCGTCGTGGCCGTACCGGGCGCTTTTGGGCGCAAGCTTCTCGAATAAATTCTTGAGGTCCGATTCTAAACCCGGCTCGTATTCCACGGTAGTAATGCCCACCGTCGACCCGGCCGAGGCTACAAGCCCTATGCCGTCTTTTATGCCGGCGGCGGCGACCAGCCGCGACACTTGGGGCGTCACGTCGTGGATGTCGGCGTCGCCCCGGCACGAAAGTTCAAACGAACCGCGGTAAACGGTCATACGCCCCCTTTCTTTTCCCGAAGGCGCGGAACGGCGTACCGAGCGCGCCGGTTTATTCCGATTCGCCGCTTTTCAAAAAACGCCAAAGCGCGGCCGCGGCTTCCCCGCGCAAGCCGGGGTCGCCGGCCGAGCCGTCAAGGCCCGGCGAGGCCGAGAAGACGAGGTCATAGAGCCGCGCCTCCTGCGGCGTAGCCCACACCACGACGTCGCCCGGAAGGCGTCGCACCGTACGCCGTTCGTCGAAGAGGGCGCCGTCCGCGAAGATATTTACGAAAAAGGTCCCGGCCGCCGCCGCGGCCGCGGCTATCTCTTCCGCCCCCGGCGCGGCGACGAACCCCTCGATTACGAAATCGGCCGCGCGGCACGCTACCACCGCGTCCGCGCCCGGCAGCGCCTTAGCGTAATCGGCCAGCTTTACCTTATTCGTCGTCCCGACCTCGACAAGGTCAACGCCGTCGAGGTAGTCGAACGTCGTCGCGCCCGAGCGGAAAGTAAGCACGTCGCGCGTCGCGACGACGGCGCTACCCACGCCCGGCATCACGTCCCGCAGATGCGCTTTGCCGCCGGCGAAGACGGCGACGGCCGCGGCCTCGCCGGCGACGTACGCCCACAAGGCCGCGGCATCCTCGCGCGCCGCCGTCGCCGCGGCAAACGCCGCGGTGCCCTGGGCCGAAGCGGCGCCGCCGGCCTTGTTTAACGTCGTTATGGCGCGCCTAACGAGGAATTTGACCAATTCGGCCGGTAAGGCCGGCGCCTCAGCTTGGGCCTCCCACGCCTCGAGGCAGGCGTTCACTGACGGGGGCCTTTCCCCCGTATATATCGTGAAATAAGCGCCGCCGTCGGCTAAGGCTCCCTTAAGGCCGACGCGGTTGCCCCAGGCGTCCACGACGCGCAACGCGCCCTCGCCGGCAGCTCGCCTTTGCTCAGCCGACAATAAGCTCTCAACGGGCGCGCCTACGCGCGCTAGCCGCTCGTTCCCGTCGACCGCGACTTTCATTCCCCGAGGAACTTTATCCTTCCCGCCGGCTCAGCCGGGACCTCGCGCCCCGCGCGGAGGCCGGAGGCGACGACGTCATAAAGGACGAGGCCGGTTTTATAGGCCGGCTCGAGGGACGTAAATACGGCGTAACCGTCGCCCCCTTCGGCTAAGAAATCGGGCATCGCGACTTTATACGCGGCGCCGTCGTCGAGCGGTTTGCCCGCTACGGCCAGGCCGGCGAGCTCACCGCCCGGGCCAACCGCGTATTCGCAACCGGATACCTGTAAAAAGCCCCCTTCGCCGACCTTCTCGCGGGCGCACAGCTCGAAAGCCTGGCGCAACGCGGCGCCGGGAACGTCGAGGACGACGACCTCGTTGCCGAAGGGCAACGCCGTCAGGACGTCGCCCAGCGTAATCTCGCCCGGGCCCAGGTCGGCGCGGACGCCGCCGGCGTTCACGAGCGCCACGTCGGCATCCGTCGCTTCGCGCACCAGGTCCGCGACGAAATCGCCGAAGTTAGTTTCTTCTTCGGTAATCGCCTTACGATTTAAGACGGTATCCACGGTCCCGACGACGACGTCGAGCTTTTCCGAGAGGCCGCTTTTATACTTCTCGATTGTCGCCGCGACCCTCTTGTCGACGGGCGCCGCCGCCGTGACGGGCATAAGTTTGTAACCCTTCACATTAACGCGGCCGTCGTCCCCTATTTCTAAATCCATCCGGCCTAAGTATATCCCGTACTCGTAAGCGGAGCACACGAGTGTCTTGCCGACCCGGGCCGGCTCGTCAACCTTGGTGTGGGTATGGCCGCCGACGATGACGTCCAACTCGGGCGCGTCGCGCGCGAGCGCGAGGTCGTTCTCGAAGCCAAGGTGCGTGATCGCCACGATCACGTCGGCGTCGTCGCCGTATTCGTCTATCACGGCCTTTGCCGTCGCCGCGGCGTCCGCGAACGTCAGGCCGACGACGTTGCGGGGCGCCGTCGTAACGGGCGCCTCGGGGGTAATCAGGCCGACGACCAGGACCTTTTCGTCGCCGGCCGCGAGCCACGCGACCTTATCCGTAAAGGCGCCGTCGCCGGCCGCGGCCGTGGCCGCGACGTTGGCGCCGATTACTGGAAACTTCGCGACGGCGACGAGGGCCCGCAAATTCTCCTGGCCGTAGTCGAACTCGTGGTTGCCGAGGCACATCGCGCTCACGGCCATGTCGTCCAAACACGCGAACTCGGCCTCGCCGCGGTAGACCGTCGAATATGGCGTCCCCTGGAGGACGTCCCCGGCGATTAAGAGGAAGGTCGGTATGCCGCCGGTGGCGTTCTCGGCGCGAACCTCGTCGGCTAAGCCGGCGAGGCGGGCAAGGCCGCCGACTTCCCCGTCCGTCCCCGGGACCTCGAACGGCTCGAGGTGCGCGTGGAAGTCGTTGAAAAACAATATCGTAAACGGTTGGCCGCCCCAGGAAGTGGCGGCAAATATACAAATTAATCCGAAGAATTTTTTCATCCCATTTCTCCTTGGCCGACGTTACGACGGTATATTACGCCGCCGGCTCGACGTACGGGCCGCCGAAGATACGCGCCTGGAACTTATAAAGCTTGGCGTCCTCCCACGTGTAGGCGTCCGGCGGCAGGCCCGCTTTCATACATACGCCCTCGAGGAAACGCTCGCGGTCCCAACCCTGCTCCGGCGCGACCTGCGGCAGGAGCAGGCCGCTGCGCCCCTGCGCCTCAATCACCAAGCCGTCTTTACCCACGACGATCTCGTTCGGGTCGTCGACGGCCTGGAGCAACGTCATTATCGATATCTCGACGTGGAGCGAAGGGAGTTCGTCCGGCGTTACGGGCGGGAAGCGCGGGTCGCGCAACGCCGAGTTAATAGCCATGTCGCGCACGGCGAGGTAGAGGGGCTTAGTAGGCAACACGTAGCCGATGCAGCCGCGCAACGCGCCGTGTCTCTTTAACGTCACGAAGACGCCGCGCTCCTCGAGAAGCTCGGCTGAGGCCGGCCGCGGCGGCTCGTACGTCCGCCCTTCCTTCACCGCCAGCCGCAGCGTCTCCCGGGCGATCGCCAAAAGTTCCTTCTCAGCCGGCGTCGTCGCCGGCCTCTCCTCCTCGCGGGGGACTTCGGCTCTCTTTGGGGGGGCCACTTCGACCGGCTCCTTTCTTTTGCACGCCGCGCCCGCCAAAACCAACGCGGCGAGGCAAAAACACGTTAGCACTCGGGAAAGGTTATCTTTCATAATATCCTATCCCCGGCGTCCCTCGACGGAAATCGCCGCTACTCACTACATGCGCCCGGAACGCAGCATCGCGATCGCAAGCCATAGGCCGAGAAAAGCCGCTAAGACAAATCCGACGACGCCTACTACCGGGTAACCGTATACCCGCGGCCCCACGCCCGCGGCGAATATCAACGCCGAACCGACTATGATCGACGCCACGACGACGGCGAACGAAAGGCGGTTGGTGGAACGGTCGAGCTCCTCGACGGCGCCGGAAAGGCCGAGGTGTTCGAAGCCGAACCGGATTTTTCCGCGTAAAAGCCTCTTGATTAAAATGCTCACGTCCCGCGGCACGTCGCCCAGGTAATAATTTAGGTCCGCGACGCCGCGCCCGAAACCCTTGACGAGCGTCAAGGGCGAGTAATGTTTCTTTACCAATTGGCGGGCGAACGGCGCCGCGATATCCAAAAGCCGCAAGTCGGGGTCGAGGGTGCGCGCGAGATTTTCGATCAAGGCGATCGTCTTCGCCAGCAATATCAGTTCGCGCGGCAGGCGGACGCCGTCGCGATGGGCCAGGACCGTTATCTCTTCCATCATGGTGCCCATACGTACGTAGCGCAGCGGCATGGCGTAATATCGAGCCGCCACGGCCGCGGCGTCGCTCTCAAATCTATTTATATCCAACACCTCGTCGGCACCCCCCAGTCGGAGGACCTCGGTCGCGACGCGCTCGTAGTCGCCCTCGTTGAAGGCGAGGAGGAAAGCGCCCAACGAATTCAGGTAGTCCGCGGTTAAGTACCCTACGGCGCCGCAATCCACAAGCAGGATTTCGCCCTCGGGCGAGATGAGGATATTCCCCGGGTGGGGGTCGGCGTGGTAGAAGCCGTCCACGAACACCTGCTTCATAAAACACTCGACCAGGCGGCGCGCAAGCACCGCTCGCTCGAGCCCCGCGTCCTCTATGGCGCCGAGGTCGTCGGCGCGAATGCCCTCCAGACGTTCGACGACCAGGAGCCGGTCCGTAGTATATTCCCAAAAAACGCGCGGCGCCCGGGCGCCGTCGAAGGATTCCAAGTTTTTCCTCAGACGGTCCGTATTCCCGGCCTCGGTAGAAAAGTCGAGCTCACGCTTTATCGTAACGGCGAATTCGTCAACCAGCTCGCGCGGCTGCAGCGGCCCCAGCTCGGCGAAGCGCTCCTCGCCTATAACGGCCAGTTGGCTCAAAATTTCGAGGTCCGTCCGGACTATCTCGCGTATCCCCGGCCGCTGGACCTTTACGACTACGGCCTCGCCCCCGGGGAGGACCGCGCCGTAAACCTGCGCCAACGAAGCCGACGCCACCGGCTCGGGGTCGAATGATGCGAAAGCCTCCTCCGGCGGGCGACCCAGTTCGGCCTCCAAGACGGCCCGGATTTCGCCAAACGGCTGCGCCGCCACGCGGTCTTGCAGTTGGCTGAATTCGCGAACGTAGGCGCCGGGCAAGATATCGGGGCGGGCGGCAAGCATTTGCCCGAATTTTATGAAGGTTGGCCCGAGTCCCTCGACGACGCGGCGGATTTGTTGGGGAAACGTGATGGGCGTCGGCGCCGTGGTAAGGTAGCGCCGGAGCCGCTTCGGCAAACGTATCAACGTGTGGAGATTCATCCTCACGACGACGAAGCCGAAACCCTCCGCCAGCAAGACGTCGAGAATCTGTCGGAGCCGTACGACGTGGCGGTACGTACGGCCGATGCGACGTAATAAGAAAGGGCGCGCCATCGCGGTTAATCTACCATATCTAAGGTACGTCCGCAAGGACGAGGGCGAAACGGGGCGCGCTGTGGTACGCGCCGCGGCGGCGCAAAGGCCCGCGCGCACTTTAGGATTTCCGGGGATACCGGCGGCGCCGCAACGTCGGCTAAGCGGTCGGATATATCTACCCGCAAAAATTGGCGACCCTATTATAAAATGTAGAATAAAGGGACATGGTACCCACCTGGATATGGTAAAGTTGAGTTGGTTAA
>CAZLXP010000007.1:0-46053 GCA_964563535.1 uncultured bacterium | reverse complement strand
GGACGAATATGGCCGTGTGACAGGATACCGTAATCTTTCCAAAATCGCAAAGTCACTGGAGTCGATCCTTGTTCGACGCACCAAAAAAGAGGTCCTGAAGGAACTTCCCGAACGTCTGGAGAAAAACTATTTCGTCCCAATGACTGATGAGCAAATGAAACATCATGAAGAAAATCGGGAAATCGTCGCCCGCATCGTTGCCAAATGGAAAAGGTTCGGCTTCCTCTCCGAAACCGACCAAAGAATACTTATGATTGCCCTGCAGAACATGCGTATGAGCTGCAACAGCACCTATCTTCTCGACAAAAAGACGGACTACGGCGTCAAGGCCGATGAGAAGCGCGTCGCGCTGGCGGGCCGCGACGAGCGCGCCGCCGCCGGCCGCGAGGCCCGGGCGCGCGCGGCCAACGCCGCCGCGGCCGTCTCGCGCCTCGACGCCGAGGTAGCGCGCGGCGAGCTCGAGCTGGAGCGCCAGGAGAAGGGCTTGCTCGAGCGCCAACGCGGGTTGAACGAGGCGGAAGCCGCGAAGCAGCTCGCCGAGGAGAGGCGGCGCGGCGTCGAGGAAGACGTCGGCCGGCTAGCCGCCGATAGGGAGCGGCTGGCCGCGGAGTTGGGTTGCGCCGACGAGGAGAGCCGGAAATCCGCGGCCGAATTCGAAGCCACCCAACGACAGTTGGCCGACGGCGAGACGCGGAAGGCGCGCGCCGAGGAGGAACTCGCGGCCGCGCGTTCCCGGGAAGCGGAGCTGTTGAGCGAGCTCGAGGCGGCGCGCCGGGGCCAGTTGGCGCGGCTCCACGACCGGACGCGGCTCGCCAACCTCCACGCCACCGCCGCCGCGGCGTGCAAAAGCCTGACGCAGGAGCTCCGCCGCCTCCGCGACGAAGCCGGCCGCCAGGCGTCGCTCGTCGACCAGAATCGCGCCTCGTTGCATAACATCGCCGCCGAGTCGGCGTCCCTCGAGAAAGAATGGGCCGCATGTCGGGACGAGGCCGAATCCGCCGAGGCCTCCGAGGGACGCCTGGCGCGGGAGTTCGCCGCGGCCGAGGAGGCGGCGGCGGAACTCGGCGGCGAGCGCGAAAAGGCCGTCTCCCGCCTGGCGTCGTTGGAAGAGCTCGCCCGACGTTTCGAATCTTTCGGCGCGGGGGTGGCGGCGCTTTTGGACGGGGGTTCTCCTTCCGGCATCGCGGGCGTGCTGGCCGACGTGGTGAAAGTCCGGGAAGGGTACGAGGCCGCGGCGGAGAGGGCGCTCGGTTACGCCGCGGGAGCACTCCTGGCCGACGACCTGGCGGCGGCGGCGACGCACGGCCGACGCCTGAAAACGTCGCACGCGGGCCGGGCGGCCTTCGTCGTCCCGTGCGACGGCGGGCCCGCGGCCGGCGACCTGCCGGTGGTCGAAGGCGTCCGGGGTTGGGTATCCGAGTTCGTAGAAGTAGCCGGCCCCTACGCCGGCGCGGTGAACGAACTCTTGCGGGATATTTTGGTGGTAGAGGACCTGGCGGCGCTCGAGGCCGTCGCGGAGGTCTCAGCCGGGACGCCGGCCGTGACGCTCGGCGGCGATTGGTGGGACGGCCGGGCGACGTTGCTCGCCGGCGCCGCGGAGGAGGTCGGCGCCACGATTCTAGGCCGGCGGGCGGAAATCGAGAAGTTGGCCGCGGCCGCGGCGGCGTTCGAAGTAAAGTTGGAAGGAGCGCGGCGCGAGGTGGGGCGCTTGGCCGCGGCGCGCGAGGAGCTCGTTCGCCGCCGGCAGGAGAACGCGGCTCGCCTCGCCCGGGTGGAGGCGGCGCGGGGCGGCGTGGAGGCCGCGTTGGCGCGCGCCCGGGACGATAGCCGCGTCCTGGCGGAAAGCCGCGACGTCCTGGACGCGGAGATAGCGCAAGTGGAGGTCGGCCTGGCCGCGGCCTTCGGCGAAGAGGAGCGGCTCGGCGGCCAACTCGACGCCACCGCGCGGGCTTGCGAGGAGGCCGGGCAGGCGGTCGGGATGAGCGAGGAGGGGCTGGGGGCGGTGCGCGACCTCGTCGTCGAACGCGAGAAGGGGGCCGCGGCGGCGCGCGAGGATATCGCCGCCTGGCGCGAGAAACTGCGCGGCCTCGCCAACGACCGCGAAAGGCTCGGACGGCTGAAAGAGGACGGGGGCGCGAGGCTCCGGGGCCTCGCCGCCGAGCTCGAGCACAAGGTGGCCGAGGCCAAGGAACTGGCGACGGAAGCCGAGGAGTGCGGGGCCGAGATAGCGGAACGCGCCGCGGCGTTCAAGGCCGCCCAAAGGGACGTCGAGGGGACGCGGTTGACGAGGGCCGAATTAATCGGCCGGCGCCGAGAGGCGGAGGAAGCGCGGGCGGGCGCCGAAGCCGCGGCCGCCGAAGTAGCCGACTTCTTGAAAGAGAAAGAGATCGAGGTGGCGTCGCTGGTGGGCGAGCTGAGCGCGCTCGAGGAGGCGGTGGCGGCGAAATACGACGTCCGGTTGAGCGCGTTGGGCGCCGGGGAGTACGAGGTGGAGGGCGACGAGGCGGCGGCGGAAGTCGAGAGGGAGGAACTGGCCCACCGCCTCGGCAAGATGGGCGAAATCAACTTCCTCGCCGCGCGCGAGTATGACGAGCTGGCCGCCACCTTGGCCGAGCTGGAAACTCAGCGGGCGGACCTCGCCCAGGCGCGCGCCGACCTCGACGAAAGCATCGCGAGGATAGACGCTCACAGTCGGGAGAAGTTCGTCGCCACCTTCGAGGTCATCCGGGAAGAGTTCCAACGAATTTTCCGGGAAACTTTCGGCGGCGGCCAGGCCGACCTCCGGCTGCAGGCGGGAGCCGACCCCCTCGAGGCCGGGATATACGTCTACGCCCAACCGCCGGGCAAGAAGATGGAGCACCTGTCGCTTTTGTCGGGGGGCGAAAAAGCCCTCGCGGCCATCGCCTTGATCTTCGCCCTCTTCAACGTCCGGCCGGCGCCCTTCGCCATCCTCGACGAGGTGGACGCGCCGCTCGACGAAAGCAACATCGCCCGGTTCCTCAGGATATTGGCCCAGTACCGGGATAGCGTCCAGTTTATGGTTATCACGCACGCCCGCCGAACGATGGAGGCGTCGGACGCCATATACGGCGTTACGATGGAGCGGCGGGGCATCTCCAAGGTATTGTCGTTAACGATGCGCGAGGTTCCGGAGGAATTTATGGAGGCCGCCGCGGCGGCTCCGTCTACTTAGAACCGGGGCTCCGATTACTCCCTGGGCGCGGGCGGCCTTAACGAGGCCGCCTTCGCTTTGGGCCCGAGCTTTGTTGACTCTAATGCTCTTTATTGGTATATTTTTACGTTATGTCCGGCGACGGGCGCGAAATTTTCGGCGTGTGCGGACAACACGGCGGCCGGCCGGCCATCGCGGCCTGTCCGCGCTGCGGCCGGTATATGTGCGCGTGGTGCGTGAGCCGAGGCGCCGAGGTCTCCGGCCAGCTCCTTTGCCGGGAGTGCGTGGTCGGCCTGTCTTCCGCGAACGCCCTGCGCCGGGAAGTCCCCTGGGAAAACCGGCGGGGCATGTCGTACCCCCGCGCTTTTTTCGCGACCTGGCGGGACGTCGTCTTCGCGCCCCGCGCGTTCTTCGCCGGCCTCGAGCCCCGGGGCGTCCTTTTCAAGCCGTTGGTCTTCGCGGCCATATGCCTGGCCATAGGCTTAGTCGGGAGCTTATGGGGAATAGGCGAGGCCGCGAGCGCGCTCGTCGGCCCTTCCGCGGCGACGTTGGTCGCGGCCCTGGCGGTCGCCGTAGCGCCCGCCATCTATATTTTATCTTTCGTCGTGACGGTGGGATTTTTGCATCTGCTCGCGCGCGGGCTGGGCGGCCCCGCGACCATTCGGGCTACGACGCGGGCCGCGGCTTACGGCCAGGCGGCGGCGGTGGCGGAGGTAATCCCGGCCGTCGGCGGCATCCTCGCCTTCGTTTTGCGGTTGTCGCTCTACGGGTGGGGCGTACCGGCGGTGCACGGTTTTTCTTTAAAGAAGGCCATAGCGTTTTATATTATTATACTGGTCATCGCGGCAGGTTTTATTTATTTCGGCGTCCGCCTGCTGACGCCGTTTTTACCCGAGGGCGTCTGAGACTCGGACGGGCAAATACTATGAAAAAGATATGTGTATTATTCGCCGTCGCCGGCTTGCTCGCCGTGCGTTGCGGCGGCGACAAGGAGGTCGCCGAGAAAGCCGCCGGCACGGCCTCGGCCGAGAAGGGCGCGACCGGCTCGTTCACGGTGTTAGGCCCCGAGGACCGGGCCTTGCCCGCCGGCATAGCCGTTTACGCCCCGGGCAAACGCGGCGAGCCGTTGTGGGAAGGTTTGGCCGGACAGAAGTACGTGCTGGAGCCGGGAGAGTACGACGTCCAGGTGGAATATTTTGGCCAGACGTACTGGCGGCGCGGCTTAGAGCTTGCGGGCGGCGAGAAGACCGTCAAGTTGCCGATGGGGACCCTTACGCTCGAGGTGCGCTCGAGCCGCGGCGACCGGATGGCGGGCGAAGTCGCCGTATATCCCGCCGGCAAGGCGGCGGGCCTGCCGGTGATGGAGGGCGAGACCTTCGACGGCCTCCCCCTCCTCGCCGGAACCTACGACGTGCGGGTGACGGTACAAGGCCGGGAACGATGGCTGCGCGCCTTATCGCTGGAGGGGGGCGACCGCGAAACGAGGACGTTGCTCGAGCCGGTGGGCTACCTTCGCGTGGAGGTAGTCGACCAGCGGGGCGAACCGCTCGAGGCGGAGGTGTGGGTCTACGGGCCGACGTCGGCCCGGGCGCCGGTGGCGCTGGGCAAGAGCGACCGGCCGCTGGCGTTGTTGCCCGGTCGCTACGACGTGGCGGTCCGGTGGGCGGGCGCGCGGGACTTTTCCGCGGGGTTGGCCGTGCTCGAAAATCAAACCACCGTAGAGAGGTTCACCTTCTGGAGAAGTGAGGCTTAGCGATGGCCGATAGGACCGCTCGGCGCGCGCTCGATAAAAGGATGCGCAATATTAAGGCCGGCATCTACACCTTAATTCTGGTAGCCGCGTTGGTAGGGGCGCTCGTCATCTCGACGGTGGCGTTGCCGCCCCAGATCGCGGCGTGGCGTTCCCGACGTTCGGTGGAAGAGGCTCAGGCGCTGGTGGCCCGGAATAAGGTGTTCGAGGCGATGGCGTTATTGAACCACGCCGTCGCCCTCGACCCGGGCAACGCGCGCGCCCACTTCAACCTCGGCGTTTTGGAACTCGCGGTCAACGGCAACCCCGACGAAGCCGCGAACCGGTTCAAGTTGGCGGCGGAGGCGGACGCCGGATTCGCCCGGGCGTACTATAACTTGGGCGTCGTCCAGTTATTCTATCTCCACGAACCGCGCGCGGCGGCGGACAACTTCAGGAAGGCGATGGAGCTGGAACCCGATTACGCCGCCGGTTACGCGGGATTGGGCCTGGCGTGCGAGGCCTTGGGCGAGTACGGCGCGGCCCGCGACGCCTTCGCCCGCTACGTGGAGATGAGCCCCCGCGGGCCGTGGGCGGAACTGGTCGCCCAGCACAAAAACGCCATCGGCGGCTTGCCCCCGGTGGACGACCTCGCCACCGAGATGCGCGGGGGAGAAGACACCTTCGAGCTCGTCGCGGTGGGTGACTTAAGCCTGGCGCGCGGCGTGAACGTCGACCTCTATACCGGCCGGTCCGAAAGTCCGCTCCGGTACGTGGCGCCGCTCATAGGCCGCGCCCGGGTGGCGTGCGGGAACCTGGAGTCGCCGCTCACCAAACGCGCCAAGCGCATCCCGACCAAGGGCCCCGGCGGCGGGTCGATATATTTGAAGGGTAACCCCGACTATGCCTTCCTGTTGACGGAGGCCGGCTTCGACGTCCTTTCGCTGGCCAACAATCACATTATGGACTACGGCGACCAGGGTTTATCCGATACCATGTATTACCTCGAGCAGGAGGAAATAAAACACGTCGGCGCCGGCCCCGACCTCGCCGCGGCGCTCGCGCCCGCCGAGGTGGACGTCGACGGGTACGTTATCCAGTTTCTCGCTTTCTCGGCCGTAGAGCCGAAAGGATACTACGCGGGCTCCGCCAAGGCCGGGACCGCGCCGCTGGACGAGGGCACGGTCCTCAGCGCCATCGGCCGCGCCAAAAGCCAATCCAACTTGGTGGTGTTATCGCTGCATTGGGGCGGCGAGTCCATGGCCTACCCCTCTTCGGAGCAGAAAAGGCTCGCCCATAAATTCGTCGACGCCGGGGCGGATATTATCGTGGGCCACCACCCTCACGTCATCCAGGGCGTCGAGTCGTACGAGGGCGCCGTAATAGCTTACAGCTTGGGCAACTTCTTGTTCGATTCGCGGTACCCGGAGCGACGTTATTCCACGTTATTGGCCATAGAGGTCTCCCGTTCGCGCGGCATCCTCGGTTTTCGGTTGATACCCATATATATCGAAGGGACGGAGCCCACGATATCCGGCGAGGACCGCGTCATGGAATTTGCGGACTTCGCCTTGCTCAGCGCGACGGGGGACCGCGTGCCCGTAACGCCGCCGGCGCCATAGCACCCTCGGGGTCGGCCGAAGGCCCGGGCGTTTCTCATTATGGAAGTTGACGTCATAAGGGTAAAGTATTTCAACGAACGGCGCGAGTTCCACATACCGTCGGGCGGCATTCCGGTGGCGTCCGGCGACGTCGTTATCGTCGAAACCGAAGACGGCCTCGACTGTTGCGAGGTGACGGCTTCCGCCCGGGAATGCACGCGGCGCGAACTCGAGTCGCCCGCGGCGACGGTCCTCCGTAAGGCCACGCCCAACGACCTGGAGTGGCTCGCCGCCAAACAGGAGACGGAAGAGGCGGCGGCGGAAGCGTGTAACGAGTTGGCGGCCGAACTGGGCCTCCATATGAAACTAGCGTCCGTCAAGATGGCTTTCGACGGCGCGAAGATCATATTCTTTTTCTCGGCCGACAAGCGGGTGGATTTTCGGACGCTGGTCCGCGAGCTCGCCAAGAAGTTCCGCACCCGCATCGAGATGCGCCAGATCGGCGTGCGCGACAAGGCGAAGCACCTGGGCGGCCTGGGCGTTTGCGGTCGGCCGCTCTGCTGCACCGTATTCCTCGATAAGTTCGAACCGGTAACGATGAGGATGGCCAAAGAGCAAAACCTGACGCTCAGCCCGTCGAAGATATCCGGTTATTGCGGCCGCCTTATGTGTTGCCTGGCGTACGAAAACGATTTTTACCGCGGCGTGAAGGAATCTTTCCCCGGCGTAGGCAAAAGGGTGTCTACGCCGCAGGGGGAGGGCGAGGTCAAGGCCGTCTTGGCGCTCACCGGCGCGGTGGTCGTCATGCTCGATTCGGGCACGGCGGTCAAGGTGAGGTCGGCGGACTTGGCGCCGGCGTCGACCGAAGTAGCGGAACGAAGCGACGGTTCGCGCCGGACCGGCGGTTCGTAGGGGTTGAAGGACGTCATGTCCCGAAGATTCTACGGCTTGTTCGCGGCGGCCGCGTTTTTTTCTTGGGCCGGGGCGGCGCTCGCCGCCCCCGTAATGCTGGCGGCGGGGGCGGGCGTCTTTCAATATTATACGAACGACGCCGCGGGCGTCGGCTCGCGCGCCGGCCCGGCCGCCGCGTTGGCGTGCGCGTACGAGCGCGAGGGGTCGGGGTGCGAGCTCGAGGCGCGGTATCGCGGATACGAAGACGGCGACGAATACGAGGCCGGCGTCGAGGTGCGGGCGCGTAATTATTTTCACCCGGCGCCGGCGCGGCCGTACGTGGCGCCGACGGCGGGTTTTTGGCTGCCGAGAGACGGCGCGCGCAGGTACAAGGTCGTCGGCGTCGGCGCCCGGGCGGGGGCCGTGTTGACGGCCGCGGGTGCGCCGGTAACGTTGGACATCTTCGCGGCCTACCGCGGCCGGTTCAACCTCGACCGGGACGAACGGCGGCCCGCGTTTATGTCGGAGTTGGCCGGCGGCGCGACGTGCGATTGGTTCGTAACGGCGCATTTCGGGTGGCACGCGGAGGGCAGCCTGCTTTGGCCCGGTTTCTTAGCCGAGAAGCACGAGGCGCTGCGCGGCCCGGGGGTGGCGCCTTTTGTACTCGCCGGCCCGGCGTTTAAATTTTAGGGAGCGACATGGCGGCCAAAATTATTATTGGAACGCTAATCGCGTTCTGCGGGGCGGCGGGAGCCGAGGTCGACGTCGCCGCTGTTTTCGGCTCAGGGTTGAGCGTGCGCGATATGATGCAAAATTACTTCGAGCTTGGCCTGAGCGGGTGGTATAAACAACGTTATTTCTACGACCGGCTCTATTTCAGTTACCAAAAGGAGTTTGGAATATTTGAGGAGTACGCCGTAGAACACGTATACGCTTACCGGCTAGGGAATACCGCCGGTTTCGTCTTCTACCGCGGCCGGCCGAAGCTTTACGCCGGTTTCAACGTTGAGTATTACGATTGGCGGGAACCTTCGCATCCGGCCTTCCGCGGGGCGACCGACTTTTGGCTCCCGGCATTCGGCGTAAGGGCGGATTGGCGTAGTTTCGAGCTAGTCGCCGAGAACCTCGGGCCGTACGGTTACGGTTTCAAGTTGGGGCACGGCATGTGGGATAATATAATTTCCGCGAAGGCTTTTTTGCGCCCGACGCGGCATTTCGCCGCGTACGTTACTTTTTCGTACGAGCGGGACGCCCATAAGGTTCGCGTAATTGAATACCGCGGCAACCAAAGATTCGAACGCGAAGATGTCGAGTCCGACGGCGGATGGTTCTTAGCCGCCGGCCCGGCGTTCAGTTTTTAGCCGTATTTACCTTTGCCGCGGCGTCGTTATTGTATTATAATGGCCGGCTAAACATTCCCCCCCCAACATCGAACGGGAGGTTCGGATATGCAGTTCTTAGGTTGCGTAGGGACGCCCATAATAATCGCGGCCGTAATCATCATCTTCATCCTGGCGAGCGCGATACGCATCTTGCGCGAGTACGAGCGCGGCGTCATCTTCCGGTTGGGCCGGCTCATCGGCGCCAAGGGGCCGGGCCTTATCATCCTCATCCCCATCGTGGACCGGATGGTGCGGGTCGACCTCCGGACCGTGGCCCACGACGTGCCGCCCCAGGACGTCATCACCAAGGACAACGTCTCGCTCAAAGTGAACGCCGTCGTTTATTTCCGGGTGATGGACGCGAACAAGGCGATCGTCGAGGTCGAGGACTACTACTTCGCGACCAGCCAGCTGGCGCAGACGACGCTCCGGTCTATTTTGGGGCAGTCCGAGCTGGACGAGGTCTTAATCCATCGCGAGAAGATAAACCAGAGCCTGCAGCACATTCTCGACCAGGCCACCGACCCGTGGGGCATCAAGGTCTCCATGGTCGAGGTCAAACACGTCGACCTGCCCATCGAGATGCAGCGGGCGATGGCGAAGCAGGCCGAGGCGGAACGCGAACGGCGCGCCAAGGTCATCAACGCCGAGGGCGAGTATCAGGCGGCCCAGCGGCTGGCCGAAGCCGCGGTCATCATCCAGGCCGCGCCGGCCGCGCTGCAATTACGCTACTTGCAGACGCTGCGCGAAGTCGCCGCCGAAAATAACTCGACGACGCTCTTCCCGATTCCCATCGACCTCTTCCAGCCTTTCATCGAGGCTTACGCCAAGAGCAAGGCCCCGAGAAAGTAAAAACCGGGATACGGGCGCGCGAAGATTAATTGACGCCGGCCCCCGGCGGGCCGCGGCCGTTGAAGCTCGTACCGTTTAAGCGGTCGGGCCGGTCGCGCCGCGGTTTGGCGGCCGGCGCGCGTTCGAAATAATGCGAAGCAAATTTTTACGGCTCGGGTTGGCGGCCGCGGTCGCCGCGGCGTTGGCGGTCGCCGGCTGCGGCACCGTCGCCAAGCGCAAGGCGCTCAAGGATTGCGAGTTCGACCTGGTCGACGTCGAGGTAAAGGGCGTTTCGCTTTCCGACGTCGACCTCGTGGTCGAGCTGGGGGTTTATAACCCCAACGACGTCGAGGTAATCGTCGACCGCTTTTCGTACAAGCTGTGGAGCGACAAGAACCCGGTGGCCGAGGGGTGGCACCGACGCCAGGAGAAAATCCCGCCCGGCGAGAACAGGGTCATCGCCTTTACGTTGAAGACGCCGCTCAAGAACCTCGGCCGGGGCGTGTTGAATCAACTGCGGAATCGCGGCGACGTAACTTATACTCTCCAGGCCACCGTTTACGTGAACACGTTCTTCGGCGAATTGGAGATACCGGTAACGGTCCGTAAAAAGTATTGAGGTAGATACATGAAGGCCAAGATCATCAACGTGCTGGCCGCGGCGCTCGCGGCCGCTTCGGCTTGGGGCGCGGGGGCGGTGCGCGAGGTTTTGGACAACGGCTTAACCGCCATCGTCGCGGAGGACCACGCCAATCCCGTGGCCGCGGTCCGCGTTTACGTCAAGGCCGGTTCCGCCTACGAGGGGAAATACTTGGGCGCCGGGATATCCCATTTCCTCGAGCACATGCTGGGCGAGGCCACCGCCAAGCACACCAAGGCGGAGCTCGAGGCCGCGGTCTCCGAAATGGGCGGCGCGTACAACGCGTATACGTGGAAGGACCACGTCTGTTACCACATCGCGGTGCGGGCGGATAAGACGGACGAGGCCATAGAGCACCTCGAGGAGCGCGTCTTCCACACCGTCTTTCCGCCTGACCAGCTCGAGAACCAGCGCGAAATCATAATAAACGAGATCCGCATGGGCCACGACGAGCCCGACCGCGTCCTCCAAGACGCCTTTTACTACGCGATGTTCCGCGAACACCCGGCGCGTTACCCCATCAGCGGCTACGAGGAATTATTCGTCAAGGTTACGCGCGACGACGTAATGGATTACTACGGCCGGTATTACGTGCCGGAGCGCGCGGTCGTCGTCGTCGTGGGCGACGTAGCCGCCGACGAGGCGTTGGCTAAAATCCGCGAGACGTTCGGCGCGTTGCCGCGCGGCAAGGCCTTTCCGGAAGAGGTGTTCTACGAGCCGCCGCAGCTGGGGCGCCGCGACGTCGTCGTCCCCATGGACATCGGCGCGGCGTATATGTGGCTCGGCTTCCGGGGGCCGCTCTTGGGGTCGAAGGACGCGTACGCGTTGGAGGTCGCGACCGCGGTAGCGGGCTACGGCCGCTCGAGCCGGCTCTACCGGCGCGTGTTGGAAGAGGGCGGCTACGTTACCGACATCTCGGCGTGGCTGAGTACGCCGCCCACGGCCTTCGGTTATTTGGGCATTTACGCCGAGGCCGAGGCCATCGAGCTGAATTACGCCGAGAACGCCGTCGTCGCCGAGATGTTGAATTTTACCGAGAAGCGCGTCTCCAACGAGGAGTTGGCGCGGGCCAAGAAGCTGCTGACGGCGCAGTACGTCCTCGGCCTCCAAACCGTCGAAGACGTGGCCGCGGACCTCGGCGAAAACGAGATCTATACCGGCAACATGAACTTCAGCGACGAGTATCTGGCCCGCATCGACGAGGTCACCGCGGACGACGTCCGGGCGGCGGCGAGGCGGTACGTTAGCGAGTCTAACATGACGGTGGCTAAAGTCGTGCCGCGCGATTGGGCCGGCGCGGCGGAAGAGGCGGTCGTGGGCGCCGAAGCCCAGCCGATGGAAAAGATCACGCTCGACAGCGGCCTCCGCCTCCTCGTCCGCCGCAACCCGGCCGTCCCGGCGGTGACGGTCCACGCCGCCATCGCCGGCGGCTCGAGGGTAGCCGCGCCCGGCAATGAGGGCGTCGCCGAACTCGTCGCGGAGTTGTTGGTGAAAGGGACCGAGAAGCGTAAAGCCGACCGCATCGCCAAGGAAATCGAGGAGTTGGGCGGCACCATCAGCTCGAGCGCTTCCCTCGACTACGTGACCCTTTCGGTGGCGTGCTTGAAGGCGGATTTCGGGAAGGCGTTCGACGTCTTCGCCGACTGCCTTGCCCGTTCTACCATGCCGAGCGTCGAATTCTCGCGCGAACGGGACCGGCTGCTCGCGCAGGTGCAGAGCGAAGACGACGATTGGGAGCTCCAGGCGGAGAAGATGATGCGCGCGCACCTCTATCCCAAGCACCCGTACCGCTACCGCACCACGGGTACCGTAGACGCGTTGGCGACCCTCACGGACGAGGACGTCCTCGCCTATTACCGAAAGTACGTCACGCCGGCGAACGTGGTGGTGGCGGTCGTGGGCGACGTCGACCCGGGCGAGGTGGCGCGCGTCGTCGCGCAGAAGCTCGGGCGGTGGCGGCCGCTCGCGTCGCCGGCGCCGGTGGTCCCGGTCGACCCGCCGCCGGCGGACCGCGAGGCCTTCGTCGAGAAGACCGACAACGAGCAGGCGGTAGTATATTTGGGCTACCGGGGCGTCACCTACGGCGACGGGGACGAATTTCCCCTCCGCCTGCTGGATGCCGCTCTATCGGGGGTATATCTACCCGGCGGCCGGCTGCACGAGCGCCTCCGCGACGCCGGCTACGTTTACGTCGTCCACGCCTACAATATCTCGGGGCAGGACCCGGGCTATTTCGGCATCTTCGCCGCCACGTCCCCGGAACACGCCGCCGACGTGCTGGCGGTCATCGACGAGGAAGTGGCCAAGATAAAGGCGGAGCCGATAACGGCTGAGGAGCTTAAGCTCGCCCGCGAGAACTGGCTCACCATGAATGCCCTTTACAACAACCAGACCAACGGCGACGTCGCGGGGTTGGCCGCGCGCGACGAGCTCGTCGGCCTGGGGTTCGACTGGCGGGATGATTTCGACGCCCGGGTGAAGGCCGTGACGGCCGAGGACATCCTGGCTGCGGCCCGCAAGTACCTCATCAACCCGGTGGTCGTCGTGACGACGCCCGCGCCGGCGGCTGAGACCGGCGAAAAGGCCGCGGAAGAAGAACCGGCGGCCGAGGTCAAAGAGTAACGCGCTCGTTAAACGAACGAGGCGGCCCCCCGGCCGCCTTTTAATTTGCGTCGCGGCCGCTGAGTGTGAGCGTAACGCGCGGCCAATCCGTAAACTTGAACGAGAGCTTGAGTAATTTCCCCGCCAGCTCGCCCTCGGAGCCCACGTACGCGCAGACGGTCGTCTGTTTATCGCCGCCCCAGCCGGTGATAAGGCCGTCGACGCGGCCGCAGGGGAACGCCTCCTCCGGCCACGCCTCCAACGTGAACGCGCCGCGGCTCACGACGCGGGCCTCGAGGCGGTATGATTTATCTCTCAGCGGATAGTCGAGGCCCATCTCGTCGCCCGGCTCGAGCGGCCGCCCCAGGAAAAAATCTACCACCGTAACGATCTTTTCGGCGCGTTGCGGGTCCACGGGCACGAAGCGTTTTTCGAAAAGGGAAAAGAAGCGGACCTCGCGCGCCTCGGCGTCGATTTCCAACAGGCATTTGCCGGCGTTCTCGATCTTTATACGGCCGGCGTCGTCCTCGCGCCACGTCAGCTCGTCGTCGGCGACGAAGAAAAGGGCGAGGGCTAAAGCGCCCAGGAATTCGCGCGCGGTCTGGGGCGAGAGTGTTACTTGATATTTTAAGGTGACGTCGCCGCCGGCGACGGCGACCGCGAGGAGGGAAAGGCCGACGATGGAGAGAGCGCGTTTGACGCCCAAAAACCTCCCAAGGTGGGCGTTTCATTAATACGCCGGCTCAAACTTCCGCGCGCGGGCCGGCGCTTAGACCTGCGCGCCGTGGGGCGTGAACTCCTTTTTAAAGAGCATGGTCAAAAGGAACGCCACGCCCCCCGCCAATAGGACTTTGACGTCGGTCCAGCGTCGGACGGCTTTCAGGCGCTTCCACATATACCGCGGCCGCCGGTAGAAGCGGCGGAACGCGAGCGTCCGGAGCTCCTGGATCTGTTCGCGCGTCATCGTATACGGCACGAAGGCGCACCCCTCGAACGTGTAATCGAGGACGTTGTCGGTCGCGATGGTGCCGTATTTCTCGACGTTCTCGTAGAGTTCCGCCCCGGGGAACGGCGACATGGCGTGGAAGTTGACGACGTCGGCGTCGATGTCGACGGCGAACTGTATCGACTTCAGGCCGTCCTCGAAGGTTTCGCCCGGGATGCCGAAGATGAAAGGGGTTACGGTCTTGAGGCCGGCCTCGTGGGCCCACGCCACCGCGCGGCGATTCTGCTCGACGGTTACGCCTTTGTTGAGGGCGTCGAGGCATTTCTGGACGCCGGACTCGATGCCGAAGAGAACCCCCCAGAACTTGGCCTTCTTCATCTTGCGCAGGACCTCGGGGTCGACGTCGTCGACCCGGGCCGAGCCGTAGAACGTGAGGTCGTAGTCGCGCTCGATGATGCCGTCGAGGACGGCGTGGATGCGCTCTTGGTCGTAGACGAGGTTGTCGTCGAAGAAGCGGATCTCTTTTACGCGGTATGTCTCGTAGACGTGGTCGATTTCGGCCAGGACTTTCTCGGCGCTGCGCGCGCGCCACGCGCCCTCGGCGTTGAGCTGCCAGCAGAAGATGCACCGGCCGTTGCAACCGCGGGAGGTGTAGAGGTATAGCGCCGGGAGGCGCTCGTACGTCCCCAGCGGCGGGACGTATCGCTCGACCTCTATCAGGTCCCGCGCCGGGAACGGCAAGACGTTTATATCCGGGATGGGCGGCCGCGGCGGGTTGAGTCGCACGTCGCCGTCCGCGCGGTAGGCGATACCCTCCACCGTCGCGAGGTCGCCGCCGGCCTGAAGCGTCCTGGCCAGCACGTCCGCGGTGACCTCGCCCTCGCCCACGGTGACGCTGTCCGGGTGGGGCGACTCGCGCAGGATGCGGTCCCGCCACCCGCTGGCCAGCGGCCCGCCCACGGCGACGTGGACGCCGGGCATCTCGCGGTGGACGCGGGCCGCGAGCGAGTTCGCCGCGTTCCACGAGAACGTTGTCACGTACATCCCCACCATGCCCGGGCCGAACTCTCGGAGCCGCGGCATCATCTCGTCTTCGGTCATGAAGCCGCCGTCGAAGACGCGGACGTCGTGGCCCGCCTCGCGCAGCGCCGCGGCCACCGATAAGATGCCGAGCGGGTGCCACCGGCCGCCGACGAAGAGGCCGAAGTTGCCGGTGAACACCTCCTTCCGCGTCCAGGGCGGAAATACCATTGCGATTTTCATCTCATTACCAGCTCGTAATTATAACACGAAGCGACCCTTCGGAACGCTTTCGCCGGGGGGAGCGAAGTCGGCCCGCGGCGCGATTACCGCCATATCTTCCTCGCGATGGTCACCAGCAATACCGGGTATGAGACGATGGCGAACGAGCCCTCCAACCCGGCGGCGACCTTCGCCCACCCGTACGGCTCGTAGCCGGTGAACCCCAGCCTCGTCAGCGTCAGGAAGGAGAAATAAAGGCATCGTTGAAAGCTGTGCCAGCTGAGGTCCATCAAGGGGCCCACGCCGCCGCCTGCGTCGACGTAGCTCATCAAGCCGCGACCCATGCCGCCGAAGAACGGCAACAAGTAGTAATAAGCGGCGAAGGAGAGCCAAACCAAAACCAGCGCCCCGACGACCCGCCAGGGTTTCGTCCCGTAACCGGCGTAGAGGTCCAGGAAGAGGTATTCCAAAAAACCGCGGAGCAGCGCCAGCGGCCGCCACCCGCCGCGGTTCTCGCGGCGCGCCCGGCGGGCGGCCACCATCTCGCGGTAGAGCGCCGTTTCCGCCGAGCGGAACCGCCCGAAGTGGCGGAAATTCAGCTTGAGCTCGGCGTAGACTTCCGCCGCCTCGCGGTATTTCCCCGGACGGTCGTTTTCGGCTGCGAGTTTATCGGGGAGGACGGCGCGGCCGAGGTCCGTATCCGGGAAGATGGCGCCGTAGAGGTCGGCGCGCCGAAGGTCGGCGGCGGCGAAATCGCAGTTTTCGAAGCGGGTGCCGGCGAACGTGGCGCCGGTGAAGTCCGCCCGCACGAGGGTAACCCGGCGGAAACTCGCCCCTTGCAGGTCCGCGTTATGGAGGGTAGTGCCCGTCAAGTCCGTCTCCTCAAAGCGCGCCCGCGTCAGCTTCGCGCCCGAAAGGTCGCCGTGCGTGAACGTGGCGTAACCGAAGTCGGCGTGGCTGAGGTCGGCGCCCCGCAGGTTGGCGAAAGAAAGCTCGGCGTCCGTGAAGCGGGCGTGAGTCAGGTTGGCGCCGCGGAAGGTCGCGCCCTCCAGTTCGGCGTCGGTGAAGTCGGCGTTGGTGAAGTCGCCCCCCGCGAAATCGGCGCCCTTTAAATTCGCGCCGGCGAAATTGGTCCGCGGCCCGGCGGTGTCCTTGATTTTTACCGATTGCAGGTTGAGGTCGGCGAGGCCGTGGAGCGACGTCGCCCGGCGGCGTATCTCCTCCCGGTACGCCGCCTCGTCCGGCAGATGGTTCCAGCAGTAACGAGAGAAACTCAGCGCGGGGGCCGTGCAGTCCGCCCCGGCGCACGCGGGCCGTTCGCACCAGTGTTGTTCGTCCAGTTCGTCGCGTTCGTTCGGCATCATTTGCTCCCTAAGACGTAGCGTCCCAGCACGTCCAGGCCGGCCTTCGCGGCCCGGCCGAGGTCTGACCAGGAGCGGACGCGGCGGAGGCGCCGCCACACGTACCCGGGCCGCAGGTAAAATTGGCGGTATGCCTTTTTAATATAGCGCTCGAGCAAAGCCTCGTCGCCGTAGACGCCCCGCCTGGCGTCGTAGCGGTCGAAATCTCCGCCCAGTTCCTCCTTGACCTGTTCGTAGAACGCGGTGCCCGGGTACGGCGTCGCGACGTTGAAGGAGGCGAAGGACGCGTCTAGCTCCTTGGCGAGTCGAATCGTGGCCCGCATATCCTCCTCGCCCTCCCCCAGGTTGCCGAACATAAAGAAGGCCGCGGCCTCCAGCCCCGCGCGCGCCGTCGCCTCGAAGGCCCGCCGGGCCTGTTCCACCGTCGTCTTCTTTCCCATGCGCTCCAGCACGGCCTGCGACCCGGACTCGACGCCGTAAATGACGAGGTAGCAGCCCGCCCGCTTCAACCCCGCCAGCAGTTCGTCGTCCACCGTGTCGACCCGCGACATGCACATCCACGAGAACGGCAGGGCCGCGTCTGCGATGAGCTCGCACAGCTCGAGAACCCGCCGCTTGCCGATGGTGAAGGTGTCGTCCCAGAACCCCACCTGGCGCACGCCCTCCTCCTCCACCATCTCGCGCAGTTCGGCCAGGACGTCGCCTTGGGAGCGAAATCTTATCTTGCGGCCGTAGTATGCCCCGGTGGAACAATAGTTGCACGGGTAGGGGCACCCGCGCGACGTGATGACGATGTCGAAACGGCCGTGCCGCGCGAAGGGGGGCTCGTAGCGGTAGGGCCTGAAGAATCGCCGGGCCGGGTGCGGCATCTCGTCGAGGCGGGCGACGAGGGGCCGCGGCGGGTTGTGGACCGTCCGGCCGTCGTCGCGCCAGCTCAAACCCGCGACCGCTTCGTACGGCACCTCGCCCAGCGCCGCGCGCGCCAGTTCCGCGCACGTCGCCTCCGGCTCGCCCCGGATGACGAAGTCCGCCCCGGGCGCGGCGAAGCCGTCGTCGGCTCGCGCGCTGACGTGCGTCCCCATCACTGCGGCCTTCGTCGTCGGCGAGACTTCTTTCGCCCGGGCCAGAAAGGCGAGGTCGCGCCCCAACGTGGACGTACCCGCGGCGACGTATATCAAATCCGGCCGCTCGTCGCCGACGAGCTTCAAAATTTCGTCGATGCCGTTTTTTCCCGCCACCGCGTCGACGAGGTTGACGTCGGCCCCGGCCCACTTTTCCACCGCCGCGGCGCAGTACGCCAGGCCGAGCGGCGGCACGACGTAGTCCGTCTTAGTGAAGATGCCGGCGCACCGCGCCAGCACGGCGTCGGTCTGCGTCGCGAAGTCACCCGGCGCCAACGGCGGGACCAGGAAGAGCGTTTTGACTCGGCGCGTCATTTGACTAATTTATAGATAACCGCTCCGCCCGGAAGCCAGCCGAAGAACACGGCGTCGAGGCCCGCGACGAAGATGCGGACGGCGTTCAGCGTTCTGGTAGGGCCGCGGCCGAGCGTTTGCTCTTTACCCGGCGTGCCTTCGCCGGCGGCGCCCCGAAATAAAAGCCGGACCGCGAGGGCCGTAAGCGGCTGGAAGAGATGTTTGTAATACAGCCTATTTTTTACGGCGAGGCCCGCGGCCGCGCATGCGCGTTCCAGCTCCCGCCGCGTCGGCCTGCTGAGGTGGCCGTCTTTGGCGTCGTCGAGGTCGAGGCGTCCTCGTCCCGGCGCGCGTCGCAGCCAACGCCGCAAATATAACCCGTAACAAGACGTATTTACGAGCAGCGTGCCGCCCGGTCTTAGTACGCGAGCCGCCTCTTGCAGGACGACGCCGACCTCGGCCGGCGGCGCGTGTTCCAATACGTCCGATAGGAAGACCAGGTCGCACGCCGCGTCCGCCAACGGCGCGCGCCGCACGTCCCCTTGCACGACGGCGAGGCCGCGGCTTTCGGCGACGGCCAGCGCCGGCGCGACGGCGTCCACGACCACTTTGTGGCCGGCGCCGTCGAAGAGCGCCGCGAAGTACCCCTCGCCGCCGCCCAGGTCGATTAACCGGTCGTATTTGCGCGGGCCCGCGTACCGGCGGAACGTGCGCCACACCAGCCAACCCAAAGGTCCGAGGGCGTGCTTGGGCGACAGGCCGCCGTCCGTCCGCCACCGCCCGGCGGCGTATAGCCGCTCGCTTTCGCGGCGCGGTTGCCCGTTAAATTCGTTTGGCGTCTTTATATCGCCATATTATAATAAAAAAAGCCGCGCGCCGCAAATGCGCGGTTCGTTATGGCCGTAAACTTCGAGCCGTTGTCTTTTTGGTGGTTGGCCGCGGCGGCGGCCTTGCTAGCCGTTGCCGCCGCCGTCGTCGCGTGGGGGCGCACACGGCGCCTCGTCGGCGGGGGGCGCGCGACGGTTTTTTTATTGCTCCGCGTAGGCGCGGTATTGAGTCTTCTGCTCTTCGTGCTGGGGCCGGGCGGAACGGTTACCTATACGAAGGCGGCGGCGCCGCCGGTAGCGATACTTATAGATTCGTCGGCGTCAATGGACCTCCCCGCCGGCGAACGAACGCGGCTCGGGGCGTCGCTCGCGGCCGCGGCGGCGGTAGCGCGGGCCGTCGAGGAGAGCGGCGGCGAGTACGCCGTTTACGATTTCGCGGCCGGGCGCAGGCCCTGGGGCGACGTCGTCCCTGACGAGGAGGCGCTGCGGCGGGGCCGCCGCGAACGCACCGATGCCGCCGGGGCTTTAGCCGAATTAGCCGGCCGCTACGGCCGGGAGGGGTTGACGGCGGCGGCAATATTGAGCGACGGCGTCTGGGACGCGGCGCCGGCGGCGCGCGGCCTGCCGCCCTGTTTTACGGTGTCTCCGGCCGACGAGGCGCCCGCCGGTTACTTGTTCGTTACGGACGTGGACGCGCCGGCGGTAGTATTGCCCGGGACCGGTTTCGACGTCACGGCGCGGTACTATTCGACGCTCGCGGGGGGCGACGAGGCCACCGCGGCCGTCGCCGAAGGCGGCGGCGCCGAAGCGGATTATATTTTAAAGCCGAAACGCGGCCGGGGCGAGGCGGTCGTCCGGGGCGCGGTCCGCGAGCCGGGGGATCGTTTTTTTAGGGTAAGGCCGTCGCCCGGGTGGGGCGAGACCTGGTTCCACGTGAAGGTTCTCGAGCGGCCGCTGTCGGTATGGTATTGGGAGATGGCGGGCGACGCGGATTTCGCCTTTTTGAAGCGGGCGCTCGCGTCTCACGCCGGCTTTGAATTGGCCTACCGCTTCGACGTCGGCGACGCCGCGGTGGGCCCGGCGCCGCAGCCCCCCGGGCGGACCGACGTTATCGTCCTCGGCAACCCCCGGGCGGCGAGGATGGGGGCGGCGGCCGCGGAGATGTTGGCGCGCCATGTCGAGCGGGGCGGCGGCTTATTGATAATCGTCAGCGCGCGGCCGGTGGACGTCGCGGCGCTGTCTACCGGGCCGTTGGCTGAGCTGCTGCCGGTCCGGGCAAGCTCGAGCGTCGCGGAATCGGGCGGCGGGCCGCTTACGGCAGCGGCGTACCCCGGGGGGCCGAGGGTGGCCGCGGCGCCGCCAACGGTAACGCACGTTTGGCGACTCGGGCCGCCGAAGGAGGGCGCGACGGCCGTATGGCGAGGGCCCGACGGCGCGCCGGCGCTGGTCCTGATGCGGTACGGCCTGGGGCGGGTCGCGCTTTTACCTGCCGGGGGCCTTTTCAAATGGCGCCTCGCCACCGGCGACGATTATGCGGCGCTCGCGGCGGCCCTCGTCCTGGCCGTCTATAACGAACGCGTGGGGGACCTGGCGGTAAGCCGTTACGTCGCCGAACCCGGGGACGTCGTCGAGGTGACCTGCCGCGCCGCGGCCGAGCCGACCGTCGTGTGCGCGGACCCGCGCGGCGCCGTTAAGCGGGTGCCTTTGGCCCAAGTGGGCGACGACCTCTGGGCGGGCGAGTTCGACGTTGACGCCGAGGGTCGATACGAATTGACGTCGAAGTCGCCGTCGGCCGCGGGGATAGAGGCGGCGAGAGCGGCCGTCATGGCGCGGCCGCCGACGTCCGAATATATGGCTTTTATGCCGCGCCTCGAGGGGCTGAAGGCTTTGGCCGCGGCTACGGGAGGGCGATATTTCGCCGTCGGCGACGTCGACGGATTGGCGCGGGAGGTGGCGGCGCGCGTCGAGGCGGCGCCGCGGGTCTCGGCGACGGCCCGGCGGGATTTGTGGCCGGCGTGGTCGGCGTTCGCGACGGCGTTATCGTTTTTGGTCGCGGACTGGTTATTAAGGCGACGGACGGGTTTACCGTAAGACGTGCGAGGTGACGTGATGGCCGGCAAGGAATACGTCGTCGCGGGCTCGCGGCGACGCTCGGCGGAGGAGTTGCAAGTTCGCTGTCCGTACGACGGCGAGGCGGTTGGCTCGAGTTGGAACGCCGCGGCGGCCGACGTGGAAGAGGCGGTGGCGACGGCGCACGAATTCTTCCGAGCCGGGGAAGGCATACCGCCGTACGAGCGCGTTGACGTTTTAAACGGGCTGTCGCGGCTCGTTAGCGAGAACGAGGAAGAGTTGGCGAGGACGCTCGCGCTCGAGGCCGGGAAGAATATCAAGGAGGCCCGGGGCGAGGTGGGCCGGTGCGCGTTCACGTGCGCGGCGGCGGCGGCGGCGGTGAGCCGGCTCGAGGGCGAGGTCGTGCCGATGGACCTCCACCCGGCGGGGCGCGGCCGCTTCGGCGTCGTGCGGCGTTTTGTGCGCGGGCCGGTGCTCGCCATCACCCCGTTCAATTTTCCGTTAAACCTCGTGGCCCACAAGCTGGCGCCGGCCTTGGCCTGCGGCGCGCCGATAGTCATTAAGCCGGCGTCGGCGACGCCGTTGTCGGCCCTCAACCTGGCGGCGCTCGCGCTCGAGGCGGGGGCGCCGGCGCGCCAGATCTCGGTGCTCCCGATGCCCGGGCCGCGGGCGGAGGCGTTGGTCGCCGACGCGCGGTTCGCCGTTTTGACCTTTACCGGTTCCCAGGACGTGGGCTGGGATTTGAAAGGGAAGGCCGGCCGCAAGCAGGTATGCCTGGAACTGGGCGGCAACGCCGCGGCCATAATACACTCCGACGCCGAGCTGGCGTACGCCGTGGCGCGCGTGGCGGCCGGCGGCTTCGGCGTCGCGGGTCAATCGTGCATCTCGGTCCAACGCGTCTACGTCCATCGGCCCGTCTACGGCGAATTCGTATCGGCGTTGGCGGAGAAGGCGAAGGGTTTGCGGGTGGGCCACCCCCTCGACGAGGACGCGGACCTCGCCGGTTTGATAGACGAGGGTGCCGCGGCGCGGGTCGAGAGCTGGCTCGCGGAGGCGAAGGCCGCCGGGGCCCGCGTGCTGTGCGGCGGCAAACGCGACGGGACCCGGCTCGAGCCCGCCGTCGTGGAGAACTGCCCGCCGGACGCGTTGCTGAGCTGCCGTGAGGCCTTCGCGCCGGTGGTGTTGGTGGCGCCGTACGACGATTTCGCCGACGCCGTAGCCGCGGCCGACAGCTCGCGGTATGGCCTCCAGGCGGGCGTCTTCACCCGGGACGCGGGCCGCATTCTTTACGCCTACGAGAACATTAAAGTGGGCGCCGTCGTGGCGGGCGACGTCCCGACGTTCCGGGTGGACCATATGCCCTACGGCGGCGCCAAGGAGTCGGGCATAGGCCGCGAGGGCCCGCGCTACGCCATCGAGGAATATACCGAACCGCGCATGCTGATATGGAGCGATTCCGGTATATAGGGCGCGGGTCTTAGGTGCGACGGGGGGGCAAGATTCGCCAATAGATGAACAACAGCGGGAAGGTGAAGAGGGCGGTGGCGCCGGCGGCTAACGCCGTCTTCCCTACGACGTGCCAACCGAACGAGATCGGCCCCGCCGTCGCGGCGAGCAGCGCGAAGGTTATGAGCTGTTTTACGGCAACGGCGGCCGCGGCGAAGATCGCGGGGACCAGAAGGCTCCGCTCATAAATCTGGCCGCGGAAGTGGGAAAAGGCCGCGGCGGAGACGGCACCGACCAGCGCACCCACGCCGACGGGCCCCCACCCGTAGAGGTCGGACGCGAGGCCGAGGATAAAGCCGCTGACGACCGCCGGGAGGCCGCCCACGGCCAGAGCGATGTATACCACGGTGGCCAGCGTGAGGTCGGGGACGGCCGCGTCGGGCAGTAGGCGCGGCGCTACGGCGTGGTGGATGTAAACCACGGCGGCGACGACGACGACGTATCGGAGGAATATTCGCAACGTGGGCTTTCGTTTTCCGCTTAGGAAGTTGGAGCTCAGGCAATATTATCAGTAGGGCGGCCTTTGCGCAATAAATAGTAAAAAAGGGAGCGTCTTCGGACGCTCCCTTTTTGCGGATGATAAAAACGGTTATATTAAGCCGGCGATGGTGGAGGCGAGGTTAGTCGCGGATTCGACGAGTGCCGGCACGTCGGCGGCGACTTCTTCGAGCACCGTTTTACCCTTGTCGAGTTTGTCCTTTTTGTCCTTGAGGCCCGCCGCGGCCATCGGATTCGCGGTTATTTGATTGGCGAGGTCGGTCAGCGCGTCCGGGATTTTACCCAGGATTTCGGCGGCTTTCTGCGCCGCGGCGTTCAGGTCATCGGGCACCGTCTTGATGGCTTCGCCTTGCTCCTGGAGTGTGGCCTTCTCTTCGTCGGTGATGGCCTCCTTAAGTGCGACGGCCTTGGTCGGGTCGCTCATGAGGTCGGCGATGCCGTGAGCTTCGGCGATGGCGGCGAGGGTGGCGGTGCCTTTGTCGATCTTGCCTTTGGCCGTTGCGAGGGCGGCCGACACTTCATCAATCGACGCGATCAGCGCGTCGAACTTTTTGGTGTCGACCTTACCGCCGCCGCCGGGCAAGCCGATGGCACCGGCGGTCCCCGCGGCGACCAGCGCCAGGGCGCACGCCATGGTCAGTACCTTTTTCATAATACCTCCTTAAATTATTTTGGATATGGGTGGGAGATAATCCATTTTAAATGTAGCCGTATTGGATGTCAAGCCTTAATACCTTTTCGGGCCGAGCCCACGCGCCAATCGTCCGCGGCCGCCGCGTCGCCGGCGCGGGCGGTTACTGTCCCCAACTCGCCTTTTGTCCCCCATACTCGCGCCTCCGCCTCGGCGCGTTCGCGGGCATCGGAGTAGCGCAGCGTCAGCGCCGCCGCCGCCGGCCAGTCGCCCTCGCGCGACGGCCGCAGAAGCGTGACCGGGCTCCCGGCGCCGACCACCTCGAACGCCGCCGCCCCCTCGTCGAGGTATTCCAGGATTTCCTCGTTCTCTTTCTCGTCGCGGCCCACTACCGCCCGGGCCCCGGAGGGCAAACGGAAATGGCGGCCGATTTTCAACAGGTTCATATCACGCGGGCGGTCTTCGCCGTGGGCGAAGGCGTCGGCGAGGCGCGCGCCGAAGTCCTTATCGGTAAGGAGGCAACCGCCCGCCGGCGAGCCGTACGCCGTTAAGCCGTAGGATTCCGCCAACGCGATTTGCCGCTTGCGGGAACGGCCGCAAAGGTCCAGGAACCGCGCCCGGTCGACGAGGCCTTCTTTCTCCGGCCGGCTGGGCGGCAGCAACCTGGCCGAGAGCGGCCTTAAGAGTTTGCCCTCCAAGCCGGCTTCGCGCTCGATCAAATCCAATTGCGGGCGCCGCTGCGACATCGGCCTTTGGCCAAGCACCTCGCCGGTGAAGCAGAAGGACGCGTCGCGCTCGAGCATAAGCGCCCGGCCCCGCCGCAGCATAAATATGTGGCAATCGACGCACGGGTTGGCCGCCGCGCCCCGGCCAAAGCGCGGCGCGCTGAGCATTTTTAAGTATTCCTCGCCCCCCTCCTCGACGATTAATTCTATCCCTAAGGAGTCGGCGGCGCGCTCGACGAGCGAAGGCCCCTCCCCTTTGCCGCCGGCGAAGGGGGTCCGGAGGTGAAAGCCGATTACTTCTATCCCTTGTTGGAGGATGAGTTTCGCCGCGAGCGCGCTGTCGAGGCCGCCGGAGACCAGGCCGACCGCTTTTATTTTAAGGGCGGAAGTCATTTCGGCTCGGCGGGCGCGTCCTTTTCTTCGGGGTTCGCGCGATTTTTATCCTTTTGGACGAAGCGATAGACCTTTTCGCCGTCCTTCACCAGCCCCAATTTTTCGCGGGCGAGCTTTTCCACCGCCTCCGGGTCGTCGAGGCGGCCCAGCTCTTCGCGGAGGCGGACGTTTTCGGCGCGCAGCTCCTTGAGCTCGAGCCGTAGACCCTCGTTCTCGCGGGCGAGCTCCCGACGCCTTACGTATCCGTGGCGGCTGAAGACGAAGACGTATACGAGTAACGCGGCCAAGGTTAAAGCGGCGACGGTGGTAACTAGCAACCGTCGCCGCCGCGCCCTCGAGGCGTGTAGCGTTTCGCTCGGCCGGGGCATTACGTTTTGAAGGCGCGGATAGTCGCCGCGCCGGCGAATTGGGCGGAGGAGGCGAGTTCCTCCTCGATGCGCAACAGCTCGTTGTATTTCGCGACCCGTTCCGAGCGCGCCGGCGCGCCGGTCTTTATTTGGCCGGCGCCGACCGCCACCGCGAAGTCGGCGATGAAAGTGTCTTCGGTTTCGCCCGAGCGGTGAGAGACGACCGCGCTCAAGCCGTGGCGGCGCGCGAGCTCGACCGCGGCCACGGTCTCGGTCACGGTGCCGACCTGGTTCAATTTTATGAGAATAGAATTGGCGACGCCTTCTCGGATGCCGCGCTGCAGGCGGCCGAGGTTCGTTACGAAGAGGTCGTCGCCCACGATCTGGACGGCGCCGCCGAGCTTTTCGGTCAACAACTTCCAACCGGCCCAGTCCTCTTCGGCCAGGCCGTCCTCGAGCGAGATTATGGGGTACGCCTGGAGCCACCGGCCGTAAAGCTTCACTACCGCCGCGGCGTCCAGTTTCTCGCCGTCGAGGTGGTATTTCCCGTCTTTATAGAACGACGACGCCGCGGCGTCCAGGGCCAGGCCGACGTTTTCGCCCGGGCGATAACCGGCGCCTCCTATGGCCTCGACCACCAACTGCAGCGCTTCTTCGTTGGAGGCCAGGTTGGGGGCGAAGCCGCCCTCGTCGCCGACGCCGGTGGCGAGGCCGCGCTTCTGGAGCACTTTCTTGAGGGCGTGGTATATCTCGGCGCCGGCGCGCAGCGCCTCGGCAAAGGTCGACGCGCCGTACGGCACGACCATGAACTCCTGGATGTCGACGTTGTTGTCGGCGTGGGCGCCGCCGTTCAGGATGTTGAACATCGGCGTCGGCAAGAGCCACGCGGCGACGCCGCCCAGGTAGCGGTAGAGGGGCAGGCCGAAGAAGTCGGCGGCGGCGCGGGCGCAAGCCATCGAGACGCCGAGGACGGCGTTGGCGCCGAACTTGGTTTTGTTGTCGGTCCCGTCGAGCTCGATCAATATCCGGTCCACCGCGGCCTGGTCCGCGGCGTCGGCGCCCAAAAGCGCGTCGGCGATGGGGCCGGCGACGTTGGCGACGGCCTGGCGGACCCCCTTGCCGCCGTAGCGCGAGGCGTCGTCGTCGCGCAACTCGCACGCCTCGAACTCGCCGGTGCTCGCGCCGGAGGGGACGGCGGCGCGCCCCCGGGCGCCGGACTCGGTGTATACGTCCACCTCCACGGTGGGGTTGCCGCGGCTGTCCAGGATTTCGCGTGCGAAGACGTCGACGATGGTGGTCATGGTGGCCTCCGGTATTTATTTTTTTGGGGATATTAACACGGTCGGCCTTAAAAATCTATGTTTTAAGGTGACGGGCCGCCGGGGTCAAAGAAACGGGCGGCCTCGCGGCCGCCCGCTTCTATTATTCGGATAAACGATTACTTTACCAGCTTCATCAGTTCGGCGGTGACGTCGGCCGGGTCGACGAGCTTGACGTTGGGGCCGCAGTCGCCCATGACCTTCTTCGCCTGGGCGGCGTCCGCCTTCGGGACGATGACGAATACCGGGATGTTGTGGATGGCGGCGGGCTTGAGGAGGTCGGAGGCGCAGACGTTGGAGCCCTCCAGCGGCAGGAACTTGTGGAAGTAGCCCACCACGGCGTCGATGCCGTCCGCGGGGTTGATGTAACCCAGATACCGGCCGGCGTTGTCGTAGCCGTTGCCGAGCGGGGCCGTCTCGACGCCGGCGACGGCGAGTCTGGTCAGCAATAGCGGGTCCGTGCCGTCCATATAGCCTATCTTTTTCATCTATGAGCTCCCTTCGTCATTTATAGACGTTGCCGCTTAGACTACGCCCTGGTCCAACATCGCGTCGGCGACCTTTTTGAAGCCGCCGATGTTGGCGCCCTTCACGTAGTTGCAATATTTGCTCTTTTCGTCGTAGCCGTATATCATACATTGTTCGTGGATGGCGGCCATGATGCCGCGGAGGCGTTCGTCGACTTCCTGGCGGGACCACGACAGCCGCAAGCTGTTTTGCGACATCTCGAGGCCGGAGACCGAGACGCCGCCGGCGTTGGCGGCCTTGCCCGGGCCGTAGAGGATTTTGGCCCGCAGGAATACGTCCACCCCCTCGGGCGTGGTCGGCATGTTGGCGCCCTCGGATACGACGGCGACGCCGCCCTTGATCAGGTTTTGGGCGTCCGCGCCGTTGATCTCGTTCTGCGTGGCGCCGGGGAAGGCGCAATCGGCCTTGATGGCCCACAGCGGGTTGTGGTCGAGGGCCGGGTCCGCGGGGTTGTATTTGGCGCCCGGGAAGGCCTCGGCGTATTCCTTGATGCGGCCGCGCCGGACGTTCTTCAGCTCCATGATGAACGCGAGCTTCTCCTCGTCGATGCCGTCGGCGTCGTATACGAAACCCGACGAGTCGGAGAACGTCAACGCCTTAGCGCCGAGCTGGATGAGCTTTTCGGCCGTATACTGGGCGACGTTTCCGGACCCCGAGATCAGGCACACTTTGCCGCCGAGGGATTCGCCGCGCGTTTTTAACATCTCGTCGGCGAAATATACCGCGCCGTACCCGGTGGCTTCCGGCCGGATGTGCGAGCCGCCCCAACCGAGGTTCTTGCCCGTCAATACTCCCGTAAACTCGTTGCGGATGCGTTTATAAGTGCCGAACATGTAGCCGATCTCGCGCGCGCCGACGCCGATGTCCCCCGCGGGGACGTCGACGTTGGGGCCGATGTATTTCTGGAGCTCCATCATGAAGCTCTGACAGAAGCGCATCACCTCGGCGTCGCTCTTGCCCTTGGGGTCGAAATCCGAGCCGCCCTTGCCGCCGCCCATGGGCAGCGTCGTGAGCGCGTTCTTGAATACTTGCTCGAAACCGAGGAATTTTATAATGCCGAGGTTGACCGATGGGTGGAAGCGAATGCCGCCTTTATAGGGGCCGATGGCGTTGTTGAATTCGACCCGCATGCCCCGGTTGATCATCACTTCGCCGTCGTCGGTTTCCCACGGCACCCGGAATATGATCATCCGGTCGGGCTCCACGACGCGCTCCAGAATGTTCGCTTTTTTATATTGAGGATTTTCTTCGATGAAATCCGCCAACGATACGAATACCTCGTCTACCGCTTGGAGGAACTCGGGCTGGTCGGGGTCGCGGGCGTTTACTTTTTTAAGCACCTCGTCCACGTACATTAACGAACCTCCTTAATATTGCGAAGCGGCTCACGGCCTAAAACCGCGCGTTATTTTATTTATGGTTGGCAAATATGTTAATACCGCCTAACGGCAGGGGACGGCCGGGGTTCGGAAGCGAAATGTTACGAAGCCGGGTATCGAAAGTCAAGATTTTTTTGGCCGGAATGGCGATTTTTGGCGCGTTTTTCCCCTATGGGCGGGGCGTTTTAGGCCGATACTTTGCAAGGGGGTGGGGAAATGTTCTCCGCCTTTCTTTTGACCGCCGTAGCGCGCCGGCGACCCGATTATACGCCGGGGCCGCCGACGCGGACCTTGCGCCGCGCCATCTCGCGCACCGCGTCCCGCGCCGCGCCCAGAATTTTTTTGGGGTCTATCGCCGCGGGCCCTTCTTTCAAATATTTTCGTAGCGCGGCGACGAACGCCAGCCGCAGGTCGGTGTCGACGTTGACCTTCGCGACGCCGCGGCCTATCGCCTGGCGGAGGAGCTCGTCCGACAGGCCGCGGGCCTCCGGCAGATGCCCTCCGGCCTCCTCGAGCGCGCGCACGACGTCCTCGTAGACCGCCGACGCGCCGTGGAGGACCAACGGAACCGGCGCCGCCGCGGCGATGCGCTCGAGGCGTTCGACGTCGATAAACGGCTCGCCCTCGAACTTGTAGGCGCCGTGGCTGGTACCGACGGCGACGGCGAGCGAGCCGACGCCGGTGGCGTCGACGAAGGCCGCGGCCTCGGCCGGCTCCGTGAAGATTCCCCGGTCGTGCCCTTTCGCGACGTGGCCCAACTCCCCCTCGACCGCGACGCCTGCGGGGCCGAACTCGCGCACGGCCGCGGCCACCAGCGCGACGTTCTCGTCGTACGGCAGCGTCGAACCGTCGAGCATAACCGAGTTGAACCCCAGCGCGACCGCCTTGCGCGCCGCCTCGAGGCTCGAGCCGTGGTCGAGGTGGAGGGCGAGCGGGGCCGACGCGGCGCCGATGATGTCCCGCGCGAGCCGCGCCAACGGCTCGCCGCCGTAGGCCAGCGCGGCCTCGCTCACCGCCACGAAGGTGGGCGCGCGTTCTTCCTCCGCCGCGGCGACTACCGCTTGTACGAACTCGAGATTGTTGACGTTAAAGGCGAATACCGCGTAGCGCCCGGCCCGGGCGGCCGCGAGCATTTCTTTCGCGTCGGCGAGGGGCATATAGTACCTCCGTCGTTTAATCGGCGAGAGTTAATATGTAGCATAACGCCGGCGGCCAAGCAAGTTGTTCTTGCCCGCTGGGTAATAATTTCTTAAAGGGATTGGACGGTTGGTAGAGGGTCGGGATATGACCGTAGGAGACGGCCGCTTTTTCGGCGTAAGCGCCCGGTGCGAGTACGGTTTCCCGCGGGGGGAGTTGTTTAACGCGATGCCCTAGCGGCGGTAATATAAGCGTTGTTGGCCCAGCGGGTCGCCGCCTAATGCCCAAAAACCGCCCGCGGCGTCGGCGCTGACCAGTGTGAATTGGACGTCTATGGTCTCCTCCACGTAAATCCGCTCCGGCGAAAATACGACCGTGGTGTCGTCGCCCACGGCCACGCCGTAGCCATATTCGTTAAACGCCATGTCCTTCACGTCACGGAAATTGGGCCCTACGCCGCTACGGAAGACTATTTCGTATTCGCCGGGCCCGGCGCCGCCGGTCCTTTTAACTATGGGGGATGTCCCCAAACCCGCGAAATACACCGCCCCGTTGCCTGCGGCCCAGCTATAAATTTGAACGCGTAAACCGTTTACAAAGGCCGGGATTTTCTCCACGAGCCACGATTTGCCGCCGTCCCCGGTGATTAATAATTCCCAATTATTAGGGCCTTTTGCCCGATAAGTATATAGTACGCCGTTACTTTGGTCGTAACAACCCCCCGTCACGGGCGCGCCCCCGGCCATTAACCTTAGCCGGGCGCCGTCCCAGAAAAATAAACTGCTTGGGAATGCTACGAGCCAACACCGCCCCCGGCCGACGGGTATAACTTGCAAAAAATGAGATAAGTTTCCTTCGTTAATTACCAATTCCTGCCAACGGCCGCCGCCATTATGAACTATAAAGGCCTTCTCAGCGGCGTTATCGGCGCCTACCGCCCACCCGTCGTTACCCGAAAAACCTACGTCGTAAAATTGAACGCCTTCCCGGGCTACGTAATCTTCGGTAAATCCGGCCCCGTCGAACTTAACTATTTTATTTTCGGTTACGAAGAAGACCGCGTTTTTATGACAAGCCATCGCCGCCTTGTAACCCCCGGGCGGTACGGCCTTCATTTGCCATGAAGAGGTGGGGAAATAGTACGGCTCGCCGCAGCTAAGAAAGATGAAGGTCAAAGCGGCGGATAAAGAAAAAAAAGACCGGCGAGTTATTTTTTTGACGTTGGACGCCTTCATAAGCGGGAAACCGCGGGCGCCGCCGCCGCAGCCATCGCTAACACTATTGTACCTTTTCCTCATCTCCCGTCCTCCTCGCTTAAGTTATTAACCCTAACCGTTAGCGGCCGGGCCCACCCGCGGCCGCCGGCTCCAACGTCAAGCCGCCGTTTATATTAAATACCCTCTCGCTCTCTCCGTCAAGAAAAAAGTGCCCCCGTCGCCGGGGGCTTTTTTTTATTCGAATTCGGTCGCGGCGAGCTCGTTGGTTAGCCGTTTGCGCCGGCGCCGCAGGCCCTCGATGAGCGAGAAGACCACCGGCACGACGACCAGCGTGAGGATAGTGGAGGTCAAAAGGCCGCCGATGACGGCGACCGCCATGCCCTGGCGGAACGAGCCCCCCTCGCCCAGGCCGAGGGCGGTGGGGAACATGCCCATTATCATGGCCGCGGTGGTCATGAGGATGGGGCGCATCCGGACGGGGCCGGCGACGAGCAGCGCCTCTTTGATGGACTTCCCCTTGTCGAGCTGCTGCAAGGTGTAGTCGACGAGCAGGATGGCGTTCTTGTTGACGAGCCCCATAAGGAGGATGAGGCCCACCATCGTCATCATGTCGAAGGTCGTGCCGAGGATGAAGATGGCGACGAGGGCGCCGACGACCGCGAGCGGCAGCGCGAGCATGATGGTGAAGGGGTGGGTGAAGGAGTTGAACTGGGCCGCGAGCACGATGTAGATGAAGACGACGGCGATGGCGAGGGCCATGAACAGGTTGCGGAACGTCTTCTGCTGCATCTCGGTGCCGCGCCCTACGTTGTATTCATAGCCCCGCGGCGGCGGATGGTCTTTGACGTATTTGGCCATCTCGCGTTGGAGGTCCGAGTCGGCGGCGCCCAGCGCCTTACCGGTCCAGACCGAAACGGTGCGCTGGCGGTTGGTGTGTTGAATTTCGGTGGGGCCGATGTCCTGTTTGACGTCGACCAACATCGCCAGCGGGACGACGTCGCCGTCGCGGTTCGTCAGATATATGCCCTCGACGTCGCCGAGGTCGCGGATTTCGCCGCGGGGAATCATAACGCGGACGTCGTACTCCTTGCCGCCCTCGGCGTATTTCGTCGCGACGGTTCCCTCCACCAGGCCCCGGACCGTCATCGCGACCGCGGCCACCGGGATCCCCATCTCGGTGCCCATGGCGCGGTCGGGGACGAGCCGCGTTTCGGGCCGGCCCTTCTCGTAGCTCATGCCGGCGTCGCGCGTGGCGCCCCGCGTTTTCAGATACGCGACGAATTTCTCGGCCTCGGCCTCCAGCACGTCCAGGTCGGGCCCGGAGAGGTCTACCGAGATCGGCTGTTGGCCGAAGCCCCCGCCGGCGCCCATCCCCGGGACGCGGAACGTCACCTTGGCCCGCGAGTAGGTGGCGAAATACGCCCGGAACTCCTCCTCCAGCTCGAAGTTGCTCCGGTCGCGTTCGCCAACCGGCTTGAGCTTGGCCGTTATGGTGGCGTGGTTGGGGATCTCGTCGTCGCCGATGGTGGCGAACGTCGTCTCCACCGCCGGGTGCGAGGCGAGCCGCTTCTCGACGTCGTCGGCGACGCTCTCCGTATACTCCAGCGAAGAGTCGAGGGGCGTCGCGACGTGGGCGTAAACGTAACCCTGGTCCCACGCCGGCATGAACTGGGTGCTGATAAAGCGGGTCAGCATTAAGCTGGCGACGAAGACGGCGACGGCCGCGACGAGCGTTATGACCCGGCGCTCGAGGGCCCGCCGCAGGAAGCCGCGGTACGCGTCCGCCAGCCGCTCGAACTGGCGGTTGACGGGCGCGAAGAGCCGCTCGAACCGATTCCGCTTCGTGGGGTCCGGACTGCCTATCAACAGTTTGGCCGAGAGCATGGGCGCCATCGTCAAAGCGTCCCACAGCGAATACATGACCGCGAATACGACGACCAGGCCGAACTGGCGGAAGAACCGGCCTACGATGTCGCCCATATACGCCACCGGCACGAAGACGGCGCAAATGGTAAACGTCGTCGCCATGATGGCCAGGCCGACCTCCGCCGTCCCGAAGGAGGCCGACTTCTGAAGCGACATACCCTCTTCCCAATGGCGATAGATGTTCTCGCGGACGACGATGGCGTCGTCGATCAGGATGCCGACGGCGAGCGCGAGCGCCATGAGGGAGAGCATGTTGAGGGTGAACCCCACGGCGTACATCAAGATGAAGGTGAAGAGAATGGACGTCGGGATGGCCAGCGCCGAGATGACGGTGGTCCTGATGTTGCCCAAGAATATCAGGATGACCAGGACGGCGAAGATGGCGCCCAAGTATAGCGCCTGGGTGGTGTCGGCGATGGCCCCTTTGATGAAATCGGCGTCGTTGTAGGCGACGTCGACGTCGACCCCGGCGGGGAGCGTTTTCTTGAGCTGGGCGAGACGCTTGAGGGTCTCGTCGCACGCGGCGACGGTGTTGGCCCCGGACGCTTTCTCCACGCTTACCGTTACGGCGTCCTTGCCGTTGAGCTTGGGGATGGTCTTGATTTCTTTGAAGCTGTCGACGTCGACCGAGGCGACGTCGCGGAGGAAGACGGGCGAGCCCTCCTTGCGGGCGACGACGACGTTCTCGATGTCCTCCTGGGAGCGGAACTTGCCCGCCACGCGGATTTTCTCCTCGCGCGTGCCGGCGCGCATCGGCCCGGCCGGGACCTCCAGGTTGGCCGCGGCCAGCGCCCCCGTCACCTCGTCCAGCGAAATGCCGTAACCCGCGAGCGCCGCCCGGTCTAGCGAGACCTTCACCTCGCGCTCCCGGCCGCCGGCGACTTTTACTTCCGCTACCCCGGCGATCTTCTCGAGCTGGGGTTTTATCTCGTCGTCGGCGATGCGGCGCAACTCCTCCAACGTGGCCTTGCCGCCGACGGCGAACGATATCACCGGTTCCGCGCCCCAGTCCACGCGCGCTACGACCGGCTTCTCTATGTCCAGCGGCAGGTCGGGGAGGGCTTTCTCTACCTCCGTGCGCACGTCGGCCTCGGCCTGACGCGGGTCCGTCTCCAGCTCGAACTCCAATACCACCAGCGTATATCCTTCGTACGAAAAGGAGTAGAGGTTTTTGAGGCCGCTGATGGCGCTCAACTTATCTTCCAGCGGGTCGGTGATCTCCGTCTCTACTTCCTGCGCGCCGGCGCCGGGCCATACGACGGTGGCGATGACGTAGGGGAAGTCGACGTCGGGCATCAGGTCCACGCCCAGCCGGTTGAAGGACACGACGCCGAGCACCAGGACCGCGAGGACCTGCATCGTTACGAAAACCGGCCGGCGGATTGCGAAGTCCGGAAGTTTCATGGCTTTAGCGCGGCCCGGGGGCGGCCGCCTATTACGGATTTAGTCGTGGGGTTCGTAAGGGACTTTCTTGTTTATTTTAATGCCGTCGTCGAGGTCGCCGTTGGCGTAAACGATTACGTCGTCGCCGGCGCGGAGGCCGGAGGTGACCTCTACCGCGTCCGCCCGGGAAAGGCCGACGTTGACGGGCCGCCGCCGAACGACGCCGCCCTCCGCCACGTATACCGCCAGGCCGGTTACTTCCCGGCGAACCGCCTGCGGCGGGACGAGCAGCGCGTTCTCGCTCCGCGCCACCGGGACCTCCACCCGGGCGAACATGCCGGCGCGCAACCCCGACGCTTTCGACGTGGGCCTGATCTCGACCGTCGCGAGGTGGGAGTCGGCGGAGAGCGCCGTCGGCACGTTTATGACCTCGCCGTCGACGTAGTGGCCGGCGCTGCCCTTGACGTAGATCTTGACCGGTTGGCGTTTGGTCATCAGCGCCAGCGTCTCCGCCGGGACCGCGGTTTCGATTTTGACGGATTCGGGCCGGACCACCGTCGCCAGCGGCGTAGCGGGCGACACCGTGTCGCCGACGCCGACTAGGACGTCCGTAATTTCGCCGTTTATCGGAGAATATGCGTTGTAGTAGCGGAACTTCATGCCCGGTTGGTCGTAGTCGATGACGGCGACCGTCTCGCCGGCGCCGACGCGCGCGCCGGCCACCGCGGGCAGCGATACCACTTTCCCCGGGATCTTGGAATACACCGTGGCCTCATCCGTCGAGACCACGGTCCCCAGGAACGTCCTCGTCTCCTCGATGGCGCCGGTCGTCGGTTTCGCGACCTCGACGGCGACGGCGATTTCCCGCCGCGCCGCGAAACGCTCGGCTTGTTCGCGCTTCTGGCTGGCCCGGATTACGGCTAAGATTACGACCACGGCCAGGACGACGGCCGCGGCGCTAATTATTATCCATTTCCTCATATTGACCCGCTTGCTTTTGAACTCCTCAGTTCAATTATCGACTAACTGGTCTTATTTTAACAAAAAACCGCGCCGCGGTCAAGCGGATTTATAAAACCCGGCGTTTTCGCTTTTTTCGGCGGGGGCATTATGTTATAAACGTGGCGTTAAATAAGGGTCGCTCAGGTGATGACTCCCGCATTCAGTTTGTTTTTTACCGAATTCCCGACGACGTGGGGCGTATTTCGGCTGGCCGCGAGCGCCGACGGCGTCGCCGCCGTGGGGCTGCCCGAAGAGGGGGGCCGGCGTTTCTTCGCCCATCTCAAGAGGGCGTACCCGGGGTTTCTCGTCGTGGAGGGGACGACGGCCGAGCTGGAGCTCGCTCGAGCCGAGATCGCGGGGTACCTGGCCGGCAGCCGCCGCGACTTCGACGTCCCGTTCCACATCCGCGTTACGCCCTTCCAGTTTAAGGTCCTGGAGGCCATAAGCGCGATTCCGTACGGCTCGACGGCGACGTACGGCGAGCTTGCGCGGCGGGCGGGCTTTCCCGGCGCCGCCCGGGCGGTGGGCGCCGCTTGCGCCGCCAACCCCATTCCGCTGATAGTCCCCTGTCACCGCGTCGTCGCCGCCTCCGGCCTCGGCGGCTTCGGCGGCGGCGTGGACCTTAAACGCAAATTGCTCGAGCACGAGGGCGCCCTGCTGAGATAATACGTTATTAACCCCGCGGAAGTTACGTTCGCGACGAGAGGGTGAGGTGTGATGAAGCGTTTCACGTTCGTGGTTTCGTTAGCGCTGGTCGGCGCGGCCGCGGCCTACGGCGCCCCCAAGGATTTTAATTTCGTCATCCTCGGCGACCGGACCGGCGGCCACGTCGCCGACGTATACGAGGAAATCGTAGGAGAAGTGAACCGCCTGAAACCGGACGTGGTCGTGACGGTCGGCGACCAGATCGAGGGTTATACGGAGGACGTCGCGACCCTCAACCGGCAGTGGGACGAATACTGGGGCATCGCCGACGAGTTGGGGGCGCCCCTCTACGTCTGCCCCGGCAACCACGACATTTACAACGACGTGATGCTGGGGGTATGGAAAGAGCGCGCCCGGCGCGAGCCGTGCTACTCGTTCGACCGCGAGGGGGTGCACTTCGTAATGCTCGACACCGGCCGGTGGGAGTCGAGCGAGAAGTGGCTCGCCGAGAGCGGCTACCGCGGGTGGCTGGAGGCCGACCTGGCAAAGCACGCTAAAGGCCGCTTGACGATAGTTATCTACCACGTGCCCTACTGGTACGATACGTTGGCGGAGGGCAAGGCGGACCCGCTGCACGAGATCTTCAAAACATACGGCGTCGACGCCGTCTTCAACGGCCACTATCACCTTTACGGCGCCGCCGAATACGACGGCATTCCCTATACCATCGTCGGCACGAGCGGCGGCGGCATAGATGAAGAGGTCGAATACCTCGGGGCCTATTTCCAATACGTGTGGTGCACGGTGCGCGGCGACGAGCTCGCGTGGACCGTGCTCAAGAAAGGCTCGGCCCGGCCCCGCGACGCCGTCCTGGTCGCCGACCTGAAACTCGTCGACCGCGTCGAAACGGACCTGGTGCGGGTGCCGTCGTTCCCCTTCGCGGAGGGTGATACCGAAACGACGGTCACGGTATTCGTCGAGAACGCGACCGCGGCTGAGTTCACGACGGCGGCGACGTGGGAGGTGCCGGCCGGCTGGAAGCTCGAGCCCGCGCGCCGCGAGGTGACGCTCGCGCCGGGCGAGGCCGCCCAGCTCGAGTTCGCCGCGACGCTCGTCGGCGAGCTTTACCCGCTGCCCGAGGTGACGGTGGCCTATCCTTACCGCGCGAAGCTGGTGCACGAGTATAAGAACAGCCTGCCGGCCTGCCGGGTGCAGCCGGTCAGGCGCGTGGCCGCGGCGCCGGCCGTAGACGGCGCGCTCGACGACGCGTGCTGGCGCGAGGCCGCGACGGCCCGATACTTCGGCGCCCCCGACGGCGGCGCGTCCAAGATCGACCCGACGACCTTCTACTTCGGCTACGACGAGAAAAACCTCTACGTCGCCGCGCGGTGCGAGCAGAAGGATATGGGGGCGCTGGTCGTGAAGGCCGCGGAACGCGACGCCTTCGTTCATAGCGACGACTGCGTCGGCTTCTTCTTCCGGCCGGACCCGCAAAAGGACGTCTTCTACCAGATCTACGTCAATCCCGCGGCCGTAATCTACGACGTCGCGTATACGTTCGCGCCTCCCGCTGAGCTGGACAGCGAGGGCCCGGCGGCATGGAACGGCGCATACGAGCTCGCGACGGCCCGGGGCGACGATTACTGGACCCTCGAGGCGGCCATACCCTTCGCGACGCTGGGGGTGGACGGCGCCGTCGCCGGCGACCGGTGGGGCGTGAACTTCCGCCGCAAGGAGCAGGCCCAAAAGAGCTCCGCCGACTGGCAATACCCCGTCGGCTTCGACCCCCGGCGCTTCGGGTATCTGGCGTTCGAATAACGCGAGCGCAACTTACGTAAAAGCGGCTCAACCGAGCCGCTTTTTTAATAGCCGCCGGGTTAACAATACTAAATAAGTAATATATAAATAAACACTTGACAAACAGGACGGTGGGGGGTAGACTATCCCGGTAATAAAGAGGGTCTGTTTCTAACGCGGGGTTTTTAACTATCTACAAGGAGGTCGGAGATGAAAAAGTCAACATTGGCCGGGGTCGCGGCGTGCCTTATAATAGGTGGCGCCGCTTTAGTTTACGCGGTGGAGTATAACCCCGGCATCATCTGCGTAGAGTTCGGCGATAACGTCATACTCGAAAATAACCCGGGCACCAAAGGTTCAGGGCATCCATCGCTGGACTTGCTGGCGGAGAAGTACGACGTTTACGGGGTAGAAGCGGTTTTCCCGATGCCTAAAGGACCTATAAGACATCCCCGGGGCCTGTGGGAGTGGGAAGACTGGCAGCGGGCCGCGGCGAAAGCCCGGCTGAAGTACGTCTTCGTATTGAGGTACCGGGCCAAGGTCGACCCGCTTTCGGTAGTCGCCGACTACAAAAGGGACCCGTACGTCGTGGACGCCGCCCCCGAGGGCCCGGGCAAATCGTATATGTTCCCCAACGACCCCGACTTCGACCAACAATGGTACCTGTATAACTCCTACAACCGGGACTGCGACATACACTGGCCCGAGGGATGGGACCGCTTCATATGGCCGCCGCCCGACGGGTACCCGATAGCCGGCGTTATCGACACGGGCATCTACACCTCGAACGGCGAACGTAGCGGCATTCACCAGGACATCATAGAGAACGTAGGCGTCCCATTCGACATGTTAGGTAGTCAGTTCCCGGAGGATATTTCCGGCCACGGAACCGCGGTCGCCGGCGTGATAGCCGCGGATACCAATAACTGGTTGGGCATAGCCGGCGTGGGGGTTGACGCCTTCGAAATTATGCCCGTTCGTACCCATTATTACGACCCCGTCGACCCGTATATCGAAGGTTACGGTATGGTGTTCGCGGTAAATATGGGCGCCGACCTCTTGAACATGTCCTGGGGTTTCGGATACCCGCCGCTCGAAATCCAGAAGGCGTTGGAGCAAGCGTGGGAGCTCGACGTCGTAACGGTGGCCTCGAGCGGCGACAATCCGGCCGATTCCGGCCCGTATTACTCGTACCCGGCGGTAGATGAAGACGCCCGCATGATAAGCATCGGCGGTACGTTACGCGTACCTTACGGCTGGGAACGGTGGGAGCACAGCGGCTACCACCAAATGACGGTCGACGTTGTCGCGCCCGCCTCGCCCGACATCTACACCACCTGGCTCGATAACGGCTACGCCAACAGGGAAGGGACTTCCTACTCGTGCGCCATGGGCTCGGGCATAGCCGGCGGCTGCATCGTTATGTTGAATGGCCCGTACCCGGGTATTGACGTCGACGTCCGCGAGTGCATCCACCACGGCGGTTCAAACTACGACCCGCAAGGTTACCCTGACGAGCAATGGGGTTGGGGAACCGAGTATTACGACGACGCGTTAGATTGGGCTATAGAGATCCGCGACGGCGGCGACGGCGCCACGAGCGGCTTAGCGGCCGCGGCGGCGCCGGCCTTGATGCTAACCCAGAACGCCCCCAACCCCGTCGTTTCGACTACGACGTTCCGCCTCGAGCTTTCCGGCAAAGACGTCGGGCGCGCGGAAATCGTAATCTACGACCTGAGCGGCCGGAAGGTCCGGACCTTAGACGTGCCGTTAAGGAACGGCTTAGCGGAGGTGGCGTGGGACCTGACGACGAGCGACGGCGCCCGCGTCCCGCCCGGCGTATATATTTACAAAGTCAACGCCGGCGGCTTAGCCGCGGCCAAGAAGTGCGTCGTTCGTTAAAGTTCAACTGGAAGGAAAACCCGCCCCCGCCTTAGGCGGGGGCGGGTCAACCCTTCAAGAACCGATGGTTACCGTAAAAACGTACGCGAAGGCTTTGGTATTCTTAGCTTTACTCGCGACCGCGGTAAGTTGCGAAGATATCCCGACGACGACGCTGCCGGGGCCATATGTGCCGCCGCCGGTGAAGGGGGACGACGGCCGGCGGCTGTTGTGGGAGCCGAAAGACGAGTACGAAAAACAATGTTACGAGCCTTCCTTCTCGCCGGACGGTACGAAGGTCGTCGTTAGTTATCGCGGCGGCATTTTCGGGCGGGATGCGGACCTCGCGATACTTGATATAACGACGGGAAAATTAAATATAATCGTCGAGGGCAACTGCGCTAAAAGGCCGACGTGGTCGCCTACGGGCGAGTGGATTGCGTATATGAGCGATCGCGAATCGGCGCGCTATATCTGGCTGTGCCGGCCCGACGGCTCGGAGCACCATCGCCTCGAGTTTAAAAACGCGTTTACGCCCCGGTGGGGCCCGGAGGGGGATAAAGTTTATTTCGCATATATTTACGAACCGGGGAAAGAATATGGCGTATATTACAACCTCAACGAAGGAAAATTAGGTATATTATACCGCGACCCGCTCCTAAAAGTTGGCCCGCCGCTGCCGTCGCCGGGGGGCGAAAAGGTGGCGTTTTACCTCTTCGATAATTTACAGAATTATAAAGATATAAACCTGGCCCTCATCAACGCGGACGGCTCGGGTTTCGAGGCGGTATGGCCGGCGGGTAGGCCGAGGTGGTGGGCGGGGGCTTTGGCGTGGTCGCCTGACGGGCGGTATATCCTAATGGGTTATGGCTACCCGGGCAGCGGCTTAGGTGAGTTGGGTACGTACGAGCTAAAGACAGGGGTATTCCGGCCCGTTACGATGTGTCCGCCGAGGCAGGAACTCGATAAGATACTATACGCGTCGTGGGGGCCGAACGGCGATATCCTATTCGGTAACTATAAGGGCCGGCTCTTCCTGATAAAGGCGCCGGAGTAACGTAAGTACGGCAGGTAGTTATATATGTTTAAGAATTTATCGTTGGTTTTCGTCGCGGCCTTAGGGTCGGCGGGCTATTGCCCGGCGTGGGAGCTTAAGCCGTCGATGAGCTACGGCGTCTCTTTCCTGGACGGCGCGCCGTGCGCGTACGTCGAGACCGAGCCGGCGCCGGAGACGAACGAGCCGTTGGCCGGGGCCCTCGGCGCCGAATTCGGCCGTTACGCCGTCGAGGTGTCGTATGCCCCCCGCTACGACCTATACGCGGTCATAGGCGAGGTGCACGATTTTGCCGCGGTGGCCCGGGCGGCGCCTATATACCGCGAGCGGTGGGCGGTTTACGGCGAGGCGGGCGTGGGGGTCGCGAAGTCAGCGGCGCCGATGGCGTTCTTGTTCGAGGAGGGTCCGGAATATATTTGGACGCCGGTCGTGGGGGCCGGCTTCGAATATGGGCCTCGGGCCTGGCTCGGCCTTGACGCCGGCGTCTCATACCGTATCCGGGCGCAAGTTCTGCAATACGGGACCGTAAGGTCGCGGGCTATAGATTTGTACGCCGAGTGCTTGTTCGCACCGTTGCCTTTCGCGGCGCTTGGGCCGTCCTTCCGCCAAATCCTCTACGGCCCCTACGATTATTACCTTTACGGCGAGACCCACCGCAACGCCGGTTGGGTTACCGGGAAGGAGACGTATATCCTCGCGACGGTGGCGTTCCCCATGTCATTTTAATCTTTTATTCATAAAAGTAAAGAGCGGCTCTTCCGGGCCGCTTTATTTTTATTGTGGCGTCACGGCAACGGCCGGAGCCGGCGCGGCGCGGTGTTACAGGCCGCCGCCGGCGGCCACCCCCAAAAGGCCGGCGACGAAACCCAAATAAGCGAGGAAGAACGCGGCGTAGAATAGGACCAGGCAGAAGATTAACGATACCCCTAAGCCGACGTTGACCAGCGCCGCTACCAGGCAGTATTTGCCGAACTCCTTGTTGGCCGCGTCCGCCTTGCTCAGATAGAGCGCCCCCAGGACGATGCCGGCCACCGGTACGAGAAAAGATATTACGTAGAACAACCTCTTCGGCTCGGGCGGGACCTCCGCCGCCTTTTCCGCCGCGGCCGTTTTATTTTCTTCCGTCAAAGCGCGTGTCCTCTCTTGTGCTATTCCGGCCAAAGGAAGCCGAAGCCTTCCTTGAGCCCCAGCGTGAGCCAGACTATCGCCCCTACGCACACCAATATGAGGGCCGCGGTGCCCAGCACGATGCAGATTTTGCCGCGGCGCCGCTCGGCCTTCTCGCCTTTGCACGTCTCCAACGCGCCGTACGCCAACCCGAAGAGGGGGAATACGAACGACGCCACGTACGGCAGCGCGCTGCGCCATTTGGATTTGGGTGCCAACGGGTCCTCCGTTATGGGGCCTTCGGAGCGCGGCGGCGCTTCTTCTCGGCGGCCGGCAGCCTGGCCGCGACGAACGCGACCACCCGCTCGCGGTCGCCGGCGGCGAAGCGAAGGTTGACGCCCCGGAACGAGTCGAGGCGCGAGGGGTAGCTGAAGGTCGAGAGCATGACGCCCAGCCGGTCCGCGTAGTACGAGTGGAAGTAGTCCCAGCGCCGGCGCTTTTTAATGCCGATTGCCGAGACCGAGACGCCGTCGTCGTCGAGGCGGTAGTGCCGCGGCAGGAGGTGGCCGTGCAGCGACAGGAGCAGCGCCAACGCGCCGACGGCCGCGAGCACCGCGCTTCGCCCCAGGAAATATATCGCCGCGGCCGCCGCGGCGACCCCGACCGCCGCCAACGCCGAACGCGCCGGGTATTCCGCCAGCGGCCAGGCGCGCCAACTCAACGACGGCGGCGATTTCTTTCGGGCCGCCATCTACGTGAACGTCGCCCGGGCGATGGCCGCGACGGGGATGCGCGTCCGCTCGCCGTCGACGTGGAGGTACGCCCGGCCGCGGTATACCGTTATCTTGCGGGGTTTGACCTCCAGCGGTTCATCCTCGCCCTCGAGCCACAACTTCAACGGCCGGCGATGCGCGACCGCGAATTCGACGACGGCGGCGGCCGGGCTCTCCCGCTCGAGGCCGGTCGTCGCGACGCCGGCGGTTTCGCGGGAGCCGGCGCCGAACAACGCCCGAGGCGAAACGGCGACCTCGGCCTCGCCCTTCAAAGACCGCGGCAGGTATCCGGCCGACGTGAGGGCGTCGCGCACGGCGCGGTAATCTTGGCGCGCGATTTCGACGCCGTGGAATTCCCGCCGGCCTTTGACGAACGGCGCGACCGTAGGCAGGTTGGCGACCTCGTCGGCCGTTTCCGGCTTTTCCGTGGCGACAATCAAGCGGTCGTAGAACGAAATCGTTCCGTATTGCGCGGCCCAATCCCGGAGCGAGAACTCGACGTTTTGCGGCACCGGCTTCGAGACGTGGTCGTTCAAGAAGGACAATACGTCGTCGCAGGTGACGCCGCCGTCCAGCGCCCGGTAGAAGGTCGACTTGGAGATGCGGTACGACAGGAGGCGGCCACCGCCGGTCTGTTCGGCGAAGGCCTCGAGCTTCAACCTTGTCGCGGTCGGTGCGTCGTAAGCGACCTTGAGCTCGAAGTTTCCGCCCAATAAAAATTGCGGTTCGGCGGCCTTGACGGGAGTAGGCGCCAGTTCGTTTAGGGCCGCGGCCCGGGCGACGAGGAGCGAGCCGCCGTCGTCCACGGCCGCCGCGGCCGCGCCGCACACGAATAATGCGAAGAGGGCCTTGCGGACCGCCGCCTCGTTGCAATTCTCGGAAATTTCCAATACGGTTTCGACGACGCCGGTGACTGCTCGCCATTCGCCCGGCGGCGCCAACGACCAAAGGTACGCCGCGAGGAGCGCGCCGGCGGTTTCGTCCTCCTCTATCGCGGCCCGCACCAATTCGGCGTTGTAACTCGCCGCGATTCGCCACAGGTCTTCCGCCAGCCACCGTTCGGCGCTGAGGTCGTTGTCGTCCCTCGCCAACGCCCCCCGGCGCTCGAGGTCTTCCGCCAACAGCTCCAGCCGGCCGTAACCGAAGCGTTCGACGACGGCGGCCAGCGGCGCTTCCTCTTCGGCGACCTCGAGCCGCGGCGCCAATTTCGCCAGCGCGCGTTTGGGGGTAGCGCCGCTCTGCGTCAAAGTTATGGGGTTTTGGATCACGTAGCACCAGATCCCGACGGCGTCGCGGAACGCCGAGGCCGGCTCGAGCGTTACGGGCGAGGCGGCCGGGCCCGCGGCCGGGGCGCCCAATCTCTTCGCCGCTTCGTCGTGGACGTGCGGTAGGATCTCGGCGGGCGGCCGGTACAGGCCGGTGGCGGCGTCGGGCAGGAGGAGCGCGCGGCTGAGGGCGTCGCCGGGCGGCGTCGTAACGCCAAAGCCGAAGAGGGTGGAGGGGCCGAAGACGGCTAAGAATTTTTCGCAGGCCGCGGCGACGAACAGCGTCTTCTTAGCCGACGGCTCGAGCTCGCGGATAAAGCGGCGCGCCGTGTTTCGGTCCGCGAGGCGTTCGGGGACGTTCGCGAGGAGGCGCGCCTTGGAGGTTAACTCTTCCTGGAGGCCCACCCGGCCGGCGATCGCCGCGAGGTCTTCCAATGTAAGGGCCGCGAGGCCGGTGCGGAAGGATACGGCTTCCGGATGGCCTTTAAACATTTTATAATATTAACACGCGTCCCCGCCGGCGTCAAGGTCGACGTTGCTAATCGAGCGTCGCTTCGGCGGTGTAATCATTTGGGTTGACACCGGCCGGCGGCGCGGTTATAGATATAGCGGTGGCATGCGTCCCGCAACCGTTTCAGCGTTAAGGTTATGTTGTCGAAGGCCGAGAAGGAATATATCAATACCAGAGGGTATTGGACGCTGTTCAAGCCGTTGGCGCTCTTCTACCGGCACCAGCTCGAGCTCGCGCTCACCCGGGCGCTGCGCCGCGAAGGGGTGGCGCTGGAGGGGAAGCGGCTCCTGGAGGACGGCTGCGAGCGGGGCAACATGCTGCGGCAGGTTATCGGCCTGGGCGCGGCGCCGGCGTCGTGCGTGGGCTTCGACCGCGACGTCGAGGCCTTACGCGACGCGCGCGCCACGACCGCGCCGGCGGTGCGCTTCGTCTGCGGCGACGCCGCGGCGCTGCCGTTTCGCCCGGCCGCGTTCGACGTCGTCGTCCAGTCGCTGTTGTTTTCGTCGCTTGAGGCCGGCGCGGCGCGGGAGCGCGCGGCGGCCGAGCTGGCGCGCGTCCTCGCGGCCGACGGCGTCCTCGTCTGGTACGACTTCGTCGAGCGCGCGAAGGAGGGCTTGCCGCGCGGCCTCGAGCTCGGCGAGGTCCGGGACCTTTTCGGCGGGTGGCGGCTGGCGGCGTATAAATTCGGCCTGCGCTTCCGGTGGGTGCACTTCCTCGTCAACAAGTCGTTCTGGCTCGCCCAGACGCTGGCCTCGCTCGGCGTAGCCCGCTCGCATTACGTAATAGTAATGCGCCGCCCGTGAGGGGCGGCGCGGTGCGGAGGGCGAGGGAATCGAACCCCCAAGGCCGTGAGGCCGGCGGATTTCAAATCCGCTGCCATACCGTTAGGCGAGCCCTCCAACTTATTTTATTTCAGGTAGTTACGCTCCTCCATTTTTTCCCGTTCCAGCTTTTGTGTTAATTTTGTGTCAAATATTCTCCGGCGCTACGGGCGACCTATTAGTTGATGCAGCCGTCATGGTCGCTCGCAGGAGCCCACCCCAGTTGTTCCTCAACCATTCTCCTCACAGGCGTATCAATACAGCGAGGGGCCCTGACGAAGTATTCTTTAGCTTTTTCGCGCGTATCCCCCGTTAATCCGCTCAGGTAATCGACCACGGCTTTGGCCGAATGTTTCTTCCGTAATTTGTGTTCCCAATTCAACTCGAGGCCTGTCCATATAGCCGCATCCAGGTCGTTTTGTTCCCGTAACCACTTCAAGACGGTAGTGAATACGCTGGTCATTCCTCCGGGCGGGCCGATTAATCTTCTTTCTTTGGTTACGCCGTGGATATCCCGAGGGTCCCGAATTCCTTCCCTTTGAACTAATTCGTTTTTGGCCGTATCGAGGTCTGTATGAGCGCTTAACGCCCAACAGGTCGGGGACTTCTTCTTACCGGGGATGATGACTAAGGTGACGCGGCCGCCTTCCGATATACGAGCGAATTCGACAGGTAGGACCGGCCCGTCGCTATACCATGGGCTTCTCGTTTTTAAGCCCTGCTTGTCCCAAACTAAAGAGCCCCACCCTATTATCGCGACGTTCATTTATTATCCCGGGGCGTCGTACGCCAATACCTCGACGACGTCGGCCAGATAGTCCGGCGCCAGGTGGGCGTATCGCATGGTCATTTGCGCGGTTTTATGGCCCAGTAACCTGCCGATCGTCGACAGCGGTACCCCTTTCATTGCTAACCACGAGGCGAACGTGTGGCGCAGATCGTGGAACCTGAAGTCGTTGATGCCGGCGTGTTTGATCGCGTTCTTGAAAGCCGAGTTGATCCAGCTGTAGCCCGTGCCGCGGCGGTTCTTGAACACCTTCCCGCTCTTCGGTCCCAGTTCCGATAAGATATTGTACAACAACTCGTTCACGGGGACAACCCGCGCGTCGCCCGTCTTCGAGTCCGAGATCCGTATCTGCCTGCGCTGTAGGTCGACGTCGTCCCACTCGAGCGCAAGCAGTTCCCCCTGGCGCATGCCCGTATGGAGCGCCGTTGTAACGAGCGGCTTGAGCCATTTCGAGCACGCTTCCAACAAAGCCGCGGCTTCTTCGCGCTTTAAGTACCGTACGCGTCCTGGAGGTTCTTTGAGCAACTTCACCCGGGCGGCCGGGGATGAGGACAAGTATCCCCATTCGGTCGCTATGTTGAGAGCGTGTTTGAGGGTCGCGAGGTCACGGTTAACCGCCGCGGGCGATACCTCCCTTATTCGCGAAGCTTTAAATTCTTCTATCCTTGCCGGTGTAATCGGCACGCTTGTCGCATTCGCGCTACCATTTGTCC
>CAZLXP010000006.1:0-46923 GCA_964563535.1 uncultured bacterium | reverse complement strand
TACGGCGTACCACCAGTCGGCCGCCGCGCTCGCGACGAACGTTAAGGCCAGAATAGCTAACCACAAGCTGCGCTGTGGCGTCATAACGTCACCCCCTAATTCACGCTGCGGTTTTGGCGCCATAACCCGGGTAAATGTCGAGCGCGGCGAGCCACCGTTCCAAGGCGTCTACGCGCGCCGTCTCGTCCGTCGGCAAATTCAGCGGCCGGCCCCGGCAGTCGAAGATGACGCCGACGACGCCGCCCTCGAGCTCGGCCTCGAGCGTTTGCCCCTTGCCTTGGCCGAGGTCGAAGGGCCGCACCGGGCCCAATCTGGCCTGGGCCTTCTCGCCCACGCCCAACGGCAGGCGCACCATTTCGCCGTATTTTATCTCTTCGTCGACGCGGCCGCGACCCGGCCAGTCGGCCGTGACCCTCAAGCACGTGCGGCCCTTTTTGCCGTTGCCGACCGGCGCCACGCACGAGCCCAGCCGCACCAGGCAGTCGCGGTCGAAGACCTGGGCCGCGGCGTCGGGCATCACGGTGGACAGGACGCCGAGCTGCGGCATCATGAAGATCGAGTCCACCGCCAGGAACGTCACCGCCTCGGGGCGGAAGCCGTCCACCAACATCAGCGCGGCCTGAACCCGCCGCGGCGCGTGCGACAACGCGCCGCCCGAGCCGACCAGCATGTCGAGCGTCAGCATATTCACCAGCGTCTCGCCGGTCATGGTCTGGGCGAAGGCGTCCGATATGGTCCGTTCCTGTTGAATGCCCTTTAAGCCTACGGCCAGCTCCTTATGTTGGACGAAGGCGAGCCGCAGCGCTTCGCGGGCGATGGCTTGCTCGATGATAAGTTCGGTTAAGGTTTGCGGGATGGTGGTGGGCCGGATCATCTTGTTCCGGATGCGGTCGCGCAAGTCGCGTTCGTCGAGGCGCGATTTGGGGAAGGGGACCCAGCGCATGATGTCCGCCAGGCCGGCCTCGGCCAGGACGTTGGAGATGGAGTACGACATCCCCAAGTTGGCGGAGACGGTGCGGTTGAAGACCTTTTGGAAAACGGAGAAGATATCGGTGGTGGCGCCGCCGATGTCGACGCCGATGACTTCCAGGTTTTCGCGTTCGGCTATGGTCTGGATAATGGCGCCCACGGCCGCGGGCGTCGGCATTATGGGTACCGCGGTCCACGACATGAGCTTGGCGTAGCCCGGCGCCTGGGCCATGACGTGTTCCATAAAGAGGTTGTGGATCTCGTGCCGCGCCGGGCCGAGGTGCTCGCGCTCCAGGACGGGCCGGATGTTGTCGACGACGTAGAGGGAGGTCTTGGCGGCGAGCGTGCGCTCGACGTTGGGGCGCGCGTCCTTGTTGCCGGCGTAGATTACGGGGAGGCGGAAGCCGGCGCCGAAGCGCGGCTTGGGGTCGGCGGCGCCGATGAGCTCGGCCAGCTCGACCACGTGGCTGACGGTGCCGCCGTCGATGCCGCCGGACAACAGTATCATATCCGGCCTGAGCCGCCGGATGGCTTCTATCTTCTGGTGGGGGAGGCGGCCGTCGTTGGACGCCAGCACGTCCATGACGATGGCGCCGGCGCCGAGCGCCGCGCGCTGGGCCGATTCCGCGGTCATGGTCTTGACGACCCCGGCGACCATCATTTGGAGGCCGCCGCCGGCGGACGAGGTGGACATGTAAATGTCGGAGCCCTCGTCGTCGCCCGCGCCGACCAGGACCCGGTCGTCGGCTATCAGTTTCCGGCCGGTCAACTCCTCGACTTCGCCCACGGCGTTCAGCACGCCGCGGGTGACGTCTTCGGCGGGCCTCTCGACGGTGGTGGGGGCTTCGCCCCGCACTTTGAGGCGGTATTCGTCGCCCTCCTTTTGAATGAGGATGGCCTTGGTGGTGGTGCTGCCGCAGTCGGTGGCCAGGATGGTTTTTACGTTTTCGTAGGTTGAGGGCATAGAATTAAACCTTACGCGCAGTTACTCGCTTTCGAATAACGAAGCGTTGCGTTTTTTCTTAATATACTTATGAGCTTTTTTAAAACCTACGTTTTGCCCGGACGGCCCGTTTATTTTTCCTCCTTCTAATATTTCGGCTATTGTGATTATCTGCACCCTGGGGTAAGTTCCCCAGTGCGATTCGTATAGCCCCGCGGACGCGGCTTCGGAAACCATGGCTGGCGTGGGTTCTTCCAAGGTAATTATAACCCCCATTCTGGCGCCTTCGCGGGCTACGGTACCTTTTAAATCCCTTACGTCAGACGGCGAGATACTACCGCTCTTAGCGGAGAAAATAATTTTTGTAACGTCTTGGGGTTGTTCGGGGTTTTCTATTAGGTTAATGAAACCGTCCACCCCTTTATCTCCTGTTTTTACGGCGGACGGTAAAGCATCTACTAAACTTAATGCCCAGTTTTGAAACTGGAAACGCGACGTCTTGGCTAAATGCCGTGCGCTACCGACGTCTTTCGGTTGCCCGATTTCTTCGAATTCCAGCGCGTCACCGAATTCGTCTTTTAACCTCCGTTTAATTAGATTTATCGCGAGGTACGTTATATCTATACCGGCCCAAATACGGCCTAATCGTTCGGCCGCTACGACCGCGGTACCACAACCGCAGAAAGGGTCTAGAACCCGGTCGCCCTCGTTTGACGATGCTTCGATTATCCTTTCCAGTAAAGCTACCGGTTTTTGCGTAGGGTAACTAAGCCTTTCCCTAGATTGAGAATGAAGGTATTGGATATCGGTCCAAACGTCGGGAGCTATCGTTTCCCCTTGTGCAACGTATACTACGTTCCCATATTTCGAAAGATCTATTTTCCCGTCTCTTACTAGCCCTTCCACTTTTTCTTGGTCGTAGACTAGAAGCTGGAGTACTTTTTCGCCCTTAGCGGTTACTTTATTAACATTATATCCTCGTTCAATAACCGCCGCTTGTGATTCCGTAGGTTCTATATATATTTTATTAAAAGGGAATTCGTCCGTTTTGGAATAGAAAAGTATAACGTCGTGCATCCGTTGGTAGCGTTTCGCGGCCGCGGTCCAACGTCTATAGTGCCAAATAACCTCGTTTTGAAAGAATTTTGGTTTGAATATCGAGTCAAGGACGAGTTTAACGTAATGGCTCGCCGTAGGGTCGCAATGTAAGTATATCGAACCGTTCTTCTTAAGGACTCTGTGTAATTCTTTAAGTCGTACGGCCATCATTACGACATAAGCCATCATTTCGTTAGAGCCTAAGTAACCCCGCATAGCCCTAACGAGGTTAGATAATCCGGCAGGTCCTTTTTCTATTAGCTCGGCGTAAGTTTCTTCGGCCCTAATATTCCATTTCCACGTGTCTTCGAATGCTTCTACTTGCGAAGGCGATGCGGTACCGTTGGCCTCGGCGAATAATACGTTATACTTACGGCCGCTTTGGAACGGCGGGTCAAGGTAAATAAGGTCTACGCTGTCGTCCGGGAAATGATTAGCCAGTATCTTTAAGTTATCCCCGTAGTATAGTTCGTTTTTGTTACTCACGATTTGACGCATCCCCGTTTTGCGTTATTTTACTCTTTTTCCTTTCTTTCCGTTTCTGCCGCCGTTCGGCGTCGTAGCGTTCGATGGTCGCCAGCAGCCGTTCGACGTTTTCGCGTTCTTCCAGCGCCAGCCGCACGTCGTCGTAACCCCGGATGTTGAATATCGACTGGACCAGCGGGTCGAAGAAGACCATCACCTGCGAGCCGATGAACGAGAGAGGCTTAGTCGACTCTAAAAAGAATATCGCGGGCGCCGTCAGGCGGCGGTCGACGACGGCGCGGGCGATTTTGTCCAATAGTTCGTCGCGTCTTTCGGGCGATAGTTCGCCGTATTTGGGTTCGCCGGTTGCGTCGAAAAGGCGAGGCATAAGGGCGGGTGGAGGCGATTGCGCCGGCCGCGTCGGTTTGGGTTTACGCCGGTATTTACAACAATCCCAGCGTGGCAAGGGTCCCTTTTATCCAGTCGTCGATCAAAAACTCCATGCGCCCGATGAGCAGCGAGATACGGGCCATTACCGTATACCCGAAGGCGGCGCCGAAGGAGACCATGAGGAACCAAATCCCCAGCCGCGCCGTGGCGCCGAGGACGCCTTTATGTTCCTTGGAGAAATAGAAGTATACGAGCGCGCTCACGACGCCGATTATGAGGAGCGTGTTCGCGAGCGAGGCTCCCCAATCGAAGTTCCATCCCGTGGCGCTTTCGGTGATTACGACCGGCGACAGCCTGACCGTCCCCCAGATTTGATAGATGCAGTTCGCCTGCAGGTAGACGACGAACGCCAGGCCGGCGCCCAAGCCGACGGAAAACGCGATGCCGTACCGCGAGACCCACGCCACCTTGGGGAAGAAGCGGAAGAGCATCGTTATGCCTAAAAGGCCCGCGATTACGGTCAGCAATCGTAAATCCAGTTGGCCTTCCTCGACGAGCTTGGGTAGTGCGCCGTCGGCGCCGAAGAGGGGCACGACCAGGTTGGGGACGAGCAGGTTGTGGAAGTTATACGCGATCCAGAAGCCGGCCGAGACGCCGACGAAGAGGTATTCCGCGAATTTATAAAAAGGGTTGTCCTTGTAGAGGAAGGACAGGATGCACAGCGTCAATATCGCCGCGAGCCACGTGCCGAACAACGTAAGTCCGTCCATCAACCGTGCCTCCGCATCGGGAACCCCGGGCGACGACCCTAAGCCGACGCCGAGGGTCCGGCCTTCGGCCCTTCGCCTTTCTCCGCGCGTTGCCGGCGCAGTATGAAGTACGAGACGTTCGCAAATATGATGAACAATATTATTACCAGGTGCGCGATCGACTGCGCGTCCATGCGGCGCGAAGCTTTGCCGGCGTACCCTATTATCGTTTCGTATTCCGCGGCTCCTCTAAGGCCTCCCAGGAGGCCGATAAGTTGGCCCGTCTGGAGGTAAGGGAAAAACTGCGGCGCCGACACCGCGGTGCAGCCGCCGGCGATTTTGCGTTGGTATAGGGCGTTGGCCACCCGCACCCACGCCGGTATCCCCGGGTCGCCGGCGGAGAGGTCCATCACCAGGTCGATGTCCTTGAGGTTACGCACTCGGGCCATCACGGGCAGGTTGGCCGTCGGCTCGCCGGCCATATCGGTGGGGAATACCTTGGGGAAGGACGACCCGAGCGATTTAATGACGATGTCGCCGCCCGGTTTATATCCCAGGTTGACGTAATCGCGGCCGTACACGATGTCGAATTCCCGGGAGATTTCGGCCATGGCGCTGACCGCCAGCTGGGCGCCTTGGGGCCACAGCGCCATGATGATTACCTTGTGCTTTTTGGCGAAACAGTGGCGGAGGAAGGCCAAGGCCATGGGGTGGACCTCGGGCGCCGCGGCCGGGTCATAGTCGAACGACACCAGGATGCGCGACCCCGCGGGCAAGCTCTCCACCTGGTCGTGAATATTTTGCGCCTGGGTCGTGACTTTGACGCGCATGCCGAGCGGGAAGATAAGGGGGACGACCACGGCTACGGCGATAAGCAGGAAGAGAATGCGGCGGTCTATATCGGCCAACCAACGGACGAATTTCATCGGGGGCAACCTCCCGGGACCGGATGCCAACCGTTGGCCACGTTTACTCCTCTCCCAGGTACGACCGCTCGATGCCCAAAAGTATCCGCAGCGACGTCGAGACCACGCCCAGCGACGCGCCGATCAGAATGGCCCGTTGGCCGGCGGTGTTGAAGATCTCCATTATTCTATCCTTGAGCCAGTCGGGGGTGAGGAATATGAGCGAGTGCGGCCACCCCGCCGGCACCCAGATGGAGCCTATGGGCACCTGGCCCAACATGACGATGATGGCGGCGACGAGCAAGAGGGTCGCGTCGACGGTGCGCGCCCGGAACGCGCGGTACGCCGCGGAGGCGACGAAAAACGCCAAAAGCGCGAACATGGTCGACGACATGGGGAACATCAGGTAGTTGAACAGCCAGTCGAAGACCGTCCCCTGTTCGATGCCCCAGAAGATGCCGACGATCGCCATGGCGAACAGGCCGGCGATGAGGACGACGGAGTAAGGCCAATCGGCGCGGCGGTCGCGCACCTTCATGTAGTTGATGCGAAGGAGGTTAAACGCCCCTACCAGGATGGCGAAGGCCACCACCACCAGGTACCACTGCTGGATCTGGCCGGCGACGTCGCGCAGCATCGGCACGAAGAATTCCAGTATTATTATTACGCCCGCGAGGAAGGCGACGATCATCGGTATCTCGCGCCGCATATCAGGCCTCCTTGCCGGAGGGTTTCTTCGTGAAAAAGCCGCCCGAGAGCGGTTACCTCACTTCGAAAAGTTGCGCCAGGGCGATGGGTCGCCCGAAAATCTCGATGCCGAATTGGGTCAGGAACGCCGTTACGACGCCCACTACGATGGAGATTAATATTATTACCTTGCCCCAGTCCTGCCCGATTAAACTGCCCAAAAGCCGGGGCTCGCGGCTGAGGTAGGCGCTGGCGGCGAACAGCTCCTCGCCGATGAGGGTGTAGTCGCAGGCCGCGATGAAGAAGGGGAGCTGCGACGGCATCGCCGTCCCGGCGATCTGTATCGCCCCGATGGAATGGCCGGTCTCGGCGAGGATGAGCGATTCCGCGTAAAAAGTGCCGAGGTAAAAGTTAGCCGCGGGTTTTTCGCGCAGCATGATGCCGTCCACGCCGGCGACGAAGCCGAATTGGTCGTCGGTGAGGTAGCGGATGTTTTCGCGGCGGTACGCGTCCGGCCGACCCGCCTCCAGGTATGCTTCTTTGACGACCTCTTGCGCCGTGGACATCACCAGCGACCGGGAACACGGCACGAGCAGGTCGGCGTCGTACTCCGCCACCATGGTAGCCACTCGGCCCAATATCGTCACCGCGGCGATGGTTTGGATGTCGTCGATATCGGCTATGCCCGGCACGTAGAGGATGGGTTTGCCCATTTCGGTGGCGCGGCCTACGGCCTCCTGGACCGCTTCCAGGCCGGCGATGCGCCGGATGAAAAGTTTTTTGCCGGCGCGCGCTTGCGAAATGTAATATAGGACGAAGGCCGAAAGTAGGACGGCGGCGGCGAGCATGTTCAGCCGGTTCTCATTGAACCATTGCGGCGCGGCTTTCACCGGCCCTGCCGGCGCCGTGTCGGTGGTCATTTTTTCGCCGCGGGCGCGTATTTTGTAGAAATAATCGACGCCGTTTTCGGCTTCCTCGTCCGTGAACTTATAGCTTTCCTTGCCGGCGTCGACGTCGGCCAACTTCTTGTACTCGCCGGCGGCCCGGGTAGCGCGCCAAACCTCGTAGCCGAGGACTTTCACCTTCCCCCCGGCCTCGTCGGGCGACGGCTGCCACGTCAGGTCGACGGAGCCGCCCGCGTCCACCGGCGTGTCCGCCGCGGATACGCTTTCGGCCGCGCGGAGAGTTTGACCCCATGCCGCGGCCGCCAACGCCAATAATAATCCGACTAGCGCCGACCTCATATCAAGTACCTTAAAGCCCCGTATACGCGCGCCGCTTCCGGTTCGCGAAAACCGGTGCCTCGAGCCAGGTTTTAAAATTAAAAAAATCTATCACGGGCCCTTTACGGTGTCAAGAGTTAAAAAACGGCGCGCGGCTTTTCCGCCCTCGCCCGGGCCGGCGCGGCCGCCGTAAAGTTCTTCGGGTCGGTTTGGGTAGGCCATCCGAAATAGGAGTTGACACCCGCCTCGGCCGGATGTTAGATTTCCCGGCGCATTTCGTTTTCATATCCCACGCAACGTAGTTACCTACAGGGACCTCGCGATGGCAAAAAAGACCCCTACCCGGCGCATCGCCGACGTGGAATACGGCTCGTATATCTCGGACGGGGCCGAAGTCCGCGGCGCGTACCGCGGGAAAACGAACCTCCTTATTGGCGGCCTTCTCGGCGGCGACGTGGAAGTGGAAGGGACCGTCATGGTTTCGACGACCGCAGCCGTCAACGGCGACGTCTCGGCGGTTAACATTATCGTCTCGGGCCGGGTGGAGGGCAACGTCCATGCCCGCAAAGTAGCGGAGGTCCGGCGCAAGGCCGTCATTAAAGGCAACGTCGTCGCCCGGGAGGTATACGTCGAGGTGGGCGCGCAAGTGAGCGGCGAAATAATCGCCCACGGCAAAAAAGGGGTAACCTCATTCCGGGAGCGGCGGCGCGCCCTCGGCGCCGCGCGACCCGAAAGCGAAAAGAATCACACGCCAAGTCCGTAAGGGGTTAAGAGATAAGGAGAACGCGTTGGTTATAGACCGCAATATTGTAGAGGGCGTGGCCCAGGCGGCGCTTCGGGCGTCCCGAGCCGACGAGACCCTGGTGCTAGTCGAATCCTACGAGCGCGCGTTGACCCGCTTCGGCGAGAACGAGATACACCAGAACGTGAGCGAGAGCCACTTGCGCTTAACGGTCCAGGCGGCGATGGGAAAAAAGGTAGGCGTCGCGCGCGGCAACGTGAACGGCGAGGCCGACGCCGGGAAAGTGGCCGAGACGGCGCTGGCCATAGCTCGGGTCCAGGGCGAAAAAGAGGATTACGCCGGCTTAGCCGAGCCGGTCGAGGTCCCGGCCGTGAAGGGCTACAGCGAGGCGACGGCGTTTTACACGCCCGACCAACGGGCCGACGCCGCGGGCCGGGTGATCGCCGCGGCCAAGGCCGCCGGGATGAAGGCCGCGGGGTCGTTCCGCACCGAAGCGGGCACGCTTACGGTGGCCAATTCCAAGGGCGTGCTGCTTCACCACCCGTATACCGAGGTGGAGCTGGTGGGCGTGGTTATGGCCGACGACGCGAGCGGATACTGCGAAGGCGGCGGGTGGGACGCGACGAAGGTCGACGTCGCCGCTTTGGCCCAGGACGCGGTTCGGCGGGCCGAGCTCTCGAGGAATCCGCGCGAGGTGGCGGCGGGGCGCTACGACCTCGTCGTCGAACCGTACGCCGTGGGCGAGCTTTTTAATTGGCTCGCCTTCGTGGTATTCGACACCCGCGCCTACCAGGAAGGTCGGAGTCTGCTCTCCAAACGGATGGGCGAGAAGATTATGGGCGACAACGTCACCGTCGTCGACGACGGCCTGTCCCCCGATACGGTACCGCTGCCCTTCGATTTCGAGGGGGTCCCGCGCCGGCGGGTAACGTTGGTCGACAAGGGCGTCGCGAGCGGCCTGTGCTACGACCTGGCGACGGCGGCCAAAGAAGGCAAAGTAACTACGGGCCACGCCTTGCCGCCCGGCACGAGTTACGGGCCTTTCCCGCTTAACATGGCCCTCGCAGCGGGCGACTCCTCGGTGGAAGAGATGCTCGCGTCCATGGAGCGGGGCTTATATGCCACCCGCTTCCACTACGTCAACGGCTACGTCGAGCCCATGCAAGCGGTCTTTACGGGGATGACGCGGGACGGCACGTTCTGGGTCGAGGACGGCGAGATTAAATACGGCGTGAAGAACCTCCGCTGGACCGAGAGCATGTTGCGCGCGTTCTCGAACGTCAAGGCGCTCGGCCGCGAACGCAAGTTGACGGGGGTAACGGACGGCATACGGACGGTCTCGCCGGCCGTGCTCTTCAAGGACTTTACGTTCACCGGCACTACGGAACACTGACCGAGGGGGCTTTATGGGAGGAGCGCAGACGAAATCCGTTACGGTGCGACTCGACGTGGGCATTGACGGAGGCCTCAGCCGATACGCCCCCGATGCCGGGTTGTCCGAATCGCTCATCGTCAATAGCGCGTTGGCGCGCTTTTTGCGCGCGAACGCCGCGGCGCGTACTGAAATAGTACGCGGCTACGTTGAGCGCGCCCGGAAGAAGCGCTGAGTCTTCGTATAAAATATCGGAAGTACGGGGGGCCCTGCGGGGATAATGGCGGGCCGTTACCGGCTCGCGCGGCGACGCAAGGGTTGCGGCGAGGACGCCGGACCCCTTTACGCGTGCGCGGCGCGAGGCGTTATCCCTCGTAACTGATGCGGTAAACCGCGCCGGCCTTGTCGTCGGAAACGACAAGCGCGCCGTCGGGCATAACGAGGACGTCGACCGGCCGGGCCCATGCCTTTCGCCCTTGGAGCCATCCCTCCGCGAAAACTTCGTACGAGACGGCCTTATCACCTTCCACCTTTACGAGCGTTATACGATAGCCCACCGGCGTCGTGCGGTTCCAGGAGCCGTGCTCGGCGATGAAAATTTGGCCGCGGTACGCCGGGGGGAACATATCGCCGGTATAGAACCGCATGCCCAGCGCGGCGACGTGGGGGCCGAGCTCGCGCGCGGGCGGCGTAAACCGCGCCGGAAAGCCCTTCCGGCCGTATTTCGGGTCCGGGATGGCCTTACCGTGCACGTACGGAAAGCCGAAGTGGAGGCCGGCCTCGGGCGCGCGGTTGAGCTCGTCCGGCGGTTTATCGTCGCCCAGCCAGTCCCGGCCGTTGTCGGTGAACCATAGCTCGCCCGTTTTGGGGTCCCAGTCGAAGCCGACGGTATTGCGGATGCCGGAGGCGAAAACCTCCAAATCGGTGCCGTCGGCGTTCATCCGCATCAGCGAGGCGTAACGTTCGTCGTCGCGCTCGCACACGTTGCACGGCGCGCCGACGGGGACATAGAGCTTGCCGTCCGGGCCGAAGCGTATGAACTTCCAACCGTGCCACTCGTCGGCGGGAAAAGTGTCGTTGACGACGACGGGTACGGGCGGCTCGGCCAACCGCGCCTCGACGTCTTCGTATTTAATTACGCGGGAGATCTCGGCGACGTAGAGCGCGCCCTCCCGGAACGCGACGCCGTTGGGGGAGTTAAGGCCGGAGGCTATGAGAAAGAACTCGTCGGCGTGTTGGTCGCCGTCGCGGTCGCGAACGGCGTAGACCTTTCCTTGGCCCCGGGTGCCGACGAACAACGTCCCCCGGGCGCCGAGGGCGAGCGAACGGGCGCCTTCGAGGCCGTACGCGTAGACGTCGATGCGGAAACCCGGCCTAAGCTTAATTTTCTCAAGGGGCAAGCCGTGGCCCCAATCCCGCGCCGCGGCGGCCGCCGCGGCCGTTTCGAGAGGGGTGGCATCGTTCGGCGGCGGCGTTCGGCCGCCGACCGCGCACGCCGCGACGAGGGCCGCCGCGGCGACGCTTAAATAAAAGCCGCCATGATTCTTTGCCACGGTTTCTCCTCCCGGCGGTCGAGCGGCCGGGCCCGGCGCTCGGCGGGAAATTATTTACCGTACGTCGCGGCTAGATATTCCAGGAGCGCCTCGCGTTCGGCGTCGTTTAGCACGGCGCCGTTTTTCTTCATCTTCGCGACGATTTTTTCCCAACCTTCGCGGGTCTCTTTCCTCTTGCGGACGCGTTGGAGGTTGTGGCAAACCGTGCACCGCGCCTCCAACAATGCCTTACCCGGCAGCGCGCTCTCCGCGCTCGCGGCGCTTACGGCCGCGGCCGCGGCCGTGACGGCTTCGGCGGCGGCGGGCGGGTCGCCGGTTTGCGCGGTTGCGGTCGCGGCCTCCCCGGCCTTTTTAACGCCGCACCCGCCGAGAACGGCCGCCGCCATAAAGGCGGCTATCGCGCCCAACTTAATAATCCTAAACACTCCTGCCATATCTCCTTCGGTATACTCGTTAGGGTTGGCCGCATAAGTTACCATAATTCCGGGCCATTTTAAAGGCCAAAGGCGGCGCGCGGCGGGACGTGCTTGACAACGATAGGCCGGGTTGTTAAAATCCGTAAATAAAAACTAACTAAGGAGAAAATATGAGGATTCTGGCGTGTCTGGTTCTGGCGGCGGCCGCTGGCGCGGCGGCCTTCCTTCCGGGCGAGTATCTGGTGAGCAGCCCGAAATTGGTCGAAACTTCAGCCGACGAAGGCGTTTGGTATTTAGCGGCGTCGCCCGCCGGGTACCTATACCTCGCGGAAGGTCGCGCGCTGCCGCGCCTTGCCCCCTACCGCGTTTTACACGACGACCCCGAAACGTCGACGTATTACCTGGTTTACGAATATTCGCCGGGCGAGGCGGCTCGCGCCGACGCTTACGGCGAGCTGGCGTTCCTCGGCGACGGCGCGTACCTCCTGACGACGACGCGCGGCCGCGAGGCCGACGTAGCCGCCGCCGGCCTGCGGCTCGAGCTCGTCATGTTGTTCCCGGCGATACGGACCCCTCCCCGAGAAGCCGGCGCGGAACCGCCTCCCGCGTTCGATAAGAACGTCGACGACGCCCTGAAAACCATAACGCAGGACCAGGTTAAAAATTACCTCGTGACCCTCCAGGATTTTAAGACCCGCTTCTCGTATACCGAGGGATACGCGAACGCCGCGGCCTGGGCCCATGACTTTTTCGCCAACCTGGGCTACGGGACGTCGTACGACGAGTTCTTCGGCATAACGTTCGACGCGGTCTCGATACCGACCGACGGCCGCAAGGCTTGGGTCACCACCGACGGCGGCACGATATACCACACCAAAAACCGGGGCAATACGTGGACGAGGCAAGACGCTCCGGCGAAAGGATTTTTGTGGAGCGTGCAGTTCGTGGACGAGAACGTCGGTTACGCCGCGGGCGCGGGCCCCAGCTGCCTTAAGACCACGAACGGCGGCGCGACGTGGACCGCCCAGGCCGTGCCGTTCACCAGCTACCTTTTCGGCGTCAGCTTTGCCGACGCGCAAAACGGTTGGATCGCGGCCGAAGGCGGCGCGATTTTACATACGTCGAACGGCGGCGCCGCGTGGACCAGGCAGACGACGCCCACGGGCCAACGGTTATACGATATCTCCATGGCGAACGCGACGCACGGCTGGGCTTGCGGCCGGGAGGGCGTCATCCTCCGCACCGAGGACGGCGACACGTGGACCAGCCAGCCCAGCAATACGCTCGCCAGGCTTTACGGCATCTACGCCGCGAGCGCGGACGAGGCGTGGTGTTGCGGTTGGTCGAAGACGCTGCTCCACACCACCGACGGCGGCGCTACCTGGACGCGGGTCAACCTGACCGAGCCCACCTGGGGCAATTTCTACGACGTCCGCTTCGGCAACGCCCAGCGCGGGTACGTCGTCGGTTTGGACGGGGCGTTTCTATATACCGAGGACGGCGGCGCGAGCTGGAAATATAAAAAGGTCGGGGAGGAGAGCTTCCAAAGTTGCGATTTCGCGGCCGGCACGTTCGGCATGATAGGCGGTCCGGCGGCGCTCTATCGGACCGCCGACGGCGGCGCGACCTTCGATTCCTTGGTGGCCGGCTTCGACGACAACTGGTCTAACGTCGTCGCCGAGAAGAGGGGCCGGACCAAGCCGGACGAAATAGTTATCCTGTGCGGCCACATGGATTCGACGTCCGAAAGGCCGCTGGAGAGCGCGCCGGGCGCGGAAGATAACGGCTCCGGCACCGCCGCGGCGTTGGCGGGGGCGCGTGCCCTCGCGGGCCTCGAGTTCGAGCGAACGCTGCGCTTCATCGTGTGGGCCGGCGAGGAGCAGGGCCTTCTGGGCAGCTGGCATTATGCCCAAAACGCCGCCGAGAATGGCGAGAAAATCGTCGGCGTCGTGAACCTCGACATGGTGGCGTACGATGAGGAGAAAGGCCAGCGCGACGATACCTCCGACTTCGCCAACGACGCGTCGAAGTGGCTCGGCCAATATTTGATCAACGTAGGCCGCATATACAAAATAAGCCACATATTCGACCTGGTGATCGACCCGCGCGCCGGCGGTTCGGACCACGCCTCTTTCTGGAACGCCGGGTACGACGCGATATTCTTAATCGAGGGCGAGAAGGGCGCCGGCGGCATTCTCGAATACCCTTATTATCATACGACCCAGGATACGGTCGAAAAACTGAGCATGAAGTTGGAGGTCGATTGCTCCCGCGCCGGCGTCGGGACCGTCGCCCACCTCGCCCGGGTATACGGCGCCGCGACGGTGCCCGAACCCGCGCCTCCCGCCGGCCCGGCGACGTTCGCCGTTTACCCCAACCCCTTCCGGGCCGGTTCGGGGCCCGGCTCGATACGTTTCGCCGGCCTGACCGGACGGTGCACCATCGAGATATACGACCTCGCCGGCCATCGCATCTTCTCGTACGACCACGCGGCCGAGGTGCCGTATTTCGATTGGCGCGCGGTCTCGGACGACGGCGAGGCCGCGGCGTCCGGCGTCTACGTATATCGCGTCACCGGCGGGGGGATGAACGAAACCGGCAAGCTGGCCATAATTCGCTAGCGGCCGCAGTCGGCCCGAAACGAGAAGCCGGCCTTCGGGGCCGGCTCGTTTATTATACGGAGCGGGGGTATCCCTAATAATAGGATACCAGTTATAATTCCGCTAAGAAATCCCGCATAGCGGTTAAAATCCTCAACTGCGTTACTAGGAAATCTTCGGGGCCGCATTCACTAGTTGTCTTTTTCCCCGAATACTTTTCGAAAACAGCAGCGGTCTTTTTTCTTTTTTTTATTACTTCTTTGGATTTGCCGTGGTCGGTATCGTGCCGTAGTTCCGTCCTTAAATTTTTCACGTCCATAACGAATTCGGCCGGGGGATGCGGTAAACGCTTACAATCCCCGGAACCTTCATAGATTAGTTTATATACGTTATCAATGAATTCACCATATTGCTTAAGGTTATCGCAAACGGCCGAAACGTTGCTAAGAGCTGCTACTGATTCATTGGTCATTTTAAACAGGTCTTCACCGGACTCGGCACTGTATTTTTTATTGACATCGTATACCAATTTTTGGATCTCTTTCCCCTTTTCCGAAAGATCTCGAGCGTCGTCGGAATATTCGTCAGGGGCGCTACAAAGCAGGGGCGCGAATTCACTATAATCGGTCGCTAACCTCCTAGTTAGAATACTAATTCTCGATTTAATAGAATCTCCACCTGTCGACCCGTAGCTGATAGCTTCTTGGTATTCTAAAAATCCGGTTTCTTTACTTTGTGCTCCTTTCTCTACCTCGATACCTAATTTTGTAAAGAAATTTTCTACGAAGTCGCCGAAATTTTTAGCGGTGTTATTACTAATCCCCTGTTTAATAACCCTTGTTGCGAGCATACATACCGAGAGTACGTTAGCCCGGTTGCGTAACTTAGAGCATTTTTCGGGGAAAGCTTTATTCAAATATTTTAACGATTCGTTAATATTTTTAGCTAACTCGCTTTTAAGGCTAAAACTTGAATTTTCCCGCATAAAACCTTCCAGTTGCGGGAACCGCATTTGCGGTTGTATCCCTCTCGCTTCTATGAATAGCCACTTCGTGGCTATGTCGAAGTGGGCATACCTCGTATCACGGATCGCTATTTTATTTTTTAAGAAATCGTGTACCGCTACCGTTTTACAAAAATTCCTCATACCCCCTAGTATTGCGTTTAGTTTTTCAGCCGTATTTAGGGGTTCGCCAAGTTGTAACCGAAGAAACAACTCGTTTACCTCTACTTCCGTAGCTTCTTCTATTTCTTCTACATCTAGCTCATAGTCATCGAAACGGTCCGATACTTCGTCGTTTAATTCCTTATACGTATATCCCCCGAACTCCTCGGCAGTACTTCTATTCAACCTTAATTTATTATCGCAAAATTCCCAAATAGAGAGTAGCCTTTGTTGACCGTCGACACATTCGTAAGTATTTTCGTCGATTTTTCTAAAGTATATTTTAGGTAGGTGCCATTCTCTTAGTATCGTATCGATTAGCATCCTTTTTTTATCCGGAGACCAAACGTTGTTCTCCCTTTGGCACTCAGCCATTTCTATTCTATCTCGCCTCTTATATAGCTTATCAATCGCCCGCCTTCTTAGTTCCATTCTCATTTTAATACCTCTTATTCTATTAAGTGAAGCTAGGTTTATTTAAACATTATATTAGGTCCGTAGTGGGCGCGGTCTCCGGGTTGTAGGAGGGGACTAGTTCGCTTAAAAGCCGAACCGTCAACTCGTGGTCCATCGCCGCCGCCGCTTCCTCCAACCTCAGGATTTTAGGCGAAACCTCGTCCGCCCTCGCCTTTATGGGCGGCGGGATGGCCACCATAATTTCCTCGATGGGCGTCTCCTTCAGGTCCTCGTACGAGGCGAAGAGCTCCTCGCTCAGCCTTTCTCCGGGTTTTATCCCTATGAACTCGATGGCTACGTCCTTCTCGGGCACGTATCCCGAAAGGCGTATGAGGTCGTAGGCCAGGTCGACGATGCGCACCGGTTTGCCCATGTCGAGGATCATTATCTCGCCGTTTTGGCCTATGGCCGACGCCTGAATGAGCAACTGCACGGCCTCGTAAATCGTCATGAAGTAGCGCGTCATCTCGCGGTGGGTTATGGTTACCGGGCCGCCGCTCTCGATTTGCTTCTTGAAGAGCGTGATGACGCTTCCGCGGGAGCCGAGGACGTTGCCGAAGCGGACGGTAACGAATTCGGTGGGGCCGCGGTCGCGTATGCACTGGACTACGAGCTCGGCGACCATCTTGGCCGCGCCCATCGCGCTCACGGGGTTGACGGCCTTGTCGGTGGATATGAGGACGAAGCGGCCCGCGCCGGCCTCGAGCGCCTCCTCCGCGACGACGTGGGTGCCGGTTACGTTATTCTTGACGGCCTCCTCGATGTTCCGTTCCATCAGCGTTATGTGTTTGTGGGCGGCGGCGTGGTATATGATGTCGGGTCGGTAGCGTTTGAATACCGCCCTCACGTGCGCGCGGTCGCGAACGTCGCCCACCACCGCGACGGCGTTGGTCGCGCCGAATTTTTGCTCCAGCTCCAACGAGACGTTGAAGATGCTGTTTTCGCCGTGGCCCATGAGCACGATGAGCGCCGGGTCGAAGGACGTGAGTTGCCGACACAGCTCCGAGCCGATGGAACCGCCCGCGCCGGTAACCAGGATGTTTTTGCCCGCGACGCTCTCCCGGATGGATTGCAGGTCGAGTTCGATGGGGTCGCGCTTGAGCAGGTCCTCGACCTCGACTTCCCGCAGTTGGCTCAAGCGGGCGTCGCCGTGTATGATCTCGAAGATGCCGGGCAGGATGCGGTAGGTTATGGCGGCCGCGATGCATCGCTCCGCTATCCGGCGCACGGCGGCGCCCGCCGCCGACGGCATCGCGATGAGGACTTCGTCGGCGCCGTAGCGTTCAGCCGCGGTAGCCACTTCGGCCGTGACCCCCACCACCGGGACGCCGGCTACGCTGCGACCTATCTTCCGCCGGTCGTCGTCCAGGAAGGCCACCGCCTTTAAACCCAGGCGAGGGTGTTTTTTTATCTCCCGGGCGATCATCTCTCCCGCCTCGCCGGCGCCGCAGATGATTACGTTTTTAATTCTGCTGTGGGGGGAAGAATCCATGAGCGTCCGCGGCCCGACGGGCGGCCTTACGGGACCTCCTTCGCGACCGTGTAGTCGTCGCCGATGACGATCTTGACGTCGTAGCTGCGGGGTTCCAGCCGGTCGTCGCCGAGGCCGAAGAGTGCCGCCGCCCGGAGCCCGGCGTCCCGCTTGCCTTCCGCGGTTTCGATGACCGTCGCTTTATAATCGAACGTAGCGGCGTTGGCCACGTTTACGACTTTATAGCCGTTGGCCTCGAGGCGCTCTCGCATCTTGGTGGCCGCGCCCTCGATGCCGCACCCGTTCAGGACTTCGACGTTGGTTCCCTCGAGCGCCGGAACGTTCTTGGCTAAAGCCTCCAAGATGAGTTTCGAGATGTCCTGGCCGCATATGATGGTGAGGTCCACCCGTTCGCGGGGGACGTCGGCCGCGAGCGCCGCGGCCAACTCTTCGGCCCAATCGGCGAATCCGTCGCCGTAGTATACCGAGGATTTGGCGCCGTAAGTAATGCGGGGCCGGTATTGCTCGAACCGGACGGCGTTGCCGCTTTCGACGTTGAATCCTTCGAGCGCGGCGAGGGCGTTGCCGAAGCGCTGCGGGACGCTCGTGCTGTTGATGACCAGCGCCCGCACTTGCCCGGCCGCGGGGGTCGCCGTTTCGGCCGGGGCGGCCGTCTCTACGGCTACGGCCGTCGCCGCCGTCGGCGGTGGCGGTTCGGGCGGTTGCTGCCGCTTATATTTGTGGCGGAAGGCGAAGACGACGACCGCGACCACCGCCGCGGCCGCGGCCACGGCGAGGAAAATACGCCACTTGCGGCCCCGGCGCCTTTGGGCGACCCTGATTAACCTTCCCGATGAAACGCGCTTTTCTGCCATAGCTTTGGGCCCGCGCCCACCGTAGTTTTATAACATACTTCGGCCGTTCCGGCAAGTCACGCCGTATCGCCCGTCTCGGCCAACTTCAAATAATGCTCTACGACGGCCGCCAGGTCCGCGGGCGTGTCGACCCCTCGCGACGCGAAATCGCCTACGACGACGCGAACCTTGAAGCCGTGGGCCAGCGCGCGCAGCATCTCCAAACCCTCCACCGCCTCCAACGGCGTAGGCTCCAGCGTCGTAAACCGCAAGAGGAAGTCGCGCCGATAGGCGTAAATGCCGACGTGCCTCAAGTAGGGCAGGTTCACTTGCGGCCGGCGTCGGAAGGGGACCATGGCGCGCGTGAAGTATAACGCGTCGCCGCGGCGGTCGACGACGACCTTGCAGACGTCGGCTGAGGCAAGCTCCCGGGCCGCCGACGGCGGGACCGGCCGCGCGAGCGTAGCCATCTGGACCCGCTTGTCGCCGAAAGGCGATGCCGCCGCGTCTACCGCCGCGGCCTCGACCAGGGGTTCGTCCCCCTGGATGTTGACGTATACGTCCCCGGCGGTTTGGGCCGCCACTTCGGCGACGCGGTCGGTGCCGCTCGGGTGCTCGGCCGCGGTCATCAAGACGTCGTCCGTAAAATCCTTCACCGCGTCGTAAATCCGGGGGTCGTCCGTCGCGACGTACAGACGGTCGAGGCACGAGGCCCCGGCGCAACGCTCGTATACGCGCCGTATCATGGGTTTGCCCGCGACGTCCGCCAGCGCCTTGCCCGGAAACCGGCTCGAGGCATACCGCGCCGGGATAACGCCGATGACCGTCCGCCCCTTAGGCGCCATCTTTGCCTCCTCCGCGCTCGTAGGCCTTCGCGACGCGTTCGATGAACGACGTGGTGGAGTAGCCCTCGACGTAGGGCAGCGAGTAGACCTCGCCTCCCGCCGCCGTTACGACGTCGGCGCCGACGATCTCGCCCGGGGGCCAGTCGCCGCCCTTGACCAGCACGTCCGGCACCAGGAGCTTTATCAGCTCGTAGGGCGTGTCCTCGTCGAAGATGGTAACGAAGCTCACGCACCATAAGGCCGCGACGACGAGGGCGCGGTCTTCTTCGCCGTTGAACGGCCGCGCCGGGCCCTTGGCCAGCCGCCGCGCCGAAAGGTCCGAGTTTATCCCCACCACCAGCACGTCGCCCAGCTGGCTCGCTTCGTCGAGATAGCGAACGTGGCCGGCGTGAAGGATGTCGAATACGCCGTTGGTAAAGACGACCTTTTGGCCGGCGGTTTGAAGGGCTTTAACGTGGCGCCGGAGCTCGGCCGCGCCCAGGATTTTGGTTTTATTATCCATCTCGTTACCCGGAGGTTCATCGCGATTTTTCATCATATGCGCGTGCCCTTTTTTAAAGGAAACCGGCGCGGAGGTCGAATCCGCGTTCGGCCCGAAGTCTCTTTCGTCTTGAATGCCGCAACGTCGGTCGTGAGAGGCCCTCACCGTCCCCATATCATGCTCGAGACGCGTTTACGCGCCGGCTCGAAGAACCAGGCCACGAGCGACATTCCCCGCGGCCGCCGAGCCAACGTCAGCTTCAAAAGGGGCGGCGCCAGGAACGTCGTAAGCGCCATGACGACTACCACCGCGGCGAAGAGGTCCGCGGTCACCACGCCCGCGCGCCGCCCCACCTCGGCGAAGATAAGGCCCACCTCGCCGCGCGGCGCCATGCCGACGCCGATGGCGGTCGAGTTTATACGTTTGTCGAAAACCGTGAACCCCGCCAGGGCCTTTCCCAGTATCGCTATCACGAAGAGGAAGCCCCCCACGACCAGGATGGCGTGGTTGGCCTGGTCGAAGGGGTTGAAGTAGCGCAGGTCTACGGCGGCGCCGATTTTGACGAAGAAGACGGGCGTCAAGATATACGCTATGGGTTTGAGTTCTTTCGCGATGACGTCGAACTTGTGGGTGCGGCCGAGGGCGAGGCCCGCGGCGAAAGCGCCGACTATGGCCGCGGACCCGACCAGCTCGGCGCCCAGCGACCACAGGAACGCGAACGCGATGGAGCCCACGATAAGCGTCCCGCTGGTGCGCGCTTTTTCGATGACCTTCACCAGCCGCGGCGCGAACAGGTTGCCGACGACGATGGCGCCGATGAAGAAAGCCACCGCCAGCGCCGTAATCTGGACTATTTTGAGCGGGTGAACCTCGCCCGTCAGGCCCAGGTCGCGCACCACGGCGAGGATTATCAGGCCGATAATGTCGTCGGCGACGGCGGCGCCCAGGATTATCCTGGCCTCGGTGGTATTGAGCTTGCCGAGGTCGGAGAGGACCCGCGCCGTAATGCCCACGCTGGTGGCGGTGAGGGTGGCGCCCAAAAAGATGGCGACCAGGTTGGTATATCCGAAAGCAACCGCGAAAAAGTAGCCGCCGACGAAGGGCAGTATTACCCCCACCGCGGCCACGCCGAGCGAACGCCAACCCACCGCTAAAAGTTCCCGGAGGTCGGTGGCGAGGCCGGTCTCGAACAACAGGATGATGACGCCGATATCGGCCAGCAGGATGAGCACGTTGGCCTCGGGGTCGACCAACTTGAGGCAGCCCACGCCGAGGATGACGCCCGCGGCGAGCTCGCCCAGTACGGTCGGCTGGCCGATGCGGTTGGCCAACTCGCCCAGGGCCTTGGCCCCTACGATTATCAAGATAAGCGAAATTAATAATTGCGTCAGGTCCATAATTTTAGGCCGCGTTACGCTTCGCCGGGGCGCTCGTCCCGATTACGATGGACGAGGGCGGGGGGATTTTATCGCCGGGCCGCCGGCCGAAGGCGAGTTTCATCAGCGGCACGCCGACGAACGTCGTGGCCGCGATCACGAGCAATAACGCGCCGAAGAGGTCGTCCGTCACGATGCCCGCGCGCCGCCCGGCGTCGACGAAGATTAAACCCACGACCCCCCGCGGCGACATGCCGACGCCCACCGCCAGGCGTTTGACGCCGCGGCCCCAGGCGGCGTAACCCGCGGCGACCTTGCCGAGCATGGCTATCCCGAACAGCAGACCGGCCAGGAATAGGACCGGCCGGTACGCGGCCTCGAACGGGTTTAAGTAATATAGGATTACCCCCGCGCCGGTCTTGACGAAAAAAATCGGCGTGAAGATGTCCGCCACCGGTTTGAGTTCCGCGGCGACGGCGTCGTACTTGCGGGTGCGGCCGAGGGCGAGGCCGGCGGCGAAAGCGCCCACGAACGGCGCGGTGCCGACGATGGAAGCGCCGAACGCCCACAACAGCGCAAACCCCACCGCGGCGACGATGAGCGCCCCCCGGACCCGCGTCTTTTCTATGAGCCAAACCAACCGCCGGGCGAAGACGCCGCCCAAAACGAGGGCCGCGACGAAGAACCCGGCGGATAGCGCCGTGACCCGGGCCAACGTCGCGGCGCTGACCTCGCCCCCCGTAGCGAGGCCGCGCACCACCGCCAATATGATTAAGCCGATAATGTCGTCAATAACGCCGGCCCCCAGAATTACCGTGCCCTCTTTGGTTTTCAGCGCGCCGAGGTCCCCCAAGACCCGGGCGACGACGGCAACCCCCGTCGCGGCGAGCGCCGCGCCCACGAAGACGGCGACGTGGGTTTGGTAGCCGAAGGCGAGGGTGAGGAAGTAGCCGCCGGCGAACGGCAACGCCAGCCCTACGAGCGCGACCGCCAGCGATTGCCCGCCCGCGCCCCAAAGCTCCCGCGGGTCCGTCGCCAGCCCTATCTCGAACAGGAGGATGATGACGCCGACGTCGGCTAAGAACACGATCACCTCGGCGTCGGGGTTCACGATTTTAAGACAACTTACGCCCAGGATGACGCCGGCGACGAGCTCGCCCAGCACGGGCGGTTGGCCGACGCGGTTCGCCAGTTCGCCGAAAATTTTGGCGCCGGCGAGAATAAGTATTAACGTCAGGAGGAGATGGGTGAGGTCCATACGCGGGCAATGCTTTAACGCATTCTATAATAAGCGTCGGCCAAATGGCAAATATTTTGCAGGCCGCGCTCAAGGTTCGTTTGGCGCGGCCGCCGCCGGCCCGGGTTTCGTTTCCGCCCTGACGACCCCCCGGCCGCCGACCTATCGAAAAGGCGCCGACGGACGGCGCTTCGACGTGGCCGGTTTCGGAAACGGCCCGGCGGTTACGATTCCTCGGCTACGGGAACCGTGAAGGTGAACGTGGACCCTTTGCCTTCTTCGCTATCGACCCTTATGGTGCCGCCGTGAGCTTCGATGATCGCCCGGGCGATGTATAAGCCCAGGCCGGCGCCGCGGACCCGCCGGTCGCCGTCGGCCCTGAAGGTTTTAAATTTTTCGAACAGGTGGGGGATGTCGGCTCTGGAGATTCCCACGCCGGTATCGGCCACGCCCATAGTCACCATCCCGTCCGTCACGCCGCCGGCGAAGATCTTTACCGAACGCCCGGGCGGCGTGAACTTGAGGGCGTTTCCTACGAGGTTGGAGAGAACCTGCAGCAGTTTGGCCTCGTCGCCGATTATCTTCGGGAGGTCCGGTTCCACCGACGTGGTGAACTTTACGTTTTGTTTGGCCGCGATCACCTTGGCGCCGTCGTAGGCTTCGCGCACGAGCGTTTCCACGGGTATGGGCCGGGGCGTCACTTTTATCCCCGCTTCCTCCAGCCGGTAGAAATCCAATATGTTGTTGATGAGGTCGATGAGGCGCTTCGATTCTTTGGGGATAATGCGGACGAGGTTCATAATCCGCTCGTCGACCTCGCCCGCCAGCAGCTCTTCGATGATTTCGCCCGAGCCGAGTATCCCGGTCATGGGAGTCCGCAAATCGTGGACCAGCATGGAGACGAAGTCGGCTTTCATCTCGTCGAGGCGCCGCAGTTCTTTGTTGGCGCGCGAGAGTTCCTCCGCCTTTTGGGTTACCTCCTCCATGAGCATGGAGTTGCGGAGGGCGACGGCCACCTGGCCCGAAAGCGTCTCGAGCGCGGCGACGTCGGCTTCGTCGAAGGCGTTGGGCCAGCGACTCTCGACGTTCAATACCGCTACCACCTCGCCGCCGATCTTTATGGGAACGCAGAGCTCCGACAGCATGGGCGGCAAGAAGTCGACTTCCAGGAAGTCGGCGTCGCGCGTGGTATCGGGGACGAGGGCCGTTTGACCCGAGCGGGCGACGCGGCCGCATACCCCCGAACTGTCGCTCTGGCGATAGTCGACGCTGAGCGCTTTCGACGCCCCCTGGACCTTATAGGCTTGCAACGTGAGCGAGTCGGTTTCTTTGTCCACGGTGAGCAGCGTTACGTTCTGGAACCGGAGGTCGTTTTGCACGCGCTCGACGACCGTCGGATAGAGCTCGTTGATGTCGAGGACCGAGGATAAAACGTTGCCGATGGCGTTGAGGTCGTACAGCTGCTGGGTGCGTTGCGCCGCCTCCTCGAAGAGCCTGGCGTTTTGGAGCGCCACGGCCACCTGGTCGGCGAACGCGGTTAAGATATCCATATCGCCCTGGTGGAAAGCGCCGGGTTCGTCGTGGCTGACGCCGATGCAGCCCAAGCTCCGGCCTTCGTAAACGACGGGCGCGTAAATTTCCGACCGGGCGCCGTCGTCGCTTTCGTCGGCGAAGCGCTTGTCGGCCGCGGTATCGACGACGAGCAGCGGCCTACGGTTCTCGACCACCCATCCCGGCCGCCGGCGGTGGGCGGTCAGTTCGGCGATCTCTATATCCTCGGCGCTCAGGTTCAGGCTGGCCACGATTTTGAATTGCCGGTGAGTTTCGTCGTAGAAGTATACGGCCCCCCGGAGGAAATTCAGAAAATTGCCGAGCTCTTTAAGTACCCGCACCATCAATTCTTCCGGGTCGTGGATGGAGTTGATGACCTTAGTGATGTTAGCCATGGCGTGGAGCCGTCGGGTGCGGTTTTTCAACGTCTCGACGGCGGCCGCCTCCTCGGCGACGAGCGCGGCGTAGCTCACGAAGAGCTCCAACATGAAGAGACTTTCGTCGCCCGGTTTTCTATGCTCCGTCGGGTCGTCCAGGACGACGTAGCCCACCGCCTTGCCCTCCCGGCCGTACATCTTGACCATAAACAGGTCGCGGGTATCCCATTCGCCGACGCGGCCGCCTCCCTCGAGCGGCTTCACCAGCCGTATGAGGGCCGCCGTTCCGTCGCCGAAAGGCACGTGGTAGATGTTGCCGCTGCGGTAGGCTTGCAGCGCTTCGTCCTCCAGCGTTTTTTTCGTCTGGTGCGCCGACTCGAGCGTGCCGGCCAGCGCCTCGATCTCGTCGTCGCCGTAGCCGGCCGACGCGGTTTCGGCGGGGCCGGCGGCCGGCCCGAAGACCTTCAGGTATACCTTGCCCCACCCCAAACCTTTTATCCCTTTTACGATCAACTGGAATTTATCGGCGAGGCTTTCGTGTTCGCGAATTCGGCCCGCGACGCGGAAGAGGTGGGCCAACCGATTGCGTTCGAAAACCAGCCGGTCCGTTTTTTCCTGAAGTTCTTCCTCCAGTCGCACTTGGGGCGTGACGTTGTCGTTTATGGCGACGAGGCCGACGACGTGGCCTTTCGGGTCGCGCAGCGGCGAAATACGCAGGTCGAGGAATTCTTCGCGGCCGAAGCGGTCCTTGTGGCGGAAGCGCTCGATGCGGTAGGGCTTCCCGGTTTCGAAAACGTCCGCCAACTTTTCGCGGACCTTTTTGCGGCCCATTTGTTCCAGCTCGAGGTTCGGTAAGAGCTCGAAGATGTTCCGGCCCACCGCCTCCTCTTCGGGGACCCCGGATTCGACTTCTTGCCCCTGCGACCAGTACGTAACCCGGAATTCGCGGTCGCAGGCGATAATCCCTACCGGCAGGTTGGCCAATAAGTATTCTCGCGGCGGCCCGGTCAACCCTTCCCGTTCGGTTTGAATTGTCGCCAATAAGATCTCTTTGCCGTCGGCGGTCAACGGTCGGGCGTCGAGGTAGGCGCCGGCGACGTCGCCTTCGCTCGAAATTATTTTTACGGGGGAGGTGGCGACGCCCCCCTCGGCCCGGGCGCGGCCCCAGAGGTCGGCCACCTCGCTCTCGCCTCCCGTCAGGATGCCGGCGAAAGGGCACCCGACGATGTCGGCGGCGTCGTAGCCGAATATCGGGCCCGCGGCGTTCGCGGCCGCGGCGATAATGCCGTCGGCGGTGACGATGAAGGCCGGTTTCCCGCCCAAGCTGGCGGCCTGTGCCAACGCCCTGATAAACTGCGCCTCGCCGGCGCCTTTTTGCGGGTTCGTCGCCATACGCAACGTTTCCGAACGTCAACCGGCTACCGGGGAATTTATTCCCGGCTGCCTTTTAACGCCGTTTTTACGTTAGGTTTCAAAAAAATTATAACACCTGGGCGCTAAAGGGTCAAATATACGGCTTGGGCAGGGGAGGAGTTAAAAAAGGCTCGCGAGCGCTAAGCTCTTTATTTCCAGGCCGGTATGATAGCGAAGGTGGGCGCGGATGAAGGAGAGGGTTTGTTCGACGACGTAGGGGCCGGCCTTCACCAGCTGAACCCGGGACGGCTCGAGAAACGCTAACGTATTTACGTAGTTATAGGTCGAGGGCGATAACAATATGAAATCGCCGACCGCCGGCCGGCAATCGCGGCATAGGACCGTGCCCTCTTTGACGTCGAAGGCTACGCCGTCGCCGGGCTTCAGGCGGCCGCACGCCGCGCACGTGCCGATGTCCGGTTTCAACCCCAGCCTGGTCGCGAGCTTGATGAGGAATTGGGAGAGCAGCGCCGGGCCCGGGCCGCCGCGGTCGAGCGCCGCGAGCGACGACGCCACGAGCTCGTATAATCCGGCGTCCGGGTCGCCTTCGCCGCTCAATTTATCGGTGGCTTCCGCCATGGCCAGGCCGTAGGGAAGGGCTTGGGCGTCCTCGCGGATAAACCGGCCCGGGAGGATGGCGGCGGTTTCGGCGAGGGTGAACAGCTCTTTGTTTTCCCGCCAATAGAACACGAACTCGCCGCAGCTCAAAGGCTCGAGCGCGGCGCCGAACTTGTTTTTGGGTACGCGCGCCCCTTTGGCCAGCAGCTGGACCTTGCCGGCGTCGCGGGTGTAGACCACCGCTATGCGGGAGGTTTCGCCGAAGTCGCGCCGTCGGAGTACGACGCCCTCGGTGCGGATTATTTCGGTCACGGCCGCCTAGCCTAAATAGCCCATGCTCTCCAACCTGGCGCGGACGTCGGCGTCCTCGCCGTCGGCGTAACCGGCGCCGCCGACGTCGTAGTCCAGATAGGTCGGCGGCGACGCGGCCAGCCGCTCGGGCGTCACGATTTCGGCCATGACGCGGCCGTCCAGCCCCGCCGGGACGGCTTCCCCCATCACGTACATAACGGTGGGATAGACGTCGGCCAGCGTCGCTTCGGCGGGCGCGGCTCCGGCCGAGATCGCCGGCCCGCGCGCCAAGAAGACCCCCTCGCGGCGATGTTCGCCCGGGCGCCGGCGCCGCGGCGCTACCGCCGGGTCGTCGGAGAACTCCTTAAGGCGGACGCCGTCTTCCCACAGCGGCACGTAGACGTCGGGGGCGTCGTCGAGGAACGGGCCGTAGTATACTTCTTCGCGCCGCAGCGCGCGGCCCGCCAGGCCCGGGTAAAGGTCGTCGAGGCTGGCGATCAGGTCGGCGCGGACCTTTTCGTAATCGGCCCGGGCGACGGTTCCCTCGGGCTCGCGGCCGGCGACGTTCAGATAGACGCCGTATTGCGTCGCCGTCCCGGGGAAAGCTTTCGTCCGGTTCCAATCGACGGCGGCGAAAACGGAAAGCGTCTCCATTATTCGGCCGCGGGCCGCGGCCCGCCACCGCCGCGGCAGCCGCTTACGGAGTTTCCACGGGTCCAACTTCGCCAACGCGTCCATGACGCGGCGCGGCGACGGCGTTTCCTTTTTACGCATGGTCATGAAGCCGTGGCGGACGAGGTGGCCGGCGAGGTCCACCTCGCGCTCGGCGGGGCCGAAGCCGTGGTCGGATACGACCAGCGTCGTGACGTCCTCGCCGCCGGCCGCCATGAATTCCCCCAGCGCCGCGTCCAGCCATTCGTAGTGGGCCCAAACCAGGTCCGGCCGGTCCCAAAAGAAGTGCATCAGGCGGTCGACGCCGGTGAAGGTCACCATGAAAAAATCCGGGCGGCGCGTTCGCCAAAGGTATAGGGCGGTTTTTTTGCGCGCCTCGGACACCCGGTATAAGTCGTCGACGAAGGCCTCGTCGCGGCCCTCCTCGAAGTTGGCCGCGTCCATGTCGATGAAGTATTCGCCGACGCGGCGCAGCTCGGCGCCGATAGAAGGAGGGTATAAATATTTATCCGCGAACCGGGGCGTCAACATCCCCGGGATTATGAAGCCGTTCACCGGGCGCGGCGGGAAGGTGAGCGGCACGTTGACGGCGCCCACGGTGCGGCCGGCCGACGACAGCGTGTCGAAGATGCGCGCCGCCGCCAACGCCGAGGCGTTTTGCAGGCGGCGATAATAGCCGTATCGCGGGGGCGCCAGGAAGTCGAAGATGCCGTGGCGGCCGGGGTTAAGGCCGGTCTGGAAGGTGGCCCAGGCCGGCGCCGTAAGCGGCGGATATACGGTATACAATAAACCCGCCGCCCCTTCCGCCCTCAGCCGGGCCAGGTTGGGCAGGCGGCCCGCCTCGAGCATCGGCCCGACGACGTTGAAGGTGCCGCCGTCGATGCCGAATATGAATACCCGGCTTTTCATGGCGCCGTCGCCGTCGCGGGTTGCCGCCCCTCCGACCGTACCGCGGCGACCAGCGCGCCGGCGAGGGTGTATAGAATGGCCATGATTTCGTAGTCGCCGAAGGTATACTCGAAGAAACCTTCCACCAGGAAGCCGGTGGTCGCGCCTATGCCCGCCAGCCCCAGGACGCGCGTCATCGGCGAGCGGCCGCGCCGGTAACCGCGCGCGAAGAGTCTGAAGAGGGCGAATATGAAAAAACCGAAAGCGGCCAGGCCGACGACGCCCCGTTCGACGACGAGCTGTATGTAGTTGTTGTGTGCGTGCGGGACCTGGCTCTCGACCGACGTTTTGTCTTTGTATTCGTCGTAGAGGTGGAGGGTGTTATGGACGCCGATGCCGGTTAGCGGGTAGTCGCGAGCTATGCGCATCGTGGTCCGCCAGATGTCCACCCGGAATTCGGGCGGCCCTTCGGCTTGGGCCGGAGCGCGGTCGGTGGCGGCGTTCAGGATGGATTCCGCCCGCTTTATGATGGGGCGGGGCGCGATCAGGACCGCCAAGACCGCCACCGCCGGGAAAGCCCACAGGAGGCGGCGGTCCGCGATCACCGCCATGACGAAGACCGCCGCGGCCAGGCCGACCCACGCCGAGCGGACCAGCGACGCGGCGAGGCCCGCCAGCATTATCCCGGACAGGACGCCGAGCCCTACGCGGCTCCGCACCGCGAGGCGGCCCCGCAGCATTACGGCCAGCGCCGCCGTCAGGATGAGCATCATTACGCCCCCGTACGTCATATAGAACAGCCGGCCGCCGGGGCGGACGGTGAAGATGTCGGCGCCTTCCGCGACGGCGCGCCCGAATTGGAAGACGGCGTACGCCGAGTTCGCCGCCGCCGCCGCGAATAAAGCGACCAACATCGCCTTGGCCAGCCATGGCGGCGGGTCCGTCAAAGCGAACGCCACGGTGTAATAGATCAGCGGCGCCGCATACGTGAGGGTCCAGAAGAAAGAGCGGTTGCCGAATTCCGCGCCGCCGACGAGGTAGGCGGTGGCCGAAGAAATTATCATGGAGGCGTAGAGCGCCGCGAACGGCCAATCGAGCGGCGTGCGGTATACGGGCGGCTTGCGCGTCAGGTCGGCCTTGACGATGAGCGGCAGCAGGATGAACGCGAAGACGGCCCAGTTGGACAGCGAGATGGAGAACGCCAACCCCGCGGCGAACAGTATCCACCCCGGGTATCGCCATCTTCTCAGGAAGGCGAGAACGGAACGGAAAGCGGCCGAGTCTTCTATGGGAGCGACGGTTGCCATGGCCTATAATTAAAGGTTCCTTAGGATGCCGGTTTGTCGTTGCTCTTCGCGGAAATCCTTTCCGTCGAGCCGGACCGTCTTGCACATCTCGAGCAGGCGCGAGCGGAGCCGGTCTCCTATGCGCTCGGCCAGCGTTTCGTCTCGGCGCGCGAATTCGCCGAGGGTTTCTTCTCTCGGAGGTTCGTCGAGGTAATTCGTGGTCGCGATTACTATGCGGCGGTTGACGTACCGCTGGTTGATGATGTAGGAGAGGAAGTCGAGGGTCCAATCGCGTATCTTCATGGAGCCTAAGTCGTCCAGGAGCAGTATTTCCGCGGCGACGAGCGGCTCGAGAATTACGTATTCGTCGAACGCGCTGCCGGCGTACCTTTTCTTGACCTCGGCCAACAGGTCGGAGAAGTCGCACCAGCGGCAGTCGGCCCCTTTTTGCTCCGTAAGTGCTTTTACGGCGCCGGCGGCGAGATGGGTCTTGCCGACCCCCACCGGGCCCATAAAAAGCAGGCCGGCGTCCACCGCCGGGTAGTTGTCGACGAAGCTTTGGGCGAGACGTTTCGCCCTTATCACGCTCTCGTGGGTGAAACCGGGTACGATGTCGAAGTTGTCGAGCGAGCACTCCCGGTAACGGGCCGGAATCCCTGCGGCGGCGACGCGGCGCTGCGTCGCGCCGACCCGTTGGCAGTCGCACACGCGGCCGCGCCGAACGCCGGCCACCTCCTCGACTATGACGCCGGCCCCCAGGCACTTGGGGCATACGTCGACGTCGTCGTCAAGTTCGACGTCCGGCAACTTGAATTCCAGGCGGTCGTCGTCGGCCATAATTATATCGTAAAGGACGGGAGGCGGAACCGCTCCCGCAACTTGCCGGTGAGTATGGCCCGCACCGTTCGGCGCATAACGTCGGCCTCGAGCTCGCGGCCGCGGAGTTTCGCGCGGGCCTGTGACTTGAGCGCGGTCGCGTCCTCGCCCGGAAGCGCCGCCTCGATTTCGCGCAAGAGCCCCTTTTCTATTTCGTCGAGGGCATCTTGAACTTGTGCGACGTCGGCGTCGCCCGGCGCGGCGTCGACGGCGAGCTTTTGGGTCGCGGCCGCGGCCCGTCGTATCGCCTTCGCGGCCCCGGCGTTCGTCGCGGCCCGCGACGCCTCTTCCAGGGCGAACGCCAGCGCGGCCAATTTTTGGTCAAGGCTTTTTTCTTCGCCCCGGTCGTCGCCGCCCCCGCTTAGCCGTCGGCTCTTGCGGCGTTCCTCGTCGACGGCCCAGCGGCACTGTCGCAGCGAACGGATGTCCCCGCCGCGCCGGAAGGCTTCGTCTATTCCGCGGATGGCGGCGGCCGCGCCGACGCCCGCGCGCTCCCATTCGACCAGGCAGGCGAGGTCCGCGGGGGAGAGCATCGCGCCGCGGCCGCGGCGTCTTACGAAATGTTCCGCCACGGCCGCCAAGAAATCGCCGTCGTCAGCGGCCGCTTTCATCTTTTGCTTTTTCAACCGCGGACGCCTTCGGCTCGAGGCGCCGCGCGCGTTGCAAGGACCACAGGACGAGCGCGGCCGCGAATAGCGCCGCCGCCACCGCCGCGGCCATTATACGGTTTTCGACGACGTTCAACGCCCGGATTAAGGAGTTACCGGCGGCCAAGGCCGCGGCGAAGAGTACGGCGTCCGCGAAACTCGCGCCCGGCGCCCGACCCAAAAGGAGTTTGAAGAAGCCGCCGACGGCGCGGAGTACGCGGCGACGCTCGGCCACCAGGATTTCGGCGGCCGCCAAAAATATTACCAGCGACGCGAATAAGAAGGGCCACTTTCCGAATATGGCGTATATGCCGACGCCCACGGCGCCGAACCATTCTATCAGAAAAACGGCGACGAGCGGCGCCAATACGTTGCGGGTGCGTTCGCCTAAATACGCGAGCGCCGCGGCCTCCGGCAGCCGCCACGCCAGAAACGCGGCCCACGGCGCATGGCCGCCCAGCCAGTACGCCGGGCCGACCGCGGGCCAGATCGCCGTCGTCGCGGCGAGGGTCGCCGCCGCGGCCAGGCCCGCGCGGCGCCCCAACGCGCCGCCCACGAAACCCTGGACGTAGCCGAAGAACAGGTAGGCCGCGGCCACGCCCAGTAGGACGCGCGCCATAATGGCGAAGGGGCCCTGCGCGAGGAAAGAGGTCGGCAACGTCGTTACCAGGTCCGTGCCCGCGAAATGTAGGCTTACGAGCAGCGCCGCGCGGAAGAGAGTCAAGATGACGGCCGCGGCGAAGCCGTAATACAACGTCCGCCCGAAGGACGGGCCGCCCGGGCGATAAAAGAGGGCCGGCGTCTTCGGCCCGGGCAGGACGAGGCGAAGGAGCGCCGTCGCCGCCAGCGTTAAACCGAATAGAAACGCCGCCTTTATCAGACTCGCGGGCGGGCCGTGCGTCGCCGCGAGCGAGCCGGTAGGGGAAAGGGCCAACACGACGACGAGCACTTCGACGAAGACGGCGAAAACTATTACGAAAGATAAATCTCTTTTTATATTTTTATGCAATTTAATTCCCTAAAAGGAAATCTCGGGTAACTTCGTTGTCGGGTATTTTTTTCTCCGTAGGCAAGTAAACCTGGACGGGGATTAGTAGTTCTTTTAGATATTTAACCATTAAGGGACCTACTTCGCCCCAGTCTAAACCGCCCAACCCGCAGCCAAGGGCTGGCATCGCTAAGGATTTTACTCCTTCTTTTCCGGAATTTTCTTTGACCCATATTAAGCCGTTTTTTATCCCTTCAAAGTCACCGCTTTCCCGCCAATGGTTTTTCGTTGCGAATAAAAGGAACCAGGTATCGGAATTGTAATTCCTTAATTTATAAGGCTCGTCCGCCAGTTCTGAATCGAATGATGTCTCCCTTTTATAAAGGTAAGGTTTACCCAGTTTAAGTATTTTTTTTCTACAAAGACTTTCGTATCTCACGTATACATCAGGGAATTGGAATTTAGCCCTCGAAGCTAAACCTTTCCCCATTTTCCCCACGCAGTTAACACTCACCGTAAGAGTTTGTAACCTCGAAAAAAACATGTCCCCCTCTACTACCGAAAGGTTAGGTGTAATAACGGTTACCCGCGAAGGTTGGAAAAACATATCCGGTTCGACAACGAATGGAATATCACTCCTCGAAACAATACTTTTTACTTTCATTAAAGTCTCGTGATCGGAAACGTATATCGTTTGAACGTAACCCGGCGGCACCGCGTCGGGTACTAAACATTCGGCCATGATTTTCCTTTTCGAACCGTCTTCGGCGTTCCAAAATTCTATATCGATAATTTTTCGTATAGTCGGTATTAATTTTTTTCCTTCTTTTGCGGTTAATATTTCTGTGTTATAGCTGGCCGCGTTACCCGTCGTTATAAAAATATCGTCGCGGTTTAGTACGTCCGGCCTAACCCCTATAACCGCTATTTCTTTAACGTTTTTTTCGCAAATAACTCTGTATAACATAGGGTTCCGTGCTTTAAAATAAAGGTTAGCAAAACCCCAAAGGGATTTGCCGTTGGGAGTCGTTTTAGATTTCCGGTCGGCTACTATATCTTCGTCGTATATTCGCGTGTACTCCAAATTTTCTTCTACTACTTTATTATGAGAAAGAATCCCTCTTTCTAGTATAGAAGGTATATTATTTATGTGGGTTATGTAAAAAAGTAAGTTTATGCGGCCCGTCACCATTTAGACCACCTTCCGTTTCAGCGTTTTTTCTTTAACCTTTTACCATTTCCGGCGTTACCCTCGCCCGCGGCGCCGCGCAGTTCGCGGATGCGGTCGCGGAGCGTCGCGGCCTTCTCGAAAGCCAATTCCTCCGCGGCCCGCCGCATTTCGTATTCCAGGAGCGCCAGGAACGCCCGGACGTCCGCCGGCTCTTCGGGGAGGGGCGCGTTCTCGAGTTGGCCGGCGTCCGCCACCGCCGTCGTCGCGAGGACCGCCTCGACGGATTTGACGATGCTCCGCGGTTCGATGCCGTGCCGGCGGTTATGCTCGAGCTGGGCGCGGCGCCGTCGGCCGGACTCGCGCATGGCGTTCTTGATGGACGTCGTCACCCGGTCGGCGTAGAGGACGACCTTGCCGCCGGCGTGGCGCGCGGCCCGGCCGGCGGTCTGGATGATGGACCGCTCGTCCCGCAGAAAACCTTCCTTATCCGCGTCCAAAATGGCGACCAGCGATACCTCCGGCAGGTCCAACCCTTCGCGCAGCAGGTTGATGCCGACGACGACGTCTATGTTGCCGAGGCGCAGGTCCCGCAATACCTCCACCCGCTCGATGGCGTCGAGCTCCGAATGCAGGTACTTTACTTTGAAGTCGAGGCCGGCCAGGTATTCGGCGAGTTCTTCGGCCATGCGTTTGGTGAGGGTCGTGACCAGCGCCCGTTCGTTCCGGGACACGACGTCGCGCAGTTCGCCCACGAGGTCGTCCACCTGGCCCTCGGCCGGTTTCACCACCACCGGCGGGTCCACCAGCCCCGTGGGCCTGATGAGTTGTTCCACGACCTGGGTGGAATGTTCGAGCTCGTACGGCCCGGGCGTCGCCGACGTGTATACGAGCTGGGGGACGAGTCGCTCGAACTCGTCGAAGCGCAGCGGCCTGTTGTCGAGCGCCGACGGCAGCCGGAAGCCGTATTCCACCAGTACCTCTTTGCGCGCCCGGTCGCCGTTGTACATCCCGCGGATTTGCGGCAGCGTGGCGTGCGATTCGTCGACGATGCAAAGCCACTTCTCGGGGAAATAGTCCAACAGGCAATAGGGCCGCTCGCCCGGCGCCCGGGCCGACAGATGGCGGGAGTAATTCTCGATCCCCGGGCAGTAACCGATCTCGCGCAACAGCTCGAGGTCGTGCCGGGTGCGGGTTTCGAGGCGGTGAGCTTCTACGATTTTGTTTTGTTTCTTAAACCAGGCCAGGCGCTCCTCGAGCTCGCGCTCGATGGCGACGAGGGCCGGCTCGATTTTATCGCGGCCGGTTACGAAGTGTTTGGCCGGGTAGATGGCGACGCGCTCGAGCGGCTGCAACTTGCGCGCCGCCACCGGCTCGAGGCGCCACACGTTCGCGACGACGTCGCCGGCGAACTCGACGCGCAGCGCCTCGTCCTCGTACGCCGGGAAGATGTCCACCACGTCGCCCCGCACCCGGAAGGTCCCGGGTTTGAAGTCGACGTTGTCGCGTTGGTAGCGGATGGCGGCGAGGTCGCGCGTCAGTTCTTCTATCTCCAGCCGTCGGCCCCGGTCTATGAAGAGGTGGAAGTCGCGAAACTCCGTCGGCGAGCCGAGGTTGTAGATGCAGGAGACCGAGGCCACGATGACGACGTCGTCGCGCGCCAGGAGCGAGGCCGTGGCGCGCAGCCGCAGGCGGTCGATCTCCTCGTTTATGTCGGCGTCCTTCTCGATGTAGATGTCCTGGGCGGGGAGGTATGCCTCCGGCTGGTAGTAGTCGTAATAGGAGATGAAATATTCCACGGCGCTGCGGGGGAAGAACTGGAGGAACTCGCCGTAGAGCTGGGCGGCGAGCGTCTTATTGTGGCTTATGACGAGGGTGGGAAGGCCGACGCGGGCGATGACGTTGGCCATGGTGAACGTCTTGCCGGAGCCGGTCACGCCCAGGAGGGTCTGGTGTTTTTGGCCGGCGCGGATGCCCTCCGCCAGCTGCTCCAAGGCCCGCGGTTGGTCGCCGGCGGGGTCGAAGTCGGCCACGAGCTCGAACCGGGCGGCCACTACGAGCCCTCCTCCGCTTCCTCCAACGACACCCTCGCGTTGGTCAAACGCTCTTTGAGGACGTCGAGTTTCAGCAAACGGCGAATCTGGTCCTCGCGGTAGCGGCGCTTGGCGAGGATTTCGAGCTCGTCCTTGAAGAGCGTTATGAGGGTCTTGAAGGGGACGTCGGCGGGAGCCGCGGCGGCCACCTCCCGCAGGAACGTCGCGACGGTGCGCGCTATAGTCGGGTAGGCGTAGAACTCGAACGGCCGTCCGTCCGCCGGGAAACTTTTAACGATTAATAATTCGTCCGGCGGCAGATACGGCGCCGGGTGGAGCAGTTGGCCCTTCTTTACTACGCCCTTGCATTTCCGCAAGACCAGGATGCGGTTGTGGACGACGGCGAGCGCTTGCAAGAGCTCCGCGAAGTCGACCGGCGCCCGCCACGACGCGAGCTCGAGTTTGATTACGCTGGCCGGGCAGCGGCCTTTCGCTCCGAACAGGGTCTCCACGTCAGACCGTGCGCCTTACGGCGCGTTGGACATGCCGTCCACTTTGGCGCCGCCCATCCGGGCCCGCAATAACGTAAAAATAACGTGCCCCAGCACCATGTGGACGTCCTCGACGATTTGCACGTTGGGCGACGGCACGAGTATCGCGACGTCGGCGTTTTCCTTGGCCTTGCCGCCGTCGCCGCCGGAGAAGAGGACCGCGGTACCCCTCAGTTCCTTTATGACCTTGAGGGCGTTTATGATGTTAGGCGACATCCCGCTCCCGGAGAAAGCGACCGCGACGTCGCGCTCGTCCGCCAGGTTGTAGAGCTGTTCGCCGAAGGTATTAGTGTAATCGGTGTCGTTGGCCCAGGCGGTTATGACCGGGACGTTCGTGGAGAGCGACAAGGCCTTTATGCGCCGCCGGCCCACGGCCGCGGTTCCCTTGGCGAGGTCGCACGCCAGGTGCGTCGACGTCGCCGCGCCGCCGCCGTTCCCGAAAAGGAATATGGTCCCGCGCTCGCGGTAGACGCGGTCGAAGACGTCCACCACGTCGCGGACGGCCTTAGCGTCGACCTGTCGCACCACCGCCGCGACCGACCCCAGGTACTCGTTTATCTCGTCTTCGACCCGGGACATAATTTTTTTATACCTCGTCGTCAAAAGCGCGGACGCCGCCGTGGTCGAAATTAAACGCGTACCGCTCGAACCCCTCGCTCTGTAGACAGGCCGCCACCGCGTCCTGGGCGGCGGGGGGCGCCATCGCGAGGTAGAAGCCGCCGGCCCCCGCGCCGGTCACCTTTACCGCCCACGCGCCCGCCTCGCGGGCCCGGGCGCAGGCGGCCGCGGCCCGGGCATCGGCGACGTTAACCGACACTTCTTTCTTGGCGAGCCACGCCCGGTGCATCAACTCGCCGAAGCGACGCCAATCGCCTTCCTCCAAGGCCGCCCGCATGTCGTAGGCCAGCGCCTTCAACTCGTGCAGGTGGGCGAGCGTACGCTCGTCGCCGGCGGCGACGCGCGCCCGCTGGCCGCTGAGGACTTCGGCCGAGTCGCGGCGGCGCCCCGAAAAGAATAACATAAAATGGCGTTCGAAGTCTCGCCGTTTTGACGCCGCCAGGTCAATCGGTTCTCGCCGCACGCCGCCGGTTTCGAAATGGAAAAAATTCAAGCCGCCGAAGGCCGCGGCGTATTGGTCCTGCCTGCCGATGGGGCGACCCACCTTTTCTATTTCCACTACCGACGCGACCTCGGCCACCTCCTCTTTCGGGGGGTGGCGGCCGGCGAACAAGTTGAGCGCGTACGCGACGGCGACGCCGACGGCGCCCGAGGCGCCCAGGCCCGAGCCGGCGGGGAGGCCCGTCCGCACGACCATTTCTACGCCCCCGGCCGGCCTTAGCTCGGCGAGGGTGCGGCCGACGAGCGCCAGCTCAGGCCGGGGGTCTTGCAATATCTCGGCGACGTCGCCGTAGTCCGCGCGTATCTCGAAGTCGTCGAGTATGAGGGTGACGGTCCGGATGTCGCGGGGGCGGACCCAAACCCGCGCCCCGAGGCTGACCGCCGCCGAGAGGACCGCGCCGCCGAAGCGGTCCGCGTACGCGGGCAAGTCCGTCCCGCCGCCGGCGAAGGCTATGCGGCAGGGCGCGAAGACGGCTACCTTTTCGGTTTTGTGAGCCATTAACCCTTTTCGGGTGCGGCGACGTAGATAATGCCGCTCCCCTGTTGGAACGCCCGGGCGAGGCCCTGCAGCGCCGCCCGCAGCCCCAGCTTATAGTATATAAAACGGGCGGCGGTCTCGGCGGCGGAATCGGCCCTGATTTTGGGAGGCGACAGGCGCATACGGATGGCGCCGTAATTGCCGCTATACCGGCTGAGGACGCGGAAGCCGCATTTCCGCAGCATTAACCTTAACGTCCGCGGCGTGAAGAACGTGACGTGGTATGGGACGCCGTCCGGGGCGACGGTTCCGGCTTTTTTCCTCTCCCACCGCGCCTGTCCCAATTTCTCCCAGTGGTAAAGTTCGTACGGGACCTGAATCAACGTTACGCCGCCCGGCTTGAGGGCCGCCCGGACGTTGGCTAAGGCCGCGGCCACGTCGTAAAGGTGTTCGACGATGTCGACGAGGTATACGGCGTCGAAGGACGCGGCCTCGAGCGCCGCCTTCTCCAGCGGCGCTTCTACCACTTCCAGGCCGAAGCGCTCGCGGGCGTACGCCGCGGCCTCGGCCGATACGTCGTTGCCGACGACCTCCCAGCCCTGCCGCCGCAGCCACTCGAGTTGGAAGCCGTGGGCGCAGCCGCACTCCAGAATTCGCCCCGGGCCGGCGACGTGGCGACTTAGTAATGCCAGGCGTTTCGCGAACAGTCTTTCGTATATGTCGCGGAAACGCCCGAAGGTTTTGACGTAATCGTCATAGCCGCCGGCGGCGTAATACGCGGCGTCGTACAAGCGGCGCGCCGCGTCGGCCGTAAGGCGCGGCGAGAGCCGGACCAGGCCGCACCGGCCGCACTTGACGACGCCGAAGCGGCCCAATTGCTTTGACAGCAGCCGCCCTCCCTCCGCGCCGCACAACGGACACGGCACCTCTTCGGTCGCGAGTTTCGCCAGCTCGGGCGGGGCGTGCGCCATGACGCGTTATATTACTCGAGTTCGTTCGGCGGCAGGAAGTCGTTAAGGGTCACGGCTTCGTAATGTTCGATTTCGTACGTGCCTTCCTTCCGCACCGCCACCAGGAAGTCGAAGCGGAAGTCCGGTTCGTGGGCCGGCCGCTCTTTATCGAGGAAGTAAAGGGCGGCTTTGTATATCCGGGTCACCTTCCGCGGCGTGAATTGGGAGCGGGGGTCTATGCTCGCGCCCGCGCGCGCCGTCTTTACCTCGGCGAAGACGAGGCGGCCGTCCTTTTCGGCGACGACGTCCAATTCGCCGAAGGGGGTATGGTAGTTCCGGGCGACGATTACGAAGCCCCGGCGGCGCAAAAAATCGGCCGCGGCGTCCTCGCCGGCGCGGCCGAGTGCCCGGCGCCTGGCCGCCTCCTTTGCGCCGCGCCCGTTCATTGCGGGAAAAGGCCGCCGGCCTCCGGGTAGAAGCGCGCCACCGGGCCGAAACTCCGCCGGTGGGCGGGCGAGGGCCCTAGCGCCGCCAACGCGTTAAGGTGGTCCGCGGTGCCGTAACCCTTGTGGCCGGCGAAGCCGTAGCCCGGGTATTTACCGTCCAGGAGCGCCATAAGGCGGTCGCGGTAGACCTTCGCGATGACGGAGGCCGCGGCGATGGAGACGCAGCGCGCGTCGCCGCGCACGACGGTATGCTGCCGCATCACTATCGGCACCGGCCTATTGCCGTCGACGAGCAACAGATGGGGGGCCGGCGCGAGCCGCTCGCACGCCTTTTTCATCGCGACCAGCGCCGCGTTTAAAACATTTAACTGGTCCACGAGTTTGGCCGACGCGACGCCGACGGCCCAGGCCGCAGCCCCTTCGGTCAACCGGCCGAACAGGTTCTCCCGAACGGCGGCGTCAAGCCGTTTGGAGTCCCGGATGCCGGTGCAATCGAAACCCGGCGGCAGGATCACGGCCGCGGCCACGACCGGGCCCGCCCACGCCCCGCGCCCGGCCTCGTCCACGCCGGCCACGTGTGCGTAACCCTCCTCCCAGAAGCGCCGCTCGAATTCTTCCAACCCGAGCGGCCCGTCCGGCGAGGAGGGCCCGAAAAACGTAGGCGCGTCTTCCGCCATAATTCAGGACTTTTCGTCGGGGGCTGGCTCGTCCTCCGGCGTATTTTCTTCCGCGGCCTTGGTAACGGCGCGGCTTATCCGGCCTTCCTTCACCCGCGCCTTCTTGCCGACCTTCCGGCGGAGGTAGTAGAGCTTGGACCTGCGCACTTTGCCCCGCCGGACGACCTTCAGGCTCGCCAGCCGCGGCGAATGAAGATGGAAGGTGCGTTCTACGCCCACGCCCGACGCTATCCGCCGGAGGGTAAACGTTTCGCGCGAGCCGGCGCCTTTGCGCGCGATGACGACGCCTTCGAAGGGTTGCGTCCGCGTCCTGTCGCCTTCGACGATTTCGACTTCCGCCCGGACCGTATCGCCCACGCCGAAATCGGGGATTTTATCTTGGAGCGCCGTTTTTTCTATGTCGCGAACGGCGGGATGCATCGTTAACACCTCGTGATTTTGACGTATGTCGCTTGTATGAATGCCCGGTTTTAGATATTCTTTATCGCTTAGAATATTTAGCCGTTGAATATGCGGTCCAGGTATATCGCGACCGCGGCGCGCACCGGCAGGTGGTTATATGTCCCCCTTCCGGTAATAGGCTCCAACGCCGCGTCCGCCGCCCACAACAGGTCTTCGGTCAAGCCGTATCCGGTGCCGAACAACAACAGCACCGGCCTTCCTTTAGCGGCGTCCCGCAGGTCCCGGCTCGGAATCGCCCCCGGAACGCGGCGCGCCGTCGTCGCGACGACGAACGGCTCGGCCCCCTCGAGGGCCGCGACGTCGTCGAACGCGGCCTCGGCCGTCGCGACCACTTTCGCCGCCGTGAGCGCGCGCTGCCGCTGGGGGCTATGTTCGCCGCCGACGCCGTCGCGCCAGTGGTATATAATTTCCTCCACCAGCCGCCGCTGCGACTCGTACGGATTCGCGACGTAATATCCGGCGACGCCGTACGTCAGCGCCATGCGGCCAACGTCGTGCACGTCCAGCGGCGTCACCGACGTCGCGACCGTTTCGCCCTCCCGGTTATACACCGGCCAGTGAACGAGCGCGATGTATAAGTTATCCAACTGCGTCCCACTTATGACGCCGTTTCCGAGTCGGATTGGGGATTCGGTCATCCGATTCGCCGCGGCTCAGTCTTTATCTTCCAGCATGTCGGGGCGGACTTTACGCGTTCTCGCGAGCGCCTGTTCGCGGCGCCACTTCTCGACCTCGGCGTGGTTGCCCGAGAGCAACACGTCCGGGACCGCCATCCCTCGAAACTCCCGCGGCCTGGTGTAGTGCGGGTGGTCCAACAGGCCGGTGGCGAAGGAGTCCGTGGCCGCGGAGTCCTCGTCCCCCAGGACGCCCGGGACCAGCCGCGCCGTGGCGTCCACGACCGCGCAAGCCGCGACCTCGCCCCCCGAGAGGACGAAGTCGCCTATCGATATTTCTTCGTCCGCGAGGCCCTGGCGGACGCGTTCGTCCACGCCTTTGTAGCGGCCGCAGAGCAGTATCACGTGTTCTTTTGCCGCGAGTTCCCCGCACGTACTTTGGACCAGCGGCCTCCCCTGGGGCGTAAGGAAAACGCGCCACCCCCGGCCGAATTTCGCCTCCACGTCCTCTACCGCGCGGAAGAAAGGTTCCGGCTTCATCACCATGCCGACGCCGCCGCCGTACGGGTAGTCGTCCGTCGAACGGTAGGCGTCGTCGGTGTAGGCGCGCAAGTCGTGAACGCGGACCTCCAACAGCCCCCGCTCGAGCGCTTTGCCCAGGACGCCGACGGCCAGCGTCCCCTCGAAGAACGTCGGGAATATGGTCATTATGTCGAAGGCGAGCGCCGGCGCCATATCACTCCTCGCGATAGGGTACGATTACGATTTTATCCCCCCGCCTTACGGCGACTACGTGCGCCCGGACGAACGGCACCTCGAACGTCCCTTCGGCGCCCTCGATTATCAGGACGTCGTGGGCCCCGGCGCCATATACCTCCACTACCTTCCCTACCGCTTTGCCCGCGGCGGTTTCGACCGGCAAGCCGACCAGCTCGAATTGGTAATAAACGTCTTCGGCGGGCTCCGGCAGCGTTTCCGGCGCGACCGCGACGGCCCAACCGCGATAGCGCCCGGCCGCGGCGCGGTCGTCCATGCCGGCGAACTTTGCCAGGAAACCGTCGCCGTGGCGCCGCCAGCTTTCCACGACGGCCGCCGTTTGGCAGTTCGGCCCGAGCAGGACGACCGCCAGCCCGGGCCCGGGTTCGAAAGCGCCTTCCGTGATATCGGCGACGACGACTTCGCCGTTAAGGCCGTGGGGCCGGCGGATCAAGCCGATCGCGACAGTGCCGCCCACCGGGCGTTATTCCAATATCTCGAGCGCCGCGCGCTTGTTCTGCTTCATCGCCGCGGCGTTCAGTATCGTCCTAAGCGCCCGGGCCGTCCGACCTTTCTTTCCGATTATGCGACCGATGTCTTCGCGGTCAACCGAGATCTCGATTATCGTCGTCTTCTCGCCCGCGACCTCGTGGACCACTACCGATTCCGGCTTTTCGACCAAATTCTTCGCGATGTATTCGATCAGGTTTTTCATCTCGGCACCTCCTGCGCCTCGAGCTCAGGTTTAAGATTTAGGCCCAAACATCGGAAACTCGAAATAAAGGCTCGTCGAAATCTATTTGGCCTTCAGCCTTAGTATAATTTTCAATCGGCCTTTTTGCCGGCGGTTTTTTGTTCCGCGAATTTTTTTAGTATGCCTACTTTCGACAGCAAGCGCTTCACGGTCTCGGAAGGCGTCGCCCCCACCGAAAGCCAGTATAAAGCTCGTTCCTCGTTTACGTCGGAGGCCGCCGGGTCGGCGGTAGGGTCGTAGTATCCCAGCGTTTCTATAAACCGGCCGTCCCGTTTGGCGCGGCCGTCGGTCACTACCAGCCGGTATCGGGGCGCGTTCTTGGCGCCCGTGCGTCGAAGTCTGATGCGAACTGCCAAAACGTTCCACCTCCGAGCCGAGTATCCGTCGGCTCCTAAGAGTCGAGCGCGGCCTGAAGTTCCGCTATGGCCTTGGCCGGGTCCGGCGCGCCGAATACCGCGCTCCCGGCGACGATCACGTCCGCCCCGGCCTTCGCGACGCGCCTAATATTATCATTTTTTACGCCGCCGTCAACCTCAATCAATGCCCGGCCGCCGGCCTCGTCGACCATTTCCCGCGTCCGCGCGATCTTCGCGAGGCCGCCCTCGACGAAGACCTGGCCGCCGAACCCCGGGTTTACCGTCATTATTAATATAAAGTCGGCGAGGTCCAATATGTCTTCGAGGGCCGCGAGCGGCGTCGCCGGGTTGAGGGCCGCGCCGGCCTTCTTGCCGGCCGCGCGGACCTGCTGCAGCGCCCGATGCAGGTGAGGCGTCGCCTCGGCGTGGACCGTTACGACGTCGGCGCCCGCGGCGGCGAAGTCGTCGACGTAACGTTCCGGCCGGGCGACCATCAAGTGCGCGATCATGACGAGGTCGCCGGCCTCGCGCCGGAGGTCGGCCACCATCTTCGGGCCGAAGGTTATATTGGGCACGAACTCGCCGTCCATTACGTCGAGGTGCACGTACTTCAGGCCGGCGGCGCGGACCGTCCGCGTCGCCTCGGCCATCCGGCCGAAGTCCGCCGACAAGAGTGACGGCGCGAGCTCTACTTTTCGCTTCGCCATATTTTTAAGGCCCCGGCGGCCCGCTGGAGATGACGAGGTTGACCGCTTCGCCTTTTTTAACCTGCTCGCCGATGTCGGGCGCCTGGCGGATTATCCGGCCGGCCGGCACCGTCGTCGACGGCTCGGTGGCGACGCTGCCGACGGCGAGCTCGTATTCCTTCAGCGCTTTGGCCGCCTCGTCCACCGTGAGGCCGATGAGGTTGACCGGCATCAGGATGGTGACCTCTTCCGAGCCCAGGCTCACCAGCAAGTTCACCTTGGTGCCGCGGTTGACCTTCTCGCGCGGCTTCGGCGTCTGGTCGATGACGTGGTCCTGGGGCACGGTGTCGTCGTGCACGTCCGTGACCTCGCCGACGTTAAGGCCGATGCGGCTGAGGACCAGTTCGGCCTGCCGCAGCGTCCGGCCGACGACGTTGGGGACGTGCACTTCGGCCAGGCCGGCGCTCACGCGGACCTTGACCGTCCGCCCCTTGCGGACCTTGATGCCCGGCTCCGGGTCCTGCTCCACGACGAACCCTTCGGGCAGGGACGAGTCTTTGGCGACGCCTATTTCCTTCATCACCAGGCCGGCGTCGGCCAGCGCCATCTCGGCCTCGTCGACGTTATGACCTATTATCTCGGGCACCGCGACTTCCGCGCCGCCGGCGACGAAGAGGCGGCCCAGCCCTACGACGAGGACGAGGTAGCCCAATAATACTGCGACCAGCGCCGCGGCCACGAGGCGCGCGAAACGCAGAAATTCCTTTACCAGGTCGACGCGTCCGAATTTGAGCTGCATAGATAAAGCGCCCCGCGTCTCGCGCGCGGCAAGACGTATTTTTTAACATAAAAACGTTATCAAAGCAAGGTTAAAAGGCCCTCGGCTGGGGGGACAAGGGACATGGTACTCACCATCTTCGGGTCTACGAGGTAAAGTATAATAGGCGGGGGCGCGAAATATATATATTGAGGGAAACCGGGGAATTATTATAATCGAACCGGCGCCGCACGGCTATAACGGCGTGGGCACCGAACGGGCTATCGAAAAAAAGTACTTGACAAGCGGGGGTAATTATGCTATATATTAAATATAAAATAACGTTAGGAGGACACGATGAAAAAGATAAGTTTATACCTTGCCGGCGCGCCCGTAGGGGCAGCGGCGGTTTTGTATTTTACGTAAAGGAGAGACGTAGATTATGATTAAGGAAATCGGGTATATAGCGCTGGCGGTTATGGTTATCGCACCTTGTTCCGGACTTGGTTGGACGCTGTCGTCGTCGCTGGCGGGCGGCGCGGCGTTTCTGAACGAGGATACGGGGAACCCGGAACCCACGAAGACGCACTATCCTTTCTTCGCGACGTTGGGCGGCGATTTCGGACCGGTGGGCGTTAAGGCCGATTTTTCCCGGCGCCATGAGAGGTCGGGTTTCCGACCGGGACCGACCTTGGAAGCGGGGGTAACCGCCGAATACGTCCCGCTTCACGGCGACCGGTGGGAAATCTTAGGCGCGGGCGGCGCGGGCTTCTCGCGTTCCCCGGTCGGCAAAGCATGGATGGTCGGCGCGGCGCCGACGTACAATTGGACGCCTATCGCGGCGGCGGGCGTGAGAACGGGGCCTTTCGGAAAGGTTGGCGTCGCCGGCAGCGTTAATTACCGGGAACGGCAGCAAATACTCTATAGCATGCTAGAGCAGAGTGACGGGGCCGTGGAATCGCCCACGATAACGGCCGCCGTCGCGGCGGACTACCGGCCCGTAGACCGCGTGGCGTTCGGCCTGGAATATCGCCGCGTGTGGTATGGCCCGTACGAGTATTATCCCGGCCGCGCGGGCGAAATAATGCGGACCGAGGGTTTTACGACGGCCGTGGAGTCGTACGTGCTGTTCGTCCTGTCGTTCGATTTAATCAGGGTGGGGTAAGGCTGGCCATAAATTCGACAACTGCCGGCGGCGACGGTAGGTGCCGATTCAAGGACCTATATGTGGGTTCAACGACGGCAAGCTAACCGCGACGAAGCACAACTTTATACCCGCCGTAAGGACCTTCACGAAGCCTTAGAACCTAGGGGGTTTTCTTATGTTTAAGAAATTTATTTACGTTTCCGCGTTTTTGACCTTCAACCTAACCTGCGTCGGGGCTAGTGGTTTGTATTTAGTATCTTCTTGCCCGGCGCCGTGCGCCGAGCCCCGGGGCCTAACCTCGTATCCGAAATATTATTTATTAGGCGACGGCCCGACCCCGCAAATCTACGCAATAAACCCTAAAACCGGTTCCTTAAGTTCGAGCTTCCCGGCGCCGGGAGGGCCCGGCGCCTGGGGTATAACAGGTATCCCTCCTTTAGAAGATTACCTTTATTTATCCAATTACCTTACCTCTTGGATATATAAAATAACGACGACCGGCTCGGTACTGAGTTCTTTTCTTTGCCCCCTTCCGGGCCCCGCTGGTATAGACTATGCGGGATGGCCAGAAAGACTTGAGGTAACTATACCGGACCTGAACGTCGTCGCGGCGTTAGACCCCGAAGAAGGTTACCTTATAAGCGCGTTCCGGGGCCCCGGGTTAAAACCCACTTCCTGCGTAGGCGATAATTGGGCGTTAGTCGGCGATGCTGGTACCCATACTATTTACGTTAGAATTTCCCGGTACCCTGTCATAACCGGCATCGAGATACCGTCGGGTATTTCCGTTTACAATTATATAAAAGATACGGAACCCCGCGGGGGTTTATACGTGGTCGACGCCGCTACTAAGTATATATACAATTACGAAGACAACGCCCCTGTAGCGCCGGCGTCGCTGGGCCGTATCAAAGCGTTGTTCGAATAACATTTACGCCGAAGCTGTTAAGGCGGCCGTCGGGCCGCCTTTTTGCTAAGCGGTTTTCGTCGCCGTCGCGGAATTTAAAATTTAGGGCCGCGCCGCCGCAACTTAACACGGGGACTAATATCACGACCAGCGCCAGCGTATAATAAAAAGCCCGCCGCCACATATTTCATGCCCCCTTGTAGTTGGGCTTTATAACGGTTTTTATTCTTTATCGCGTAATTCTTTTAGCGTCACGATGTCGGGGAGGTTGCGGTAGCGGCCGGCGTAGTCGAGGCCGTAGCCGACGGCGAAGGCGTCGCCCACCTCGAAGCAGACGTACCGCAGCGGCACCTCTACGCGCTGCATCGCCGGCTTATACAAAAGCGCGCAGATCTGGATGCTGCGCGGTTCGCGGATGCGCAGGTGGTCCACCAGGAACGCCGTCGTTAAGCCGGTGTCGACGATGTCTTCGATTACCAGCACGTCCCGGCCTTTTACGTTCACGCCCGCGTCTTTCGTCAGCACGACCTCCTCGGTGGTCTCGGTACCCTCGCCGTAGCTGATTATCTCCGCGAAGTCGACCACCATCGGCAAGTCGACGGCGCGGATGAGGTCCGCGGCGAAGACGAACGCCCCCTTGAGCACGACCACGACGACGAGGTCCTTGCCGCCGTAGTCGGCCCTGATCTGCCGCCCCACTTCTACCACCCGCGCCGCCAAGACGTCGCGGTGGTGGAGGACCTTATCTATTTTCCCTTTGTAATCCATGGCGCGTCCTTTCCAGGCGCGAGACGCCCGCCGCCCGCGGCCGTAAACAAGATAACCGGACCGACGGCTCGCCCGGCCCCGCCCCGGCGCCCTCCGCCAGCGCGAGCATCGGGACCCACAAAATTCCCGAGCCCGCGCACACCACCGGCCAGCGCCGCCGTTCGGCCGCCGGCACTTTGGCGTCGGTAAATATGTCTTGTAATTTCTTCGTGCCGCCCAGGCCGACGGCCGGTATGCGGTCGCCCTCCCGCCACGCCCTGAGCTGGAGCGGCGCCGCGGCTAAGCGCTCCTCCAGCCAGACTTCGGCCAGGCCCCGGCCGCGCAAGTTTTCCGGGGCTCGCTCGCGCGCCGCGCTGAGTTCTACCCCGGCGGGCGCCGCGAGCGTTCGCCCCGGGACCGCGACCTTGGCCGACCAATCCCGCAGCGCCGGCTCGGCCCTCGCTCGCTCGAGGGATACGCCGTCGCGCTCCCGCCGCGCCGCAACCCCCGCCGGGAGGCATACGGCGCCGTCTGGCCGAAGCGAAAGCACGTCTTCCACGTGCCGGCGTTCCAACCCCCGCCTCGAGCCGACGAGCTGACGGTAAAGCTGCCTAACGGCGCGGCCGCGCAGCGCCTCGGGCAGCGCCGCCGGGAAGGACGGCGCGAGCCGTATTTCGTCGTCGCCGGCGTTGATTATAAGGCGAGAGAGTAGCGTCGCGGTGCGGCGCTCGAGCGCTTCTTCGTCGGCTCGAGCCGCGGCCGCGAGCGACG